>JAKVBD010000180.1 GCA_022446985.1 Lentisphaerales bacterium
TATTCAAATGATGGGATTAAGTGGGAAGAAATCAGTCTCAAGATTGATGAGAGAGATAAAATCCGCGATGTCGTTTTTGATGGCGAAAGATTCATTCTTAAATTATCTAAAATCTGTTATGAATCTAAAGATGGCCAAAGCTGGAAAAAGATCAAACGAGGAAGCTTTCCAGGAACATTAATTACGAGTTCAAAGGCCTATTTCTCGGCAGGGCCTTGGTATAGATATACAGACAAACCAAAAGTCTCTTTTGATAAAGGCAAAACCTGGAAGGATTGTAAGCTTCCTGCTCAAGCCGCAATGCGTTATGTGATCTATGTCGAAGATTAAACTTCTGTATCCTGGGTGCTCTGCAGCCCTGCGGGTAGAATTCTATGACTTCAGATAAACTTTTCAATAAGGCGCCGAAAAATTATCTCACGCTGACAAGGTGAATGGCGAAGCCAGACAAGATTAATTGTGAAACAAGAAAAGGTGACTGAGGTAGAAGGTACCCTGGGGTAGCCGCTGTGCTACGCATCGCAGAGGAAGATCCTGGGAGCCCGGCGCTTAAGATGAATAGCGGAGCTAGAGAGGATACCCTGGCGCTACGACGCCGGAAATATGGAACCACACAATTTAAAAATAAACAATTGAAAATCTAAATGAAATTTATAAAAAATATACTTTTATCAGCTCTAGTCAGCTCTTCCTTATTCGCCAAAGAAACGGCTGAGGATAAAGCCAAAAATGAAGAGATACGCGCCAAGCTTCCATTAGGAGATTTCTCGCCAAAACAAGAAGAGGGGATCTTTGTTGCTGCCGGTCATGGTTTGAATGTTGTCGTTTCGCGAGACGATGGCAAAACCTGGCAGCAAAGCTTTATAGGACGTACCGGTGGAGATCACGGTTATTGGGCAGTTTGGAATAACGTCGCTTATACAAATGGTGTCTTTGCCATTGCCTCTGGCTGGAGTGCACCGGGAACGATTATCGCTACAGATGATGGAGCTAATTGGAAGCATTTAACTTCCGGTAAAACTAAAGTAAGTCGTAAGAAAGGCCCAATTTATAATATGGGGACTACGATGAATTTTATCGCGGCAGAAGGTTCTTTCATAATGCAACTTTCAGCAACTCCGGATCTTGGAAAGACCTGGTTTACAACAAACCCTTACAGCATGCAGGATGAAAACGGCCAAAAAGCTAAGGCGAATCTTGGACATGCATCTCTGGCTTACGGAGATGGCAGAGTCTGGGTACTTGTAGATGCTGGACCAAGCATTTACAGCGATGACCTTGGAAAGACCTGGGTTGTGAAATCTCATGAAGTCCCAGACTGGAGCAAAAAAGGCTCCAAAGGTTTTGTTTACTTCAACGGAGCTTTCCTGCTTCTCAGAGAAGGTGAATTCATCTATCGTTCTACAGATAAATGTCAGACTTGGGAAAAAGTGCCTCTTGGAATAGAAAGGCCGGCAAGTCGGTCTTCTTGTTTGTCAGTCGCTGGAGGTTATGTCTGGGCAACGGGAATCACCGCAAAGAAAAGCAAAGATGGCATAAACTGGGAAGAAGTTCCTCAAAAGAATCTGTCTGGAATCATTTCGGCATCAGAGAAAGGAACGTTAATCAATGTCAGTAGAAAGCGCCAATCCATATTGCGCAGTACCAATGGCGGTAAAACTTGGCAGGAAGTTTACACCTTTTCTTCAGATGGAAAAGGTGGCGCCCAAGGCCTGGCAGATGTCGCCTGGGGAAAAGTTAAAAAAGTTTCGAAGTAATTCTTCTTTAGTAAATATTCAAAAAATTTCTATTTAAGTTTCAGAAAAACTATATTAACACCGTGGGATTCAAAAAATTCATCTATGTATTGGTATGTTAATTTATGTAGGTCTTCTATGAGAAAATTTACCCTTCTTGAATTATTGGTTGTTATTTCTATTATCGGAATATTAATCACAATATTGATTCCATCCTTAAGGAAGTCACGTACAGCCGTCAGGTCGGCAGTATGCATGAGCAATCTCCAGCAGTTAGCGACCTGGGGAATTTCCTATGCAACTGACCACGATAGAGTCTTACCTACCGACGGGAACCCATTCCGTGCTAACTACACAAGTATCAGTAACACATCCTGGTTCGAAAAGCACCCTGGTTATGTCAAGCGTTCACCCAGTGGGACAGCGATGCACTGCCCACAGGCGACTATGAGTATCACTCCTCGCTATGATTGGTATGGTAGAAATGACTTTGATTATGGATTAAACCAGTACTTGGGTGGTCTAAAGAAAGAATGGACTGCCGAAAAACCAAGAGCACATTTATTAACCTCAGAAAAGTATTGGTTTGCCGATGGCAAGATCAGTATGTCAGCTGGGAACGGTTATTACGTCTGGCATTACATGAATGCAACAGAGACGAATAGAACTTCGTGGATGTGGGAATACCCTGAGTTTCAGGGGCACCCTCAGCAAAAAAGCAATTTTGTTTTTGGCGATGGTCACGTTGGGTCGCGTTCAAAACTTTCTGTAATATCATTATCTGGACAGGATAAATTAGATTTTCGGGGGACGGCCACTGAATAAGCAGCAATAGCTTTTGGCAATAAGTGACTCCTCATTCAAAGCATCTTTAATGATACTTTCGCGTCGTATGCGAAGATTAGTTCGCTTCGCTTTTAGTTATTAAAATCCTGGGAGCCCTGCAGCCCTCTGCGGGAAAGATACTAACAGTGATGAGAAGTATTTTATCAGGAAGATCAGAAAAGTGACTTCTTATATAAGACGCCGAATATTTTTAACCACGAAAGTCACGAATACCACGAAAGGATTTGTGCCTATGACGTAGAGATGCTAGGAGCCCCGCAGCCCTCTGCGGGAGAAATATTAGGACTTTAGAGTGACTTTTAAATAAGGAAATTACGAAGATCACAAAAGGACTTTTTATACAAGGCCCCGAATTCTTTTAACCATGAAAGTCACGAATACCACGAAAGGATTTGTGTCTATGACGTAGAGATCCGGAGCCCGGCAGCCCTCTGCGGGAGACATCTTAAGACTTCTGAGTGAATTTTAAAGTTGAGTAAGTTGTTAATTTATCTTACTCAAAATCCTCAAAATTATTCAGACCGGATTTAATCAACGACCATTCCAGGGCCCAACTAGTAAATGCTGAGTAGACAAAGTCTTTCCAGCGTCTTTTTGATCCTGGAGCAGCCAGGTACTGTTGTCTGGCCGCACGAATCTCTGACTCGATTGGGCGAACGTCTTTTAGTGAAGTGGCTAAGCAACGAGCAATATAGAGGGCCAGATTCGGTTCTTTTTCCTGCAGTAAATTTTTGAAGGTTGGTAGTGTCTCTTCTTCAAACCCTAGCTTGGCCAGACCTTCTGCAGCAGTGGAGCGAACAGTCGGGTTATTATCTTTTAAGGCCTGACGGTAAAGTGTTTTTGTTGAAGAGCTTTTGAGACCGCGGATGATCTGACTTTGAACAGCCCAGTATCTGACTGCTGGGTCTTGATCATCATATAGCTTTAGTAATTCAGACTGACTGGTCTCAGGGTTCGATGCCATATCTGCTGCTCTAAGGATTTTCTTGATTGGGTACAAGTCAGGGTTTTGCAGGACTTCGTAAGGAGTTATGCCATTTTCATTTGCTCTCCTATGCATATCTGACTCAGTGAGGAATCCACTGTCGCGTGTTTCCAAAGACCACTGCGTTAACCTTTCTGAAAGTCTCTTTTTAATTTTTTGAATGGAACCTTTATTGGCAATATTCTGCAATTCTTTGGGATCATTTTGAATATCGTAAAGCTCTTCGAATGGTCGTGCACTCCAGAGTTTTTGGGATTGCTCGGTATCCTTACCTTCACGGCGAATTTTATAGAGCTCTTTATGGAAATCTTTTTTGTGATCAGACATAATGTAGCCTTCCTGCATCATATTGTGATGAGGCAGGTAGTGGCGAATGTAAAGATAGCGGCCATCAAAGACACAGCGGGACAGGTCGTACATGTCATCAGCACGATCCCTGGCGCCAAAAACGTATTCATGCTTTGTCACAGCGTTGGGGCCTAAAATAGCTTTGCCTTCAAAGTTTTTAGGAATGCTTATTCCGGCTAAGTTTAAGGCCGTCGCGGGTAAGTTTACATAAGAAGTAATGCTGTCGATAACATCTGAAGTTGTGCCATAAGGCGAAAGGTGTTTGAACTTTGTAGGAATGTGAACAATTAAAGGAACATGCAGTCCAGTCAGGTACAGCCAGCGTTTGTAGCGCGGCATGCCCATACCGTGGTCTGCCATAATAAAGACGATGGTATTTTCGGCCATTCCGTCATTTTTGAGGTCCTCAAAGACTGCTTTGACATCATTATCAAATACCGAAAGAAGATCGTGGTACCTTGCCCAAAGACGACGCATTTCCGGAGTATCAGTAAAGTAGGGCGGTAGATCCACTTTCTTAGGATCGCGTCTAACTTCTATAGATAAGCTTTTGAGAGCCATGTCGGCTTTCTCTTTGAGATTTCCAGAACCTTCGTGAGTACTTCCCAAGTTCATAAACGCAAAGAATGGTTTACCCTTGGGGCATTGACGCCATGGTTTGGTATCATTTTTCCAGTAATCAAAAAGTCCGTCCGGACTAAAGTTATAATCCGTCTTATTTCGCAGGGCCGTCCAGTAACCATTTTCTCTAAAGACTTTTGCCAGAGGTTTAATCGATGATGGAAGTTTAACTTCCGAACGCAGGTTTTGACTTCCGAGTGAAGTCGCAAACATTCCACTGGCTAAGGCTGAACGCGAAGGAGAGCAAATAGGGGCTGTCGAGTAAGCTCTTTTATAGAGGAGCGATTTCTTTGCCAATTTATCAATAAATGGCGTGTAGGCGTCCTTTTCTTCATAAGCTCCAAAAAGTGGCGAGATATCCTCCGCAACAATCCACAGGATATTTGGCTTTTCTTGAGAGCTTAATGACAGAGAAAATGTAATTAATAACAAATAGAATATCTTCATACACACAACCGTTTTTATCTTATTTATGATCTTTACATATACATAGCGCACTTCAGGAAATCCCATGGAACTCTTTCAAGATATAAATTGAGCGACTGTATCTGGAGGTGTTTTTTTTTACGGTAGTTTTCTTTGAAACCAGTTAGCTTTACGACTGTTTCTCTGCAAGACATGATTTGGTCTGACTATTTTAGTTGATGGTCAGGCCAGAGGACGTTAGAGCCCTGGATTTTTCGACCCCATACAAGTAAACTACATATATTATGACCAAAACACCTAGGGGTTCAATTGACCCTTTTGAAAGTCCTTTCAATTGGACAAAACGTCATCAGTATG
This sequence comes from Lentisphaerales bacterium, assembly GCA_022446985.1. Classification (GTDB taxonomy): domain Bacteria; phylum Verrucomicrobiota; class Lentisphaeria; order Lentisphaerales; family Lentisphaeraceae; genus JAKVBD01. The sequence goes on from JAKVBD010000180.1 coordinate 5,320, forward strand.
TCGGCACAAATGTCGGTTTTGCTGATGGCCATGTCAGTTTCTCAAGGGATCTTCAAAAAGATTTTCACAATAAAAGTGTGAGAGTAATTAATGAATAATTTCCTGCTGTTTGATAAAATTTTTAACATTTCTGAAAAAGCCGGTCAGGATTTGAGATTCTCTACCGTTACAAGCATATGAACTTTACAGATGAAGACATATTAGCAGTGCTTATGAAAGCTCGAGAAAGGCTTTCTGCGACCGTATTTCTGATTATAAGAGATACGCAGATTGCGGAGGACATTTTTCAAAATGTTACTCTTAAGGCTTTGACTAAAGGGGCGACTTTTGCCTCAGAGGATTATTTGCTTTCATGGACTTTCATTACAGCGAAAAGAGAAGCCATCGACTGGCAGCGCAAACAAAAGCGTGAAAATACCGGCTTGGATTCCGAAGTTCTGGAAATCATGGAAAATGAGTGGCTGCAAAGACATAAAAATAAAGGCAGCCAACAGTTGGATGCCCTGCGCGACTGTCTTGAAAAAGTTCCAAGTGAATCTCAGAAGTTGCTGAAGTTAAGGTATTTCGAAGGCCACTCCTGTGGCGAAGTTGGAAAGATAATCGGTCTAGGTCTCGATGCAGTCTACAAAAGGCTGTCACGTTTACATAAAAATATCAAATCCTGTATGGAGTGCAAACTTCAAAGCGGTAGCTCAAGTTTTGCAGGAGAGGAAGGATGAAGACAGAGAAAGAAATATTGATCATGCGTTACCTTGATGATGCTTTAAATGAAGAAGAATTACTTGAGTTAAATAAGATACTTAAAGAGGATGCTGAAGCCCGGGAGTTTTTGTACTGCATCTCAGAGCAGTCTGTTATTCTTGCCGGTAAGGAGCGCTCTAAAGCGATCACTGAAAAACCGAAACAGACAGAAGTACCCAAACCAGTTAATTTTAAAATTATCTATACTTTAGCAGCCTTACTGACAGTAGCGTTCACACTGGTGTTTACTCTTAACGCCAAGCAAGATGCTGTCGTCGTCAAAGTCACTTCGGTAACAGGTACATTCAAGTGGTTGAGTGATGACGGAACTGTCTATGAAAAAATTGATGTTGGAACAGAATTACCCAGTGGATCTATAGAGGCAACTTCAGAGCAGTCGTCAATAAAATTAGTTTTTAAAGATAAGACCAGGATCACCTTATTTGGTCATTTTTCAGCGAGTATTTCAGAGGAGGAACAAAAGAAGCTGAATCTTTATAAAGGGCTTTTGGCAGCTGATGTAAATCCACAACCAAAAGGCCGTCCGTTTATTATCAATACTCCAACCGCTCAAATGGAAGTTCTGGGGACAAAATTCAACATAGATTCTACCGTAAATAATACTTTGCTGAGTGTCAGTGAAGGCGCTGTGAAGTTAACCCGTAAAGTTGACGCTTCAGGCGTAAAAGTTAAAGCCAATGAGGCTGTGTTGGCAGCCAATAAATCCAGTCAAAAATTAATCGTTAAAGAGATCCAGGAACCTGTATACAATTGGCAGAGTGATTTTGCCAATGCACCGACAGAAGACATAGTTGGACAGCTGATTTATATCGATGACCAAGCATTTGTTAAAGCTGCCCCAAGGGAAATTTTTGATAAGCACCAAAAAAGAAAGCTAAATGTCAATAGGGTTGGACATAAATTACAATGGCGTACACGTGCCCCGTTGATGCTAAAGGATCATTCCAAACTTAGAATCAAAGGCCGTATGGATAAAGCAGCAACTATCGATCTATTTTTTCTGATGAAGGAACCTAAGGGCGATTTCGCAGGAAATTTCTACAAGCATATCACTCCTGAACTTGATGAACATGGCAATTTTGAGATTGTCACAGGTATAGACGGCTTTAGAAAACTTCAACCCTGGTCTCAGGATAAGGTTACTGGTTTACAGGTCTATTTATATCAAATGTACACTGCCGAAGTGGATGTAAGTATCATGGCATCCTCCATGGAAATCATCACTGCCGAAGACTGATTCTCCCCTGAAATCACATACTGATTTCATGATTTTAAATATGATAATAAATGTTAGCTAAAAAATATTATATTTGATCGTGGGATTTCGCAGGAATAGATATTTATAAATAATCAATACTTATAGTCACGCTGAGTGGGATATTTCATATTGATTAAATAATTGATAACGTGTGTTTAAAGAAGAGGTTTATGTATCAAAATGAATAAGTTTTTTGTGCCGTTTTTGATGTTGGTTTTTTATGCCAATGCCGAGGTCTCATTTATAAATGATGTAAGACCAATACTGTCTAATAAATGTTTTGCATGTCACGGGTTTGATGAAGAAACACGGGATGCAGACTTAAGACTCGATACTTTTGCCGGAGCTGTTGCTGACCTCGGTGGTTATCAGGCCGTAGTTCCAGGCGATCCCGACAAGTCCGAATTGATCCAAAGAATTATTACCCACGATGAAGATGACATAATGCCACCCAAAGGTGATAGATTGACCGACGCTGAAGTCAATATTCTTAAGGAATGGATTCGTCAGGGAGCCGAGTATAAGAAGCACTGGGCTTATGAGAAAATTGAGCAACCGCGGACTCCACAAGCCGGGAACAACTGGGCGAGAAGTCCCATAGATAAATTTGTAAGTAAGAAGTTGCTGAATGGACTCAAAAACTCATCTGATGCAGATCCGGCCATCTTACTAAGAAGAGTTTCTTTGGATCTGACCGGGCTGCCACCAGCAGTAGAAGATGTTTTAGAATTTGAGAAAAATCCAACAGATGAAGCCTTTGAAAAATATATAGATAAGCTTTTGGCATCTAAAAAGTTTGGTGAGCGTTGGGCAGTGTTCTGGCTGGATCTCGCCCGCTATGGTGACTCAAACGGTTACCAGCATGACCAACGCCGAACAGTCTGGCCTTATAGAGACTGGGTTATAAAAGCCCTGAATGA
>JAKVBD010000181.1 GCA_022446985.1 Lentisphaerales bacterium
TCCATTGCTGAATTTCTCCTGTACTTAGAGCGCAGATGGTTTCTCAGTCGGTTACGGGCGATACCTGTCAACCAGGCCCCTAAATTGCTCGTCCCGTCATAGCGGTCAAGGGAACTCCAGGCAGCAACAAATGTTTCCTGTGCAAGTTCATTGACTGTGTCATGATCCCAGATATGCCTGGAAAGCCAAGCTCTGACAGTTGGGCCGTATTCACGGACTATTTCACAGAAAATATCCGGATCATTACTGATTTTTTGCTTACTCATATCATTACTTTAACCGTTAAATTTCGAATCTTACGGTTTTTATGAAAATTTTCTATTCAAAAGTTGTTTGGATGAAATTAGACTTTTTTTATTGTATAAATTTCAGAATAACCCAAAATTTTTCAATTTTTATGAAAACAGCGCGGCAGGTTTTTCTGGAGCTCAAATTAGATAGTATGAAATTTGAATGAAGGAATATTTTAAATGAGAGTTTTTCATTGCCTGTTACTGACTATAATAATGGCTTTTTGCCCGTTGGCGATACATGCCGATGCTTCAGTAACTGAATCAAAGAAATCACTACCACTAGCCTACGATGTCGATGTACTGGTTGCCGGTTCTTCATTAGCCGGTATTGAAGCTGCCTGTGTCGCAGCAGATAATGGAGCCTCTGTACTGGTCATTGAAGCCAGACCATATCTTGGGTACGACATTTGTGCCAATCAAAAGCTATGGCTTGAAGATGGTGAGAAGCCGCAAACTGAAATCTCAAAATGGATATTTGATAACAAACGCCAAACGACGCCTCTCAAAGTAAAGGGGCTTTTTGATAAAGTTCTCTTAAAAAGAAATATTCAATTCCTGACCGGCAGTTTTCCGGCAGAGCTGTTAGTGGATGAAAAGGGAAAACCAGCTGGTATGACTATGGTCAATCGCAGTGGCCGCCAGGCAATTCGCGCTAAAGTTATTATCGATGCCACTCCACATGCAGTTTTAGTCCGTCAACTCCCGAATGTTTTAACAGACTTTCAAGCAGGAAAAAAAGAGGCTTCTTTCACCGTTATTGGCGGTGATTTGAAAAAGGCCAACGAAACCATCAGCGGCAAGCAGGTTCCCAATCTGCAATTTTCTTCTAAATTCATCGTTAAGAAAAAGCAAAAGAATAAGAAGAGAAAAGTAGAATCGGTGACTAAAAATTACCCCGTCTATCACTACGATGCTAAAGTTGATTTAAAAGAAGACTCTTACCGTGAACGCAGTAAAGCCATTCATAAGATTAGATCAATGGTTTCTGATCCAAAGATGGCAGATCACTCAGAGGGTTTATTGATATTTCCTCAGCGAATGATCAAAACAGAGGCGAGTAGCAAGGATATAAAAGCTATTGGGAATTACCTGCCCAAAGGATTTAATAATGTCTTTGCGTTAAATGGTTATGCCGGAATCAAAGATCAAATGGCTCGTCATCAACTTCTCAAAAGCCCCTATAAATTTGCGCCGATTGGCAAAGAAATTGGCGTTGCAGCAGCGAAGCTTGCAAAGAAAACGGAACAGCCAAAGAAAATTGTTCACCTCTCTTCCACAGGTAAAAAAGGTAATCTCGAAGTCTCTGAATCTGCTAACAGCTTTCGTTTTAAAGATCGACCTCAGTTAGAATTGTCCGAGCATAATTTGCCGGTTTTAGGTCGCTGGGATGTTGTTGTCGTCGGTTGCGGTACATCCGGCGCACCTGCTGCCCTTGGCGCCGCCAGGGCAGGGGCGAAAACTCTGGCAATCGAATACATGGATGAGCTGGGTGGAGTAGGGACGGCCGGTATGATTTCAACTTACTGGTATGGCTTCCGCTTTGGCTACACCGCGGAAGTTGATAAAGCTCTTGGTACTAAAGAAAGCTGGAATCAGATTCAAAAGTCGGAGTGGCTTCGTCAACAAGCACTTAAAAGTGGCGCGGAATTGTGGTTTGCCAGTTATGGTTGTGGCGTTGTCATGAAGGATAATAAAGTTTCCGGCGTAATTGTAGCAACTCCCTTTGGACGAGGTGTCGTTTTAGCCGATGTCGTAGTCGATGGTACCGGTAACTCAGATATGGCCGCCGCTGCCAATACAAGCACTCATTATAGCATTTCTAAACACGGTGACTTATCGGTTCAGATTTCTAATTATGCCGTCCGTAAACTTGGCGCAGGTACTCATAATCCAGCTCGTTATATGTTGAATGATAATGATATTTTTGATCGTTGGCATCTAAAGCTAGCCGCCAGACAAGAAGCCTATAAGGCAGCAAAAGTTCATGATATGGGCCAGCTCATCCCATCGCGTGATCGCCGTCGCATCGTTGGTGAATATACTTTGACTACTGAAGATATTCTAACGAAGCGCACTTTCCCGGACACCATCAGTCACCATAAGAGTAACTTCGATGCCGGAGCGCATCCGGATACCGAAATGTTTTTGATTAAAGATATGAAAGGCCCAGTTTTTACCTGCGATATGCCTTACCGCTCAGTTATACCGAAGGGTCTGGAAGGACTTCTGGTTATCGGCCTAGGAGTAAGCGCTGAACGCGATGCCATGACACTGGTTCGTATGCAGCCTGATCTGCAGAATCAGGGTTATGCTGTTGGTATGGCCGCCGCTATGGCAGTTATGACGACTGACGGCAATGTCCGTGAGATCGACATAAAATCATTGCAAAGAGAACTGGTGAATAATACCTGTTTGGAAAAACGCGTTCTTACCGATATTGATTCATATCCACTGAGTCTGAAAAAAATAAAACAGGCTGTCAAAGAGCTGCATGCTCTCACGATAGATGTGCATCAAAAAGCGAACTATGATGACACTCATTCTGCCTTGGCTGTAGTTATCAGTCACCCAAATCAGTCCATATCGCTTCTTAAAGAAGAGTATGCTAAAACTTCTGAACCTAAGGCCAAATTAAATTTTGCCCGCATCTTAGCCATCCTCGGTGATCAAACGGGTAAAGATACACTAATCGAAGCTGTCAAAAAAGCTCCTGATTGGGGAGATGGCTGGGACTACAGTAATCAGCGTAAATATGCCAACACCTTTGGGCCTATAGACCGTATAATCATCGCCCTTGGATATTTAAAGAGCGCGGATATCCATGCGCCTTTATTAAAAAAGTTGGATCAATTGACTTTAAAGAGTCCGTTGTCTCATTACAAAGCTGCTTGTCTTGCCTTAAGAATGAATAAAGATAAGTCATTGGCTGAGCCCTTGGCTCGTTTTCTAAAAGAGAAAAAGCTAATAGGCCATACTGAGATCCTAAGTTATTACCATAATGAGAATAATGTTTATGTACGGAAGGGTGTGAATACTAAAGGCGGCACCGTTTTAAATAATAAATTTAAAGAGCTTCTAGTTGCTGCACTTCTTTTTGAGTGTGGAGATTATCAGGGCCTAGGACGGAAAATTCTTAAAGCCTATACAAAAGACTTAAATGGGCATTTTGCTGAGTACGCTCATCATGTATTGAGTCATGGAACAGCAATGACTAAGATGGACAAAGAGGACATAAAATGAAAAACTTTAAAGGTATTTTTAAGTTTACTTCTCTGGCAGTTTATTTGACAATCTCGTTATTCAATGCGTCTCTCTTTGGATCCGAAAAACCCAACGTCATTGTCATATTGGCAGACGATCTTGGGTATTCGGATCTAAGTTGTTATGGTAGAGAAATCGAAACGCCAATTATCGATCAACTGGCGATGAGCGGTGTCCGCTTTACTGGTTTTAAAAATACCTCGCGCTGTACGCCATCGCGCGCCTCCCTGTTGAACGGTCGTTATTCGCATTCTGTCGGGGTAGGGTATATGCCGACAGATCAGCAGAAACCCGGTTATCGCGGGCAACTTTCTGCAGATGCACTGACGATTGCCGAAGTCCTCAAACCGCCAGGTTATAGAACCGGTATTGTCGGTAAATGGCACCAGACCTTTATAGGTAAATCGAAACAGCAAGCCTTGTTCCCACTCGATCGTGGTTTTGAATATTTCTACGGTACCTGATGGGGCGCTAAAAAATATTTTAGCCCCAAGTTCATGATGAAGAATAATGAACACATACCACATAGTACTAAATACCCGGATGACTTTTACCTGACTCATGCTCTATCCGATTCGGCCATTGAGTTTATCGAAGCACAAAATGATAAAAGAAAACATTCTTTTTATACCTGGCTCATTATGCCCCGCATACTCCAATTCAAGCCCCTGAGGACAGAATCCAAAAGTCTATAGAACGCTGTAAAGCAGGATTTGTTAAACTTCAGCAAGAGCCTATTGAGCGCCAGAAAAAAATTAGCCGTGGCTCCTAAGAATGCGTCTCTTAGAGACCTTTCACAAAAATGGGACACACTCAGTAAAAAAGATAAAAATGACTGGGTTAGGACCATCGCGACATATGCGGCCATGATTGAAATTATGGATGGTGGGATTGCTCAGTTTACCAATGTTTAATTAAAAAGTAGAACCTGTTTTTTAAAGTATTACACCTGTATTGTGTTCTTTTTACCAGCATGGTATTTATTCATCAAGAAACCCCGGACAAAGAAATATGCCCGGGGCTGGTGTATTGTGGTGAGATCTTCGTGATTCATTTCTTTGTGGATGTAAGAAAAGAATTTCCCAAGGCGGCTTTGCCGGCCAGAGGCCAGTACTCCCAAATTTCTATTAATCTTTCTTCATGATTAATTCGAGACGAGGGCCGGAGGCTTCGGGATTGAGGCTACTTGCAAAGCCGTGAACCAGGGTATCTCCCTTGGTGGTACAAACTAAAATAAAACCGACTTCGGAAGATTGATTAGACTTAATAAGATTCAGTAATTCAGGTGATTCAAGCCTAATTGTCGTTCTCAGTTTGGCTCTGGCAATGGTAAAACTGGCTAAGGGTAAGGCATTTTCAATTTTCGGGGCGTCGGCCCATTTCATGAAACCGTCTCTTTTCCATTGTTCATCCTCACCATCCGGGATGCCGTATAATTGAAAAACACTTTCTGTCGGCATATTGACGACTTCGCCGAGACCTGTTGGCACAGAATTTAAATTCAAGCTAGCCGTTTCAATATTCCTTAAATCCATTTCTCCGACTTTGAAAGCAAAAAAAGCACGACGATCAACAGACTTGCTTTTCCTGTTGGTTTTAACCATGAGGAAGTTTTTATTGAGACGTGATTCCTGATTGTTAAAGACGATTGAATTTTCATTACCACTTGAAGTCAAAATATGTGAGCTTTGTTCTTTTATGAGAAAACCTTCAAGTTGAGAGTCTTCAAGATCCACTAAGGATTCAGGAGCCATTTTCGAAGCTTCTTTATCGGTTAGGTGTTTCACCTCTCCGGAATCGTGATGTAGAGAAATTTCGCCTTCCTGAACCTTGAATTCAGCAGATTTATTGTCTTCTGCTATACTGACAGAAAAGCGAGTTCCATGATCTATGGCATAGCCATTTGGAGTATTGACCTTAAAGCCCTTAGCCGACTCTCTTACATACATGGAAATAGTTCCAGAAATAAGTTTTACTTCCATAGCCGAAATTAGCTCGACTTTTGCCGGTGCCTCTAAAGTTAAATCCGCACCGGATTTAAAAGCCAGTGTTGCAACTCCGGTTTTGAGATCCAGAGTACCGGCTTCTAATTCAGCCCCTGAAAGAGTCGACTGGCTGCTTTCCCAGCCGGCGTATTCACTGGATGTTATTTTGGCAATCTTAACCGGTTGTGAGAAAATGAGATAAGCCGGAATAATCAAGAACATCGCAGCAACAGCAGCGATCCAGACCAACGGGACTTTTTTCTTTTCAAAATTAATTATTTCCATACCTTCGTTGGAATGACTGCGTATGCCGACATCCAGCATGGTGTGTTCGAGGTATTTTTGACGCAGTTGAGGATCTTCCTCAAGCATGGTGCTGAACTCTTGAAATTCTTCATCTGAAATACAGTCAAGAAAATACTTATGCAGCAGGTCATTAAATTTCTTATTCATGACAACAGAGCCCTTTTAGAATTAACGCAGTTCAAAAGTCGATCTCTTAAACGGCCCAGTTTTTTGTAGAGAGAATTGACTGAAACAGATTGCTTAGAGGCCATAACTTTAACTGAACCGTGATTCAGGTAGGGAGCCATAACCAGAGATTGGTCTTCTTCGGATAATTTTTTGAGGCAACTGCCTATGGCATTTTGTCTCCAGGCGTATTCTTTTTCATCTATTTTTTCGGCATCATCCGCTATTAGGTTAAGCAAATTTTCACCGAAGACCAGGCGTTCGGATTTCTTTTTCTGCATCAAGTTCATGCATTTAAAGCGGATGATTGTTTTCCCCCAGGGAAAAAAGCCTTCTTCGCTATCAAGCTGATCGAGCTTTTCCCACATAACAATACTGGCTTCCTGAAGAACATCGTCGACATTTCGCCAGCTGGGCAAAAGACTTCTGGCAAAGACACGCAGGGCATTTTCATGCTTCAAAAAAAGCCTTAAAAAATCACCTTCGTTCATCTTTTTCTCCTGGTCCATTTTCTCTTCCCTAAAACTTAATGTATATACTATTAATTTGAGCTAAAATAAAAAACTGCCGTCTTTCTTTCATAAAAATGTACATTTTCCTCAACTAAATCAACAATCACTCAAGAAATGGTGTGTTTAAATACTTGTGTAGAGTAAACAAAAAGCTCTCAAGTGTAAGTCTTACTTATTTGAAACCATGACCGAATCACAGACTCATGATTCACTTACGATTACAGTCAAGGTTTAGTCAGTCTTCATGTTTAGGTGATACATGCCTTAACTTTGTATACTCGATCGAAAATCAAAATTATAGGATTGCCATTTAAAGAGAAGCCACCTCGTTCCAAATGGGAGTTCGGAGGAGAAATCCATCCATATGTATCATTAGGATTAAGTGGAGGCTTTGGGGTGAATTTTGGAGCCTGAGTGGACTTATTAGAAATTTTAGATTTTTTCGGAGGTATATTTTTGATCGATATTATAGATGATGATCTGAAAGTTGAGGTGACCGACAATGAAATCGTAGCTAATCATCAGGAATGGTTTCTGTCCTGTTTTAAGAATATCCAAATACTTGATGATAAAGTTGAGTTAACTCCAGATTACAGTGGCGGTATCTTTAGAACTAAAGACTCCAGAATAAGCTTAAAATTAAACACATCATTTAAGGCAGACAATACACTGTTCACTCATATGAAATAAGACGTAGCTTCAACAACAACTAAATACGATAACAAAATAGAATTACGAAAAAACCACATACAAATAGATAGTGGTTTTCTGACTCTCAAGAATAAGTAATCATACATACTTACTGGACGTGGTTTGTGTCTCTATTTACCTTTGTATGAAGTAACGATAAAGGGTAAAAACCAGTATTTTCTTACTTAAGTTTTTACTTCACTTTTGTGATTGATATTAATAACTTTAAGCGACTTCTTTTTTGCATTTAAATCTGGATAGTTTGTGTTCCCGATCTCTGATTTCATCTGACTTCCTATTTATGGCTTCATGAATTTTACGGTGTCCTGTGGATTCTGGAGTTATCGTGCAGTGACGCCTTCATCACCTCCAATAATTTCCGCTACCTGTTGAAATCTGAGGTTAGACCCAAGTGTTACTTTTCAAAATCCCTATGGCCAATTCTGCAATTAGATATTGAATACAGAAGCAATAAAATTTATCCACCTGAAAAAAACTTCCTGAGCTTCGTGAAAATATAAAAGACGATAAAAATATTGCAGACTTAGTCGACTCAAGTCAACTACACAAAAAGGTTAGAATTAAAAAAAGAAAGGTCAATACAAAGGAGATAATAATGGATAGAAGGAACTTTTTAATAAGCGGTTCAGCTGTTTTACTTGCTCCATTCTGTGCCGAGTCCTCAGAAAAATCAGACCATATCTTCTTTGCAGCTGGTGGTTCGGGAGAGAATGGTGGTATTCACCTCTATAAGGCGTCTGTTGACGGTTCAATTATTAGCGAAATAGCTCATGTCGGAAAGGGTGAAGACCACGGTTTCCAGTGTTATCACAATGGGATACTTTATTCCGAATGTTCTATCGGACCCAAGAGGACAGGGACTTGCCTTGTTAAAGCCTACCGTTTCATTCGTCACACTCAGAAATTAAAAGAAATTAGCTCCCTGCCGACCG
>JAKVBD010000182.1 GCA_022446985.1 Lentisphaerales bacterium
TTTTTTGAATGGATATGATTGGAAAAGATGCCGAACACTTCTGACTTGGGACAATGAATTCCTTAGAAGAAACTGAAAAGATGGCTTTTAAAAATCGGCGGTGGTATATTGTCAGCAATCAATAAAATTTAAATCCTAAAGCTTCTGAAGAATTCGAGCAGTGTAAAAGCATTTTTGAGGATCTGGCAACTGCGCATTACCTCAAAGAAGCATTGAGAACAACTTACAGAAATGCTGGAAGCGAGATACCTCGCAGATGTTGCATTTGAGCGATGGAATGAGCTCGCAACAGCAAGTAAAATCTCTGAAATGAAGACGATGGCTAAGGCAATTAAAAAACATATTAGAGGAATACTCGCATATTGGCAAACGAGTATAACATCGGCTTCTGTGGAGGGCTGTAACAATAAAATAGGATGGCTCACAAGACAAGCCTACGCATACAGGAACGAAGAATATCTTACACTAAAAATTCATGATCTGCCTCAAATGAAGTTAAACAAACAGTTAAGATGATTTACAGCAACACGTGAAGAGGCGAAAATTTTTTATAAATGTTAAAGATGTATCAACTTAGGAGGTTTATGATGAAAGTTATCACCGATATTTGCCTTATTCCCATAAGTGTGGAATTTTCCCTTTCCCTTCATTGTTTGTCAAAAACGATTATAAAATAATCCCATGTAACTGAAAAAGTGCACCATTTCAGTTTCGTGGGGTTTTTATTTTGGTGGATGTGTATGTCAGCAATAATTAATTGGAGACCGTAATGAAAAGATTTGCGTTGTTTTTGGTGTGTACTCTTCTTAGTTTGACGACTATGTCAGAAGAGAGACCCAATATTGTTATTATATATGCCGATGATATGGGCCATGGCGATATGTCCTGCCAAAACCCTGATTCAAAAATAAAAACCCCTGCTTTAGATAAACTGGCCTCAGAAGGAATACGTTTTACCGATGGTCACAGTTCTTCCGGTATCTGCTCACCAAGTCGTTATGCATTGTTAACTGGAAATTACCATTGGCGTCGTCAGCATGGTATTGTTAACTCTTTTGGGCCGTCTTTTTTTAAACCGGGTGAGATGACTTTGGCTCGTATGTTGAAAGCTAAAGGTTACTACACGGGAGCAATTGGTAAGTGGCACCTTGGCTGGGATTGGGAGTCACTCAAAAAGCCAGGTGCAAAATTGCAGAAACACGGCAAGAAAAATGCCTGGGGGCCAGATGCTTTTGACTGGAGTAAACCAATTCCAGGTGGACCATTAGATCAGGGGTTTGACTACTACTTTGGTGACGGGACGATCAATTTTCCTCCTTACTGCTGGGTTGAAAACGACAAGGTGACTGAAGTCCCAACAGAGATGCTTGATCTAAAAGGCATGAAAACCAAGGAAGGTGGCTGGGAATTCCGCTCTGGACCAATGGTTAAAGGCTGGAACCCATACGATGTTCTTCCAGAACTGGGTAAAAAGTCAGTTGAGTTTATCAATAAACAGTCAAAAGATAAACCTTTCTTCTTATACTTTGCACTTCCTTCTCCACACGCTCCAATTATCCCAAATGATGAATTCGATGGAAAGACTGCAGCAGGGCCTTATGGGGACTTTGTATTTCAATCTGATTGGATTGCAGGACAGGTTTTTGAGGCGCTGAAAACTAAAGGTCTGGAAGAAAATACTCTAGTTATTTTTTCTGCTGATAATGGACCTGAGAAATATGCTTTTGAAAGAAGCCGTAAGTTTAATCACATCAGCATGGGAGAACTGAGTGGACTAAAGCGAGATATCTGGGAAGGTGGCCTCCGAGTGCCGTTTATAGTTAAATGGCCGGGGAAAATTAAGCCTGGAACAGTTTCTGATGAAGTTATTAATCAAGTCGATGTCATGGCTACAGTTGCTGCTATCATTGACTATAAATTATCAAGTGAAGCTGCTGTCGATAGTTATAACCTTCTACCGGTACTGAAGGGTAAAGACTACAAAAAGCCTCTTCGTGAAGCGACTGTTCAAAATACTTTTGAAAATCGTTATGCCTTACGCCAGGGAGACTGGGTTTACTTAAACACTTACTCAGGAGAACACTCAAAAGCTCCTAAGTGGTTCTATGAAAAAACCGGTTATAAAAAGATTGCACAAAAAGATGGTAAAGGACTTCTTTTCAATTTAAAAGAGGACCTTAGTCAGAGAAATAATCTTTACGATAAGTATCCAGAAAAAGTAAAAGCCATGGATGCTCTTTTACAACAGTACCGTTCTGACGGTAGAAGTATTCCTCAAAGGTAAACTAGCTCGAAGTAATTCATTTTGGTAGAGCTTGGCAGGAAGAGGGCTCTGCCTTTTTTTGTTTTAGATCTTGTTGATGGTTTATCCAAATTTCGAAGTTTTCTTATATATGACTTATGCCAAAATTAGGTTAATTGTCGGGTGGTGGATAAATCTAGAGGAGAGGGTATGGATAAAAGGCTCATTGAAAATTTTGTTATTTCATTGGTAGCGTAAAACATCATTACCAAATACTATGGCCGTGTTCTACGGGTTAAGGACAGTTTTCGTGAGCGGCAGGTCGTGTTTTGCAGTTCGTATGATATGGGCTTAATATCAATTATGGCATTGTGAGTATAGTGGGTGGTTATATTGAATTATCTTTTCAAAAGTATTGACAGCTCACAGTAAACCTCAAAAATCTAAAGATGTTATAACGGTTTTTATATTCAACAAAAAGTATGAAGTCCTTTGTCAGACAGGCACTGATTTTTACTTCAATGAAGATTGCCAAGAAGCTATTTTTATGTACAAGCCTATAGCAGATGAGCTTATGAAAAGGCAGGAGTATAAAGACTGCATAGTCGTTGAGTTGAAAATCGAGCCCGAGAAAAAAGAAGAGCTCTTACCTATTATCGATTTTACGATCCAAACAGGAAATGTTCATCAACCATTGCATGAATATTTATCTTTTACCAGATAATTTTTTTCGTTCAGTGCTTCATAAGTCTTGCAATTTAAAATTGTTTGTTTATCATTTAAGGAAATTCAATCAAGGAGAAAGACATGACACAACACACTCAAACAGAGGTTAACTGCTAAGCAGTCTTGTGTTCATGTTGCATCTTGTACGGTGATCCCTGATCCCTGATCCCTGATCCCTGATCCCTGATCCCTGATCCCTGATCCCTGATCAGTTAACCTTCCGACTTATTTTCATCTCATTTTTTTATTTTAATTTTTATCGGAAGATTACGTTTTGAATACCATCAAAATAAATTCTTGTGACGTCGCAGTTATGGCGTCAAAAAACAATTGGATTGAAGGTAATGCTGTAGAGCAACTTCACTCCACTGCAAAACTTGCAGGCATGCGACGAGTTGTCGGTATGCCTGACCTGCACCCGGGAAGAGGAAATCCTATCGGTGCAGCATTTTTAACAGAAAAGATAATTTACCCTTATTTGGTTGGTGGCGATATCGGCTGTGGAATGGGGCTTTGGCAAACCAATCTGAAAGTCAGCAAGATTCGTCGTGACAAATGGGTGAAGAAGCTGGTTGATCTCGATACGCCATGGGATGGAGATCGCGAGTCATTTCTGGAGGAGTTTGATCTCGATGAATGGGATGAAGCTTTAGGAACCATTGGTGGGGGAAACCACTTTGCAGAGCTGCAAAAAATTCACAAGATCGTTGATCCTGAAATTTTTGAGCAGCATGGCTTAGATGAGAAATTTCTACAACTTATGGTTCACAGTGGCTCCCGAGGTTTGGGACAGTTAGTTTTGAAACGGCATGTTGAAAAGTATGGTGCAAAGGGACTGGAAGAAGATAACGTGGAGTTTGAGGATTATCTCACACGGCATGATGATGCAGTGGAATGGGCTGAGGCAAATCGAACGCTTATTGCCCGTCGCTTTATGGCATCAATCAATGCCAAGGGCAAAAGACTGGCAGATATCTGCCACAATAGTGTAACTGAGTCAGATGGCGGTTGGCTGCACCGAAAAGGGGCGGCGCCTACAGATCAGGGTTTGGTGTTAATCCCTGGCTCTCGTGGTTCATTCAGTTACATAGTTGAGCCTATTGGTGATCACAGCTTTAATTGTTGCTCTCTGGCTCATGGAGCTGGTCGCAAGTTTCACAGAAGAGATTGCCGTGAACGTTTCAGCATGAAGTATTCAGTTAAAGATCTTCAACAGACACGCCTTGGTAGTGCAGTTATCTGTGAAAATAAAGATCTGCTTTTTGAAGAAGCTCCGGCGGCTTACAAAGACATAGATGTGGTTATCAAGGATATGGTCGATTTTGGTGTCATTAACGTGGTGGCGATTTTAAAACCGATTATTACCTATAAGACCAGGAGAAAATGATGTTTATTCAAATTTCCGCTGGTCAAGGGCCATCAGAATGTCAAAGAGTCGTCTGGCATGTTTACCAAAAAATGCTAAAGGCTTTTTCGGACTTGAAGATCGTTACTTCAGAGGGGGGACGTGAGAAAAATTGCTTCCGTTCTCTTACTTTGGAGATTGTCGATTGTGAAAACCTGGAACAGTTGAGGGCTCACTGGGAAGGAACAGTTTCCTGGAAGGGAAAAAGCCCTTTTCGGCCAAATCACAAGCGACAGAACTGGTTTGTTAAAGTTGATTTCTATGAAAGTCGTAATGAAGAAAGCTTTGATGAAGCTTTAGTCAAAATTGAGACATTTCGCGGCAGCGGCCCGGGAGGTCAACATGTTAACAAAACTTCAACTGCAGTGAGAGCAGTTTATTTACCTACTGGAGATGCTGTGGTTTGTATGGATGAACGTTCACAGTTTGCCAATAAACAACGCGCTATAGAACGTCTGAAGAATAAGATTTTAAAGAAGGCAGAATTCGCTCTCAAAGAGGTCGATGCAGATAATCGCCTCCTGCATTATCAACTTGAGAGGGGTAATGCCGTAAAGTCTTTTTCTGGTAAGCTTTAGCTGAAATGTAGTCGCTTCATAACAGAGGCGGTTACTTTCGCATGATTATTGATAATTGGTGGCAGAAAAGTTCAAGTAAATGCGGCTTTGGGTAATTAGTTTTAATGCCAAAAACAGGAATGTGTTATGAAGGAGTTTGTGTGTCTTTTGAGCTTTTTATTTTTATTAACTAGTGGACTTACAGAGGAAAAGAAACCGGCTTTTAATCAGGATATGGATGATGAAGGAATGGAATACAGAGTATTACTTTGGTGTAAAACTTCGTGGTACAGGCATCCACAAATTCCAGAATTGTCTGGCTGGCTCGTTCGTTTTTTGGGCAAGCTTAAAATCCAAGTGGATGTCAGTGAAAGCAGCAAAGATATCAATCTCAAAAACCTCATGAAGTACGATGCCGTTATTCTTTCCAGTACGACTGATATAGGAGTCTCTTTGGACGATAAGCAAAAGTCAGACTTCAAGAACTGGTTTGAGCGGGGCGGCTCTTTGATCGGCCTGCACGCTGCATTGGTTCATCACAATCACTGGGATTGGTTCACCGATTTAGCCGGTTGCGGTTTTGACAGTGACTCTCTTCATACTAAGTCAACTCTCGTTGTTGACCCCAAAGCCGTTAAGCATCCGGCTGTAGCGGGTAAAAAAGATCGCTTTGAATATGAAGCAGAGTGGTTGAATTATACTAAGTCAGTAACGGGTCTTCCGGGTGTAAATGTTCTTTTGCGAGTTGATGAAAAGACTTATGATCCAGTGCGTCCATTCTTTAAAAAGAAAGGCGGTAAAGCTATGGGGGAAGATCATCCGGTAAGCTGGACTCGTGAATACAAAGGTGGCCGCTTCTTTTATACAGCGATTGGCCATGATAAGCGCTCAACAAACAATGATTTCGGTCGCAAACATATCTTGGGCGGAATCATGTGGGCAATAGGCAAGAAGTAATTTAGTGGCCTAAATCAGCTAATTGCTTTGATCTCTCAAAAGCTTCGTTTACTGTTTCGCACAAAGTATTTTTTGAGGTTAAATGAAATTTGCAATCATAGGTTCTGGGCCAGCTGGCAGTAGTGCGGCTTATTATCTTTCGAAAGATGGTCATGAAGTGGTCTTAATTGACCCCAAAGGACCTAATGAAAAGACATGTGGTGGTGGCGTGCCATCTAAATCTTTGGGACGCTTTCCGGAGTTTTACAAAGATTTTATACCGGCTGAGACTCTACTGGAAGATATGGTTTTTGCCTTTGATGGCAGTGACCTGTGCGAGATTTCTATGCCGCAGGGAATGGGGATTTTCTCAAGGAAGAATCACGACAATCATATCTTTCAAAAGGCTTTAAAGGAAGGAGCAACTTACCTTCAAGAAACTTTTAAAGATTGCGAAAGGTCGGAAGCAGGCTGGATTGTTAAAACTAATCAGCAAGAACTTTTTGTTGACTTTATATTAGGCGCCGATGGAGCTGTTTCCAGAGTTAGAAATAAGCTGGCTAAAAAGCTGCCGCGCGAAGCCTATTTTAAGGCGATTGACTATCTGGTAACACATCCGAATTTACCTCTTCATATTGGCTTTGATAAAAAGCTGAATGGTTACCTTTGGGTATTTCCTCGGGAGAATAACTGCTCTATTGGTATTGTTGACTTTGATGATGATCAAGCGCAGCGGATGAAATTTTTGGATGACTATCTGGCGCGTTTTAATGTTCCAGAAAGTGAGATCGTCAAAAAGCGTAGTGCTCTTATTCCATCGCTCCGAAAACAGGATTTGAAAGAGCATGAAATATCTGGTGAAAATTGGGCGCTGGTGGGCGATGCAGCGGCATTGGCAGAGCCAATTACAGGAGAGGGAATCTACTATGCGATTTATTCTTCCTGGTTATTTGCCGATTGTTTGAGAAAAAGTGAAGACTATAATAAACGCTGGAAAAGTGAGTTCCGACTAATTGTTCAGGAAGCCCATATAAGTCGTACTTCCTATAAGTTTCTTAACAGAGGCTTTATAAAGTTTTTCTTAAAGAGGAGTTCTTTGCTAAGGAAAATGACTGGTGAGCACTTGGCTGCTTTTGAAACGGGAAGAACTCACCGCATAAAGTTTTTTATGAGCCTGCCGTTAATAGCGGTGCAGGCGCTGTTTTCAAAGTCTGTGAAGGTTTAAGCTGGATCTTTAGATTCTCAAAAGGAATCACCATATAAGGTTGAGTTTGTCGTATGCCTGAAAGTATTGATCACATGAAATAAGAATAGGGTCTTCTTTTTGGGCTTGTGATATAAGCATGCGGTCAAAAGGGTCCTCGTGGTGCAAAGGAAGTTGGTGTACTTGACTGGCATGTTCTAGCTGTATTGGCAGGATTTGGAAATGGCTGCCCTGGCAATGTTGCTTACAAAAAAGCTCTAAATCATCTCCCAGGCTTAGCTTTCCCAACCTGACCTTTATTGCCATTTCCCATATGGAGGCAACACTTAAAAAAATGTCATTACTTTTATCTTTGATTGATTTTAGGGCAAGAGGAGAAAGCTTGTTCGGGGAAGAACACCACCAAATGAAGGCATGAGTATCGAGCAGTAGTTTCACAAACCGAAGCCCGGAACTTCGTTTGGATCGAGGGGATCATTAAAGTCATTATCCATTCTTACCTGGCCCATTGCGCCACCAGGAACTCTTTCTTCTGGTTCTTCGATGGGGACGATTTTTACAAGAGCCTTTCCTGCCTTAGCAACAATAACTTCATCTCCATTTAGTGCATGCTCAATCAATTTTGAAAAGTGAGTTTTTGCTTGATGTATGTTTTCTTTAATAATCATAATTCTTTCTCTTTACCTTATTTAAGGTATTTATAAAAATAGACTAAGTCAAGTGGACTAAGTCTATTTTTGAGGCCTTAAAAAGCCCGGTTTATGGAAATAGACCGGGCAGCTTTAACATGAAGAGTTTTTACTGTTTTTTCACAAGCGTGTAGAAAGCTTTCTTGTTAGCGAGTTCT
>JAKVBD010000183.1 GCA_022446985.1 Lentisphaerales bacterium
ACATACCCGAAATGGGAAATTAGTATGACCGGGACGTTTCACCCGGTTAGCTCCTGACGCATTAGTCTGGGCACACGTTCGATTAGTGTAAACTTCCTCATTACTATTTTCTCATAAACTGCTCAGAGAAAACGATCTCTTTGATTAAGTCTTTGGTTTTGAAATTTGAAGACTTATTTGTAGCGATGATTTCTTTGATACGCGCTTCATCTGTGAAACTGATGCCACGACCAAGAGCATAACTCATCAGTGACTCTGTAAAGCCGGTGATGAATTGTTCTCTATCTTCAAGCATTAGTTTTTTCATTTCCTTAAAATTGGAGAACTTACGCTGGCCGTCGGGCATAGTTCCTGTTGTGTCGACTTTACGCATCATTTTTTCGGGCTTCAATGCACCAAACTGGTCAAAGTTTTCCATGGCAAAGCCAAGTGGGTCAATCTTGCGGTGACATGAACTGCACTGAGCTTTTGATTGGTGTAGTTCAAGAATTTCACGCATAGTCTTATTCTTTGCTTCAAAATCAGCATCCGGGACATTCGCTGGTGGTTCCGATGGTGGAGAGTTTAGAATCTTGCGTAGAATATAAGCACCTCTATCAATCGGTGAGGTTCTATCCGGGCGAGAAGTAATCGTCAAGACAGCTCCTTGACTCATAAGACCACCGCGAACTGAGTTTTTAGGGAGGTTAACTCTTTGGAAAGATCCATCATTTTTCGCTGGGAAAGGCAGCCCGTAGTAATCAGCCAGCAGTGAATCAACAACGACGAAATTTGAATCAACCATATTCAGAGCGCTGTAATTTTTATCTGTTAGATACTTAAACAATTCAGCAGGCTCATTAATCATCGAGTGTTTGGCATTGCCAAAGAAAGGATAACGTTTCAGTTCCTCTACCGATTCGATTCTATCTGTACCCAGCCACTGACCAGAAAAAGCTTTATAAAAGTTCTCTGCTTTGGGAGATGCCAGCATACGATCAATCTCTTTTGCAAGAACATCTTTATTTTTCAGTTCCCCTGCAGCTGCTTTATTTTTCAATTCTTCATCAGGAATTGAACTCCAAAGGAAAAATGAAAGCCTGTTGGCTAATTCTTGATCAGATATCTCGATTCTTTCATCGGCAGAATTGTATTCGCTGATGTAGAGGAAATGCGGCGTTGACATGATAGCAGCTAAAGTCTTAATGATTGAACTGCGCTGATCTCCTGAATTTGTATTAAGAAATTCAAAATGCTTATTCAGGGCATTAAGGAGCTCTTCGGAAGGAGACTTGGTTCTAAATGCCAGCTCGGCAAATTCTCTGATTAATGACGCTACATTTTCATGAGGCATTTTATCTAAGTTCTGTTGAGATAAAAGCTTAAAACCCGGTGAAGTATTCGGTTCATAAAATGGACCTTCCTGCTCAACCCAATCAACAAATAGTGGCTTAATTGCCTTCGTATTCGGATTGGAATTAAAGTAGTTTATATTGAAATAGGGAGCCTTTTCTTCGCCTCCCACCATAGTGAATTCCAGAATCTGTGGACTCTTGATTGAGCCTGAGATTTGCTTATGGTAAACCAGGTCTTTTTCCGGGTCATTTCTGTGACCGCGATTCATTCTTATATAAGCATGTTTGTCTGGCTGATCACTTATAGTAAACACTCTCATGCGATACTTATAAGTACCGATTTTACTGATTTTAAATTTTGCATTTGGAAAGCGGCGGGTTAAATGATCTGAATCTCCCAGCACAGCACCTTTTTGATAATAAGGCATATACTTACTTTTCAGAACTTCCCTCAATTTATTAACGGCATGTCTGGCATTATTAACAGCTTTCTTGTGCTGATCTCCCGATGCCATCCCCAGCTCTTTTTTCAGTTTGGGATTATCTTTCGCACTTATCAATTTAGCCAAATTAGCTTCAGCCGCCTTAAGCTCGCTCTCGAAAGTTTTGCCTCTCTTCTTCTTTTTCTCCGGCTCTAAACGTGTTTTCTTTGGTTTTGATTTTATACGAATCTGTTCGTCTTCAAACATCTTAACCAAAGCTATTTCCGCTATTTGGTTATAAGTTTCAAAACGCACTGAAGTGAAGTGTTGATTCTTAGCTAAAGTATCGAAGCCCTCTCCTGTATCTAAAGGCAACTCTGTAGTATTTATGTCAACTCCAAGAAGGTCCTGAATAACGTTTTTGTATTCGCGATTATTCATATGACGGATGGCAATCTCACCACCACTGTCAACGAGCACTTTGCGGGCTTCTTCTAGAGACTCAGTAAGATTACCAATAAAGGTTTCATTTTCTTTCAAGCTTGGCTGAGGCTCGTCTTCAGGAGGCATTTCACCGACATTCATAATATCCAGAATATCCTTCCAATATTGCGCTTCGGCTTCATTGCGGATCGTGAACTCAACGTTATCCAGTCGAGTGCCACCTTTAGTTTTCTTGGCATTATGACACTTCACACAATGATCTTCCAAGAAGGTCTTAATGTTCGGAGTTAAAGTGACCGATTTCTCTTTGGCTAAGCCCGGTGATGCTAAAATGAGTAATGTTGCTAGTATCTTCTTCACACCCACCTCCTTAAGCGAAATTTTCTTCAATGCGACCATCACTGTCACTGAATTTGTCGATAGACATACCCATCTGATTCAGAAGACTGACCCATAGGTTCGCAAGAGGTGTCGTTTTAGATTCAAATAGAGTATGACCGGTATGTTTTATACCACCACCGCCATAACCGCCAAAGATCAGTGGTACGTCTTTAGTCAGGTGACCTGTACGTATGCCATTACCAAAGACGATGAGAGAATTGTCAAATAAAGAAGAGCCATCGACATCTTTCGTTGCCTTCATCTTGTCGTAGAAAATAGAGAGCAACTCACAAAGTTTCTTATCTCTAGCCACAGCAGAAATAGTTGCGGTCTTATTTCCTCTATAGTGACTGACCGGGTGAACTCCAGTCAACTTGAGACCCATACCTTTCATAAGCTCGCCACAGTTTATACGGTAAGTTACAATTCGGGTCGAGTCTGTTTGGAAAGCTGCAGTAATCAAATCATACATAGCCATAACTTCTGGTTCGCCGTAAAGTTGTCCATTCGGCTCTTTAATCTTAGTCTTTGGTAGCGGCTTATCGATCCATTGATTTTCTTTATGAAGGCCAACTTCCAAGTCTCTAATTGACTGAAAATAGCTATCGACCTTGTCACGGTCGGTCTTAGTGATCTTCTTGTTTAAAGACTTGGCATCGACAAGAACTGTATCGAGAAGGCTTTTCTTTTCCTTGAGCATCATTTTGCGTTGCTCAAGAGTGACGGCACCTCCACCAAAAAGTTTATGGTAGAGTTGAGTCGGGCCGTTAATTCCCTGAATAGGTCGACCGCCTTCCCCCCAGGACATAGACAATCCCGGGCCCCAGCCACTACAGCGGTTTTTGGAATTCAGCGGCAATGAAGAAAATCTGGTTTGATCACCAATTTTAGCAGCGAGTAATTGATCGCAGGAAATGCTGTTTTTGAACTCGACTCCAGGAGTCGATCTGGTATCGGCACCTGTTAGGAAAGTCGTACAGCTTCGGTGCGGGTGAAAAGCTCTTTTATTTGAAAGATTCCCCAACATGGTAAAGTCTTTTTTGTGCTTTTCTAAAGCCTTCATTCCATCGGTCAGCTTGTAGTTAAGCCCGGAAGTCGTTGGATAGAACTCGGGCATCATCCCATAAGTAAAACTAAGGAAGACCAGACGCTTGGGAGGCTTGGCAGATTTATCTCGTGCCAAAGTATTACTTTCAAATAGAGGAAGGGCTAGAGTTCCCCCTAGGAATTTCAGCATATCACGTCGATTAATATCAGTCTTCATTTTCACACTCATTCTTGTTTCTTTATCTGGTACGAAAAAGCAGAAGAGCTTTTCTTGACAAAGATTTTAAATTTTAATGCAATTTTTATTCCAAAAGCTCACCCCGCGTGTTTTATGAAGTCGACAAATCCAGCTCTGTTAACTTAGATTAACAAGGGTTGATTTGTGTCTCTTTCTAGACTCACTCAAACACAAAGCGCTTCCGGCTAAGCTTCATGCCCTGGTACTGCTTTTTATTGACAATGATCTTCTCAAGTGTTTTTATTTTCGTCAAGGCTGCTGGATTAATGATTTTTGCACCGGAGATATCCATTTCTTCGAGAGGAAAATTTAGAAAGACATCGTGACTTTCAACGTTTGTATTAGCAATATTAATCTTTCCTACTGGTATATGGCCAATAGCTTTGAGAGAACGTAAGTGTTGAATATTCGAAAAATCTAAGGCGACTTTATCTCCTTCGATTTTATAAGTGTAGTCCCAATCTTCCACCTTGTTGTTATGCCGGTCATTTACGACTGCAAGGAGTGAGACTTTTACCGAATACTCTAGATCATTTGAGTTCTGAGCAGCAAAGGAACATAAGGGATAATGATAGCCAGATCTTATCTCAACTAGTTCACTTAAACGCTTCATCTGCTCGTAAGTCAATAATTCCTGATCGCCTTTGAGCTCAATTAACTCAGGAAGTATAGGGCCAATCCATTGCGCACGACCCGATTCAGGAGCGTTTTTGAAAGCCTCAAGTGCTTGTTTGTATTCTTGACGGATAAAGTGAACCTTGCCCTTTAACGACCAGACATCTATGTCATTCGGAGCTTTTTCATTGGCCATATTTATATATTCGGCGGCCTGATCAAAGGCAGCATTTGATACTGATTGATTGGTTAATACAGTTAAATGAGGAACTGACCTTAAGCCATCTTTACGAGCTTTTTCTTTTTCCTGTAGATACAATTCCCTCGCTTCTAAGGCGCGTCTTTCTTTAACGATAATTTGCCCCATAAATACAAAGCTCAAAGCAATCATTAAAATGATTAAGCTACAGACGACCTTATGGCGCTTAAAGAATAGCCAAAGTGCTTTAGTAAAACCGGCATCTTCCGCTTCTGTTGCAAAGCCATTCAACCAACGGTTGACCTCTGAGCGAATCTCCAAAACACTTTGATAACGATCTACTTTATCTTTGGAAAGTGCCTTCATCGCTACTGCGGCTAGACTAGGTGGTATATCGCTCTTTACTTTAAAGGGGTCGGTTATATTCCCTTCTGTCGTATCCTTTAAACAAAGCTTGATATCTTTGGTATTCACTGGAGATTTCAGCGTCAAAATATTGTAAAGAATTCCTCCAAGTGCGTAGATATCCGTCTGTTCATCTTTCTTCCCAAAGTCATTAGAAATCTGTTCTGGAGCAAGAAACCCCGGAGATCCTTTTATATCCCCATCCAGAGTTATGTCGTTATAGATATTCGGGTCAAGGCTGACGGTATCTCCTTCTATGTCTTCGGCAGTAATTATTTTTGCCAATCCCCAGTCACATAAAATCACTTCACCGAATTTACCAAGGCGAATATTCGCCGGCTTTAGATCGAGATGAACAATGCCTTTATCGTGAGCAAAAGCAACCGCGTCACAAACTTTCAAAAAGATCTGCATAAGTTCTGCAAGATTTAACGAATCTGGTTTTTCCTTGAGAGACTTCAAGAGATCTGAGAGGTTTTCGCCTTCTATTAGTTTCATCGTAAAAAATGGAGAGTTTTGATCCATTCCCAGATCATATACTGGAACAATATTTGGGTGTTCCAGGTAGGCCGTTAAACGGGCTTCACTGATGAACTGTTCTTTAGAGCTTGAGGTATTCTTCAGTGGTTTAGCCTGAGCGACTTTACGCAAGGTCATCTTATCCGTAACCGAAAAGATTTCTTTCATTCCCCCTTTGTCTAATTCTTGAGAGTCAGGGTAACGCTCACCTACTTCAATGATTTCCTGTTCCATGAGACTTGGAGTTTCATCTTCCTCAAAAGAATCCTGAAAGAAATCTCCGTTAAAAGTCTGTAAACCTTCTATATAGCTCTCATCTATGTCATCGCCAAAGTCTTTCATTCGAGCTCCTGTTTCAAACGTAGAATCTCTTCTTTCAGCTTTTTAGTGACTCTGTTGGTGTAGACATAAACTGTATTCGACGGCATCTCTTCATCTTCACTGATTTGACTAACCGGCACGCCTTTATTGACCTGTTCAAAAACCCGAATAACATTTTCAGAAAATTTTTCTTTAACGTTATCAAAGGCTAGGTTAGATAAGTATTTTTTCCATTCTTTTTCGATTCTGGAACTGATTTCATTTTTGGGGGACAGTTCCGGATTCCAGGCTTCAAGATCAATTGCTTTTTCTATACGCTTTTGTTCACTCTGACTCTTTTTATGTAAATTCATCACAAAGTTATAAGTCATCGTGTAAAGAAAACTTCGAAAGCGGCTTCCACTTTTATATTCAAACTCGGGAAGCTTCTTCCAAAGCTGCGTCAAAACCTGCTGAACTATCTCTTCTCCATCATGATGCCCCAGGCCAAGCCTACGAGTCAGCAGATAGATAAATTTCTTGTAATAATAAACGAACTCTTCCCAAGACTTCTCATCCTTGTCATTTATGAGTCTTAACAATAGAGTATGTCTTGTCGGGCAAAAATCTGCGTCTTCTTTGGAATCTCTCATTTCACATCCGGATAAAAATTACTTCCAGCTAAACACTACTATAAAGACTTTGCCTCAAGCACACAACTTTTTGACAGGTTACAGCATGAAAACTTGTAACTATAAATTCTAATGAAGTCAGGTATTTGCATTTCCTACATTTAGGCAATTTGTTAAAAGCGATGGTAAGTAAGTCTTATTTCGTTGGTTTTGCGCCAGAACTGTAATACTTAACCGTTAATAAGAGTAGCCAGTATAAGTGAGGTTTGTTTATAACATTTTATTTACTGGCTTCTATAAATGATGATGTAATATTTGTGTGAAATAAGGATAAGTTTATGATTAACCGTAGAGATATGGCCAAAGGAATGGCCGCCGTAGGAGCCTCTTTGGGCTTTGGTATGTTACCGGATAGTGTGCAAGCCGCCAGTCAATCACTTCCCGGAGGAATCAGTAAAACAACGAAACGGGTTATTTTCTTTCTACAAAATCAGGGCTTTGAACCACAAACCTGCATTGAAGAATCCATCAAAGAAAACTGTTCTCTAGACAGTATCAAACTGGCTGAACCTATGGCTGCCCTCGAACCTTATAAAGACAAGATGCATGTCATCATGGGTCTTCACGGACGTCATACCAGCCCTTCACACAGCGCTTACTTCGGTGCACTTGGTGGTTACCGCGGCGGCATTGGTGTACCTCCAGCAGCTCCAACTATCGACCATGTTATAAGTCAGCGATTGCCACAGACTATCTTACCTCATCTATGTATAGGTATGGACTCTATAGAAAATATGAAAGCCCGCCCTACTCTTGCGACTCTCTCTGCAACTGGTCCGGCACAACCTATTTTTATGCATTCAGATCCAAATAAGCTATACCAAATGCTTTTTGGTTCTATAGCAAATGGCGATGTTTATAAACGCTACAAAGCCCGTTCTAAAGTTTTCACAGATGTCGAAAAACTAGCGGCCCTAAAAGCAAAAGGCCTTCCTACTGCTGAAGCCGAGCGTTATGCGAGTTACGTCGATGGTTTCCGTGACATGAATGGCCTTCGCGAGAAATTAGCGAGCGTATCCGGTACACTCAAGAAATTTGCGCCAAAGTACGATAAGCTTTATGCCAGACCTGAATTTGAAACTAACTGGCATGATCGTTTACTTGATATAGGCATAGCAGCTCTACAAGCGAACTTAACAAATGTTCTAACAATCGGCTCAGGTCGCGGCGAAATCTTC
>JAKVBD010000184.1 GCA_022446985.1 Lentisphaerales bacterium
TGAGCAGAAGGCCTGGGCGACAGCGCAGAATTTGCTCATGATTCAAAGTTCTGTTATTTCAATGGTCTATAATTTCATGAGATTCCTAAAAGAGTATCTATATAAACAAGATGGTCTACTCGATGAAAAGGTTGACAAAAAATATCAAAAAGCACTAAAAGGGAGAATTGAGAAGGCTGAAAAGAAAGGCAGAACTGTGCATCCATTTATGCAATCTCTCATTAGAATGCCGAAGCTTTCCGCACAATTTATGCGGACCGGAAAAAATCATTTTCAGAAAAATATTAGCATAGATGAACTTATACCTACCTTCAGGAGGTCGATGCTATTTTACTTGCAGCATAAATTCAGGACATCGTTGTCAAATCCTTTAATCGTATAAGAGGTCTTGTATCGACAATTTCTACATTGCTTATATCGAGATCATACATAGGCAATTCCAGATGATATTCAGTCTTGCCAATAGATGTGTTTGAGATATTAGCACAGATAATCCCTGACTCATCTACAGTTTCCATAATTTATCTCCTCGGGTTGTTTTATATAACAGAACAACGCCACGAGGGATTCCCATTTGCCCCTATATACAGCAGAATGCAATGGGGTACATCATAGAAACAAGATTGAGTAACGAGAATTTGTTCTCCCATATAAAGCCAGTATAGTAAGCTTGATCTCTACCCTGTAAAAATATTGGATTCTTTTATGTCTGAAAAATTTCAGGTTAAACGCAACCTGGGAAAAGTTTTTGATGATGCTGTCAGCGATGATAAACTCGCTGGTGACTTATACCAGCAGTTGAAAAGCTCGAGTTATCGTTACATTGCCAAAACTGAACTCGGTCAGGGAGCGATGAAAACTGTCCTGCAAGTCACAGATGAAATCACAGGTAGAGATGTCGCTAAAGCTACTTTAAAAGGTCAAGCTAAAAGAGACTCCAGCGAGCGCTTTTTACGGGAAGCACGAATCTGTGCCAGACTTGAACATCCAAATATCGTTCCTCTTCATGATCTTGGAATAGATGAAAATGGCGATGTCTTTTTTACTATGAAATTGGTCGAAGGCATAAGCTTTCAAGATATGCTTAACGAAATCAAAACCAATAAATCCAGCCATAGTTCAAATGAGCTTTTGGAGATATTTGTCAAAGTATGCGATGCTGTAGCTTATGCTCATTCTCAACAAATTATTCACCTCGACTTAAAACCGGATAATATACAGATCAGTCACTTCGGTGAAGTTTTAGTTTGTGACTGGGGGCTGGCCAGAGACCTTCGCGAGAAAAATAGTATTATAGAAGACGCGATTGTCAGTGAAAGCTTTGTCACACAGGATGGACTGGTCCGAGGAACTCCTGGCTATATGTCGCCGGAACAAGCGCGCGGTGCCATATCTGAAAGTAGCTTTCAATCAGATATCTATTCACTCGGGGCCATACTCTATACAATCCTAAGTTTCGAAAGGCCTGGAAAAGGATCAGTGAAAGAGGTTCTTGAACAAACTGTTAGCGGCAACTTTACTCCTCCTTCTACTATTGCTTCAGAACAAAATATCCCGACTGTTTTGGAAGCCATATGCTTAAAAGCTATGGCTCTTGACACAAAAGATCGCTATGCAAATGTCGCTCAGTTTAAAAATGACATAACGTCCTACCTACGCGGTTTTGCAACCAGTGTCGAAAATTCTGGATTTCTCATGCAGCTGAAGCTTCTCCTGAAACGCAATAAAATAGTTTCATCGGTAGTTCTCATGTCCATATTCATCCTACTGTCTGCCACAAGTGTATTTCTCGCATCTATCAAAAAAAGCGAACGAGAAGCGAAGTTAGCTGCAAAACAAGCTAAAGAGGCTGAAGCAGAAGCCAAAGAAAACCTGGTAAAGTGGCAAAAAACGAATGAATTAAAAAATTTAATAGCCAGTGAATCTATGCCTCAGCTCATCACCTTAACCCGTAATGCCGTAGAAGACTATGAAGTCCTCAAAGGCATTGATTTAGCAAAAGTTGCCGTTGAGCTCGATAAAGGCCTTCAAACAGCCCATCGCGATTTAGGTTATCTACAGTCCAGTCTTTTTGAATTTGAGGCCTCTATAAATTCTTATAATCTGGGCGGTATGCCCCCAAATAACAGACATATTCTGGCCAGTGTAGACTGTTTGGTAAAATTTAAAGGCCGCAAAGATCTCAATTTTGAGGAGATCCTCTGGATTGTCAGAAAGTATGCTTCCTATCACCTCTACAATATGATCAATGAATTTACCTTTAGCCCCAAGCTGCATTTTTTAACTTTAGAACAAAGACGGCAGTATGCTATAGAAGTCGTAAAGCTGCAAAACTCTAAAGTGAAAGAAGTTAAATTTGAAGGTTCAAAGTTAAAAATAGATCTCACTCATGTCAATGATATTAATGGTATTTATAGAACAGAAATTACTGAACTCGATCTTAAAGAAGCCAATTTACGCAAGAACATCCCGGCTATCCGAGGATTGCCATTAAAAAAGATTACGCTCTCTGCGAAGCATCCCAATCGACAGATACCTTACCTTAAGAACTGTAAAACCCTTGAAGAGGTTTACCTGCCGGAAAAAACTACCAATAAAGAATTATTAAAAGATATTCCCTCCTCAATAAAAGTAAAATTTTACTAAGAAATAAAAGAAGTAATTTTTACTGTAAGATCATCATCACAGCCACGTTCGTATCGTTGAATACTTCTTGATTTTATCGAAATTTTAGATTTGGATGATTTTTAGGTATAATTTATATGAAACGATTAAAAATATGGCTGTGATGGATAAAGCATTCAATACGAAAGATACTCTACTGTTTCGGGTTCAGAAAAACTCGGAATCATGGGATGAATTCACATCTGTTTATAAGCGCTACATCTACCTGATTATCCGAGCTATGAAAATTAATCATCATGATGCAGAAGACCTAACCCAAAATGTTTTATTGAAGGTCTGGAAAAATATAAATGATTATACATACAATCCGGATCACGCCCGCTTCCGTACCTGGCTTTCTAGAATATGCCGCAATCAGGTCATCGATTTTGTCCGCAAGAAAAAGACTCATGACAATAAACTCGCTCACAGCTATGCAGAGACTGTAAAGATCAGTCAACCACAGGTAGAAGCTCTTGCTGAGGATGAATGGAAAGCTCACGTCAGTACTGCTGCTTGGGAAAATATTAAGTCGAATTTTAAAACCGAAGCCATGAGTTGCTTTGAAATGATCAACGATGGCCGCGAAGTACAGGCCATTGCCAAAGAACTCAACCTCTCTGAAAGTTCAGTTTATGTCTACTCAAAGCGAGTTCGCGACAACCTTATCGCCGAAGTCCGCCGCTTAAACAACTCCTGGAGTTAATCAATTATGAAACATCACAAAACTTACACACATATAAATTCACTCAATGAAATAATACTCCATTTTTTCTAACTACGGTGTCTAAAAATTTCCATTATTTGTTATTAACCTACAAACAATTAAAAAGACTGTAATGAATCATATGAAAATACTTCTAAAATACTTCCTCATTGCTGGAATGAGTTTCAGTACCTCTGCTGAAATCAACTTCAATCGCGATATTCGCCCTATTTTCAATCGTTCCTGTACCGGCTGTCACGGAGGTGTAAAGAAAGCCGGCGGTTTAAGCCTTATCACTAAAGAAGAAGCTTATGGCAAAACCGAAAATGGTCTCGGGATCGTTCCCGGAAATGCCGAACAAAGTATGGTTTATAAGCTCATTACTCATGAAGATCCTTCAAAACGTATGCCTTTTGAAAAAACTCCCCTGACTGAAGACGAAATAAAGCTGATCAAAGACTGGATCAATGCTGGGGCACAATGGGATGAACACTGGGCTTACCTACCTATCAAAAATCAGATTCCTCCTAAGAGTTCCGCAAAATCGGATATCGACAAATTCGTCGACGGTATACTGAAAAAACAGCAAATACAGGCCAATAAAGCTGCGGATAAAAATACTCTGATTCGCAGAACCTTCCTCGATCTTATCGGCATGCCGCCAACTCAAGAAGAATTGAAACGTTTCCAGAGTCGCAGCCATAATCAAATGGTGGATTACCTGCTGGCATCTCCAAAGTACGGTGAAAAATGGACTTCCATGTGGCTCGACCTGGCACGCTATGCCGATACGATGGGCTATGAAAAAGATCCGCATAGAAATATTCACGAATTCCGCAGCTGGCTGATTAAGGCCTTTAATCGCGACCTGCCCTATGATGATTTCCTTACCGAACAAATTGCCGGAGATATGCTACCAAACCCGACAAATGACCAGCTGATTGCTACCGCTTATCACCGCAACACCCAAACAAATACGGAAGGCGGCACCAGCGATGAAGAGTTTAGAGTCGCAGCTGTCATGGACAGAACGGTCAATACCTGGGAAGCTTTCATGGGGACTTCATTTGGTTGCGTGCAGTGCCATAGCCATCCTTACGACCCCATTGATCATGAAGAGTATTTTGAATTTATGAGCTTCTTCAATAACACTGCAGATAACGATCGTCAGGATGATTTTCCGACCCTTCTTCTACAAAGTAACGAAGATAAAGAACTGGTAGCTAAGCTTCAACCTCAACTCAAAGAAGTACGCCTGAAAGAGAAGGCCCTGGATAAGAAAATTAAAGCCTTGGAATCTCAAATGAAATCCAAAGCACAAGCATCAAATACTGATAAAGCTAACAATTCTAAAGATGAATTAGCAAAGTTAAAGAAAGAATTTGGCGCTGCGAAAAAGCAAAGTAAAAAGCTACAGAACCAGATCAATCACGCCAATCGCAATAAAGTCCCAATCATGAAAGAACTGGACAAGCCACGTGAGACACATGTTTTCATTCGCGGCAACTGGGAAGACCGCGGCGACAAAGTTTCTCCCGGTGTTCCAAGAATCATGAATAAATTCCCTGAAAACACTCCAAAAAACAGACTTGGCTTAACCAAATGGCTGACAGCTCCTGAAAATCCACTCGTCAGTCGCGTCGCCGTCAACCGCATCTGGGAACAGATCTTCGGGTACGGTATTGTAGAAACTCTAGAAGATTTCGGTTCTCAGGGTAAAAAACCAACACACCCTGAACTACTGGACTACCTCGCTTATAACTTCATGCATAAGCACAATTGGTCTATGAAGTCGTTCATCAAAGAAATTGTCAGTACAGATACTTACAAGAGAAGCTCAAATGTCAGCCAGAGTCAACTCAGTAAAGACCCGCGCAACAGATTCCTGGCTCGTTTCCCTCGTATTCGCCTTACTCCAGAGCAAATCCGCGATCAGGCTCTAAGAGCATCCGGTTTACTCAGTGAAAAAATGTTCGGCCCCTCCGTTATGCCTTATCAGCCGAATGGAGTCTGGCAAACTGTTTACAGCGGCAAGAAGTGGCAAACCAGTAAAAATGGCGATCAACACCGTCGTGCCCTGTACACTTACTGGAGAAGAACCAGCCCCTTCCCTGCTATGGAAACCTTTGACATGACATCAAGGGAAAACTGCACAACCCGCCGCATTCGCACCAACACACCACTTCAAGCTCTGGTAACTCTCAATGATCCAGGCTTTATGGAGATGGCAGCAGCACTTGGAAAACGAATGAAGGATCAAAGTGGCGACTTTAAAAGTAAGATCAATAAAGCTTTCTCGCTGCTCTTGATAAGAAATGCCACAAACC
This sequence comes from Lentisphaerales bacterium, assembly GCA_022446985.1. Classification (GTDB taxonomy): domain Bacteria; phylum Verrucomicrobiota; class Lentisphaeria; order Lentisphaerales; family Lentisphaeraceae; genus JAKVBD01. The sequence continues at coordinate 5,698 of JAKVBD010000184.1, forward strand.
AGGAAGTTTCACTCTTAGAGGAATCCTTCAACAACATGAAAAAATCAGGTAAAAAAAAAAGAAGAATGCTGGACGGTCATTGGCAATATCCTTCTCAACCTCGATGAAACAGTCAATAAAATTTAAGGAGTACATGATGAACAAAACTTTTAATCGACGCTCCTTTATTGGAGCAGCTGCTGGCCTAATGACTGCCGGAAACGCATTGGCAAACTCCATTGCCGATGGAACCCGCAACACCAATAACCCGGGCGGAACTCAAGCGCCTCATTTTCAGCCTAAAGCCAAGCGCGTAATTTTCATGCACATGGCGGGTGGGCCATCCCATCTCGAAATGTTTGACTACAAACCGATTCTCAAAAAATTTGATGGCAAGCCCTGCCCTCAAGAGCTACTCGAAGGTAAAAAGCTTGCCTTTGCCAAAGGAACACCAAACATGCTGGGCCCTCAGGCAAACTTTAAGCAATACGGTCAGGACGGCACCTGGGTTTCTGAAAGGCTGCCTTACTTCTCAAAAATCGTCGATGAGGTAACTATGATTAAATCCATGACCACAAGTCAGTTTAATCATGCTCCAGCGCAGATCCTTATGCATACCGGCTATCAGCTTCTTGGACGCCCGAGTATCGGTTCTTGGATGGCCTATGGAGTTGGTTCGGAAAATAACAATATGCCTGGCTTTGTCGTACTTACTTCTGGAGGTAAAAACCCTTCAGCCGGCAAAAGCGTCTGGGGCAGCGGCTTCCTGCCAAGTGTTTACCAAGGCGTGAAGTGCCGCAGTACTGGAGAGCCAGTGCTTTTCTCAAAGAATCCAAATGGCATCGATGCTGATCTTCGCAAGAGTACCATTGGTACCATCAATCAACTGAATAAGCTGCAATACAATAAGCATGGCGATCCAGAAACGCTGACGCGAATAGCTCAGTATGAAATGGCCAACCGCATGCAGCGCGTTGCACCTCAGGTTATGGATCTTAATCAGGAGCCTCAGTACATTAAAGATCTCTACGGAGCAGTTCCCGGTAAAGCATCATTTGCCAACAACTGCCTTTTGGCTCGTAGGCTCATCGAAAATGACGTTCGCTTTGTCCAGCTCTACGACTGGGGCTGGGATTCTCATGGAAATGCCAAGCAAACTGATCTCCACAATGGTTTTGTTGATAAGTGTCGCGACATAGATCGTCCTATCTACGCTCTAATTAACGATCTGAAAACCCGTGGTCTTCTCGAAGATACTTTAATTGTCTGGGGCAGTGAATTCGGCCGCACTCCTTTCCGTGAAAACCGTGGTGATAAGTACGGCAAATGGGGCGGGCGTGACCACAGCCCAAACGCCTTCTGTATGTGGATGGCTGGTGCTGGTGTTAAAAAAGGTTTTAACTACGGTGAAAGTGATGAAACTGGTTACAATACCGGTGCCGATCCTGTTGAAGTCTATGATCTTCAAGCAACTATCCTGCACCTCATGGGCTTTGACCATGAACGGCTCACTTATCCATTCCAGGGGCGAGACTTCCGTCTCACCGATATCTATGGCCGCGTAATCCACAAAATTCTGGCGTAATTATGAAGAAGTTTATTTACATATTAATTATTCTTGGTACAGGCTATTCAACGATAGCTGCTAGTGAACATTCAAATCGTAAACTCAGTTATGGTGATGACCTTATCCCCCTCTTCGAACAGAACTGTATAAAGTGTCATGGCGGACCCGATATTCGTCACAAAGGCCGCATCATCAAAAAAGGCGGACTGGATTTAACCAAAATCGAATCTGTCAAAGAAAGCATCACTGCCGGCAAACCGAAAGACAGTCTGCTTTATACCCTGACTGTGACTGATGATGAAGATGAAATCATGCCTCCGAAAGGGCGTCACCTCAGTACTTCTGAGGCTCAACTGATTTTCAAATGGATTGAACAAGGAGCTGATTTTGGAGACTTTGTTTACATTCCCA
>JAKVBD010000185.1 GCA_022446985.1 Lentisphaerales bacterium
ACAACGGCAGAATCGTCTTTAGGATGGTCACTGACCTTGAGAACCGTCCCTTTTCTAACTTTCTGAACTATATAACCTTCTTTGTTCATCAATTCTGTATTTTTGTTTGTGACAACAGCATAATTCTCTGTTGCGAAAGTACTAAATGTTATAAAAAACAATAAATTTATCAATAAAATTCTCATCACGCAGCTCCTGTATTTGGCAAGGGATCAATAGCTACATTCGTTTCTCATAAGCTTTGTGACCTTTTTTTTAACTTTTTTTCATTTTCTTGAAGATTTATTTCAAATAGGGTTATATTTGCGCAGGTTGTTAAATTTTTAACAGGAGGAGAGAATGAAGAAAATTTTAATCATCGGTGGTGGGTTTGCCGGGATCAATGCAGCTAAGAAGCTGGGAAATTGTCCTGACCTGCAGGTGACCTTAATTGATAGAAGAAATCACCACCTGTTCCAGCCATTATTATATCAGGTAGCAATGGCAGGATTAAGCCCTGCAGACATTGCTGCTCCTATTCGAACTCTATTGGCGAAATACCAAAACATCACTGTTTATCAGGGCTCTGCAGAAAAAGTGCTCCCAAATGAAAATAAAGTCATTTGTGATATTGGTACTTATGAGTATGACTTTCTCATCCTTGCCTGTGGAGCCAGACATACTTACTTTGGTCATGACGAATGGGAAGAATTTGCCCCGGGTTTAAAAACACTCAATCAAGCAACAGAAATTCGTCGTCGTGTACTATCTGCTTTTGAAACTGCAGAGTCCACTCAAGATCCTGCTGAACGTAAAAGGGCCTTAACTTTTGTTATTGTTGGCGGTGGCCCTACTGGTGTTGAGCTGGCTGGAGCCATCGGTGAAATGAGTCGTTTTACTCTTGCAAAAGATTTCAGAAATATAGATGCCCGCCTGACGCGAATCATTCTTATAGAGTTCGCTCCACGAATCCTTACTGCCTTTGATGAAGACCAATCAGCCCGTGCAGCTCGCGATTTAGAGAAACTTGGAGTACAAATCTGGACAAACTCTGCCGTTACAAATATCGATGAAACCGGCGTCTATGTAGGCAATGAACACATAGAAGCCAATACAGTCCTTTGGGGAGCTGGTGTTGCAGCCTCTAAATTGGGAAATACTCTAAATGTAGAGCAAGACCGCCAAGGTAGAGTTCTAGTTGAAGAAGATCTCACCTTGAAAAACTACCCAAATATTTTTGTCGCTGGTGATCAAGCTCATACTAAAGGAAAAGACGACAAACCTCTTCCCGGCATGGCTCCAGTTGCCATGCAACAAGGAAAATATATCGGTAAAAAAATCATTGCTGACTTAGAAGACAAACCATGCTCGCCATTTAAATACCTGGATAAAGGCAAAATGGCGACAATTGGTCGCAGTAAAGCAATTGCTCATTCCGGTAAGATGAAACTCAATGGGTTTATTGCCTGGTTAGCCTGGCTCTTCATTCATGTTCTCTACTTAACTGGCTTTAAGAATCGTCTTCTGGTTGTTTTACAGTGGGGCTGGTCTTACCTTACTTTCAGAAGAGGATCGCGCCTTATTGTCGGTAAAAAATGGCGTTTTTACGATCAAAACTCTTAAGTGTAAAAATAGGAAAATGTTATGCTAGATAAAGCTGAAGCTACACTTAACGTTCTTGTCACCCCGGAGATGGCAAACTTTAACGGTAATATGCACGGTGGAGAACTTCTTAAGATTCTCGACAAGGCTGCATATATTTGTGCTTCTAAGTACTCAGGACACTACTGCGTTACTTTATCAGTCGATAAAGTAAACTTTAAGCAGTCAATTAAAATCGGAGAACTACTAACTCTTCTTGCTAAGGTGAATTACACAGGCCGAACTTCTATGGAAATCGGTATAAAAGTAATAGCAGAAGATATTCGAAATGACATCGTCAGACACACAAATTCATGTTTCTTCACCATGGTTGCAGTTGATGAGAATGGTAAACCTGTGGAAGTTCCTACACTAGAGCCCAAAACTGTTGAGGACAAACGACGCTTACAAAATGCAGAAGAAAGAAGAAAGCAAAGACTTCAAAATAAGTAATACCTTTTAAAGCGAGCCTTCGGGTAAATAAATCCGAAGGTCGTCTTAGGCTAAAGCAAGTAGATGATTAGGTAATTCACCATTCATCAACTATATTGATTTATCGGTAATAAAATTTACGCAAAGACCTAAGATGAATCCGGACTATTTAATTCCTCTCTCCCAAGTCACCTCTCATCAAACAACAGAAAACACAATTACTTTTCAAGTTGATTTTGAACTGTTCGAAATAAAATTTCTGAATGACGAAATCTTCAGATTCAGGATATCACAGGGCGGCACCTTTCTGCAAAAGCCATCTCACTCCTGTATTCATCACCCATGGCCTGGAACAAGCTTTAAAGTTAAAGAAACTAACGATTCATGTGTGGTTAGCACAAGTAAAGTTAAAATAACTATAGCTAAAGTAAACTTTTCGGTAATAGTGACGCGGACCGATGGTACGACTCTACTCGCACCTCATGAGAAACAACCTTTTTACCAGTATCAAAATAATCACTTTGTTATCAACCGAGCCTGTCTACCTCACGAACACATCTATGGCCTAGGAGAAAAAACCGGTCATCTCGACAGGCATGGCAGGATATACCGTATGTGGAATAAAGATGTACTTGCACCTGATCCGGATAAAAGCGTCGATGAACTTATAAAAGAGAGAAACTCTGATCCACTCTCTACCGACTTTGACCCATACTATATGAGCATTGGTTTTTACTATCGATTACATCCGGAAAGCCTAAAAGCTGCCGGCTATTTTATAGACAACCCCTTCCCTGCTAAATATGAGTTCAATAACCAGAAGAATAATAGTCATATCAAAATTCACTATGAAGGCGGTCAATACTGCGAATACTTCTTCGCATCCCCTAAGATAACTGATATTTTAAATTCCTATACAAATCTTACAGGACGTATAGAGCTCCCACCACTCTGGTCACTGGGGTATCACCAGTGTCGTTGGAAGAAATATGATCACGAAGATTTACTTACTCTTGCCAAAAAGCAACGTGCGACCAATGTGCCATGCGATGTACTCTGGTTAGATATAGATTACATGGATGAGTACCGGGTTTTCACTTGGAATGATGAAATTTTCCCTGACCGGGAAGCTCTCTTTTCCAAATTAAAAGATATGGGCTTCAGGATAATAACGATTGTTGATCCAGGCATAAAATTCGAACCCGGCTATGAGATATTTGATCAAGCAAGAGAAAATGATCTACTTTGTAAATGTGAGAATGGTCAAATATACATTGGCCAGGTTTGGCCTGGTCGTACAGCATTTCCTGACTTTTCGAAACCCGAATGTCGCCAATGGTGGGGAGAGCTCAATTCACAACATGTACAAAGCGGTATTGCCGGTATTTGGAACGACATGAACGAACCTGCAACTGGAGAAATTTCACCAACTGAAATGCGCTTTGCCGAAGATGACAACAGCCAACAGCCTCACTCCCGTTATCATAATGAATATGCTTTGCTAATGGCGATGGGAACAGTTGAAGGTCTCAAGAAAAATGAACCTAACGAAAGAACATTTGTCCTCTCAAGAGCAGGTTCTCCTGGCATACAAAGATATGCTGCAAATTGGATGGGCGACAATGCGTCTCGCTGGGAGCACTTACAAATGAGCCTGCCTATGGCCATGGGCCTGGGCCTTTCCGGACAGCCATTTATAGGAGCCGACATTGGAGGTTTTGTTGAACCTTCACATACAGAGTTATTCATACGCTGGATCCAGTGTGGAATCTTCTATCCATTTTGCAGAAATCATAATGATCACCCTGCCGATCAATACATCTGGTCCTTTGGTAAAGCGACACAAAAAATCTGTAAAGAATTCCTCGACCTTCGCTATAAACTCCTGCCCTATATATATACGGAATTTGTTAAAAGCCACAGGACTGGGCAAGCCATACTGCGTCCGCTCATTCACGATTACCAAACAGATGCAACAGTTCGCCAATTAGAAGATCAATTCTTATTTGGAGAGGCTCTTCTCATTGCGCCAGTTTTACACTCCGGTCAAACAGCCCGGACTGTTTATTTACCAAAAGGTGAATGGTGCGATATGAATACCGAAAAAATATACGAAGGTGAAAAGTGGATTTCAGTTGAAGCTCCCATTGATACACTCCCCATGTTTGCTAAGTGTGGCAGTGTTATTCCTATGCTTGAGGATATTCCAGAAAGCACCATGAGCCTTTCTAGAGAAAAGCTTAAACTCTATCTGGCACTACCAGTAACCCATGGGAACTACGATTCAGAGCTATTTGAAGATGATGGTTTAACGGAGGATTTTCACAAGGGTAAATTCCACCATACTCAATTCTCTCTTAGTTTTTCAAAAGCCGCAGTATCACTAAAAAGCAAGTCAGCTGGAAAAGGTTTTAAAGAGTTTAATCGCCATGAAATAAACGTTTACATTATTTCTGAAGCTCAACAAGCCCAGACAATCAACCTAAAAAACACAGGAGAAAGTTTCGAGCTTGATTTAAAACTTTAAGTTACTTAAGAGAAGCCAGAGCAATTTCAAGTTCTGAAAGCATCTCTTTACTTTTCGGCTTGATTTTGGGTGAAAATCTCTTAATCACTTCACCATCCGGGCCGATAAGAAACTTTTCAAAGTTCCACTTAATTTTACCGCCAAATTCTTTATGGCTGGTAAGGTATTTATAAATCGGTGCTTGTTGCTCGCGGACGTCTATTTTTGACATCATCTTGAAGGTTACTTTATATTTTGATTCGCAAAACTGTTTAATTTCCAAATTACTTCCTGGCTCTTGCTTGCCAAAATTATTAGCCGGGAAAGCAACTATTTCGAGACCGCGCTCAGCATACTTATGGTAAAGATACTGTAAGTCTTTATATTGAGGCGTTAAACCACACTTGCTCGCCACATTCACTACAAGAACCACTTTTCCTTTAAGTAAAGACATGTCAAAATCCTGACCGTTAATATCTTTTACCTTAAAACTATGAATATTTTCTCCTGAAGCAATAGTCGTAAATACAAAGCTTATTAGTAAAATCAGTATATGGCGCATTCTGTCTGTTCCTAAAAAATTTCATTTCAAAATAATCAAGCAACTTTACACTCAAGATGCTTAAAAATTCAACGGCCAAGGCGTAAAAAAATTCACCTAACAACAACAAGTACGAAACTTTTAACTTAATCTTTACACAAGGAATCATTTTTTTTCAGCGTTTCTCACAAACCACCAAACAATAAAAATAATAACAGCCTTGTATTTTTTAGTCATTTTTTGGCAAATTAAATTTCGTAAGATTGTAATTATGGATACCTAAAACTACTAAAATTAAGACAATAATTACTTGAGGAATAAAAATGCGTCTTCTATTACTTGCCACTTGCCTGTTTTTTATGGCTTCCTGTACAACAAAAGTACCTAAAGCTCCAATCAAAGCATTACTTCTTACTGGTGGTTGTTGCCATAATTACGACAACCAAAAGAAGATCATTCAGGAATTTACTACAGCTGAATTAAACGTGACCTGGGATGTTATTCACGAAGGCGGTAAAGGTGGTAATCACAAGTTCAGCATTTATGAAGAAGAAGGTTGGGCAGATAAGTATGACGTCGTCGTCCACAATGAATGCTTTGCCAAAATGCACGATGATAACTTCATGATTAACGTAGTCAAAGATCATTTAAAAACAGATATCGGTGTCATTATGGTTCACTGTGCCATGCACACTTTTAGAGATGCAAAAGAAGGTACCGAAGCCTGGAACAAACTCATTGGCCTTCAGTCTAAAAAGCATGAGCACCAAGCTGAATATGTTGTTGAAAATATTGCTTCTCAACACCCAATCATGAAAGAATTCCCTCAAGCTTGGACTGCTCCAATCGATGAATTATACATAGTCATCAGAGAATTTCCGGGAATGACTCCACTGGCTCGTTCATTTGGTCCTAAAAGTAACAAGTTCAGCACTTGCATCTGGACGAACCAAATAGGTGATAATAAAATTTTTGGGATAACTTTCGGCCATAACGACCACACCATGGAAACTAAAGAATTCCAAGGCGTATTTAATAGAGGTTTACTTTGGACAGTAGGTAAACTTAAAAGCGATGGTACAGCAGCTGAAGGTTACGCTGCCTCGAAATAACTATAAAGTCGTTAACTTAACAGTGGTTAACGGCTATATTACTCAGCCATTTCAACTGACTTTTTCCTGATCCTTAAGGTAATTTGTATAATCCAAATCGGCGCATTAAATATGCGACACCAAGCATTGCTTTAGGAAATGCTTTATCTCACGAGTTACATTTTCTCCAAGAGTCAATGAAAGCATAAAGTCTTTAACTGATTGTATAAGATTTTGATGAATCTTTTTATGGAGCTCAGCACCCGGGTATTCATAAGCATCCATCAGCTCTTCTTCTTCGGCAAAATGAAACTTGGTATAAGCAAGAACTTTTTCCATAATTTGTAGAAGCTGATGATTATCTTCATGTTTTTTGATTGCTTCATAAAACTCGTTAACATAATCAAAAAGTAACTGATGCTGCTCGTCCATTACATCGTCATTCACACTAAGTGACTGATCCCATTTTAGATAAGACATAGTCCGGCCTGGGTTAATTAAGTTTAAGTCACTACCTATTGAAGCAGTCGACAACTCGAGAACGCGCAAATTTCATGTATCAACATCATAATCAATAATTTAAAGATATTACAAATCATCCCTAAAGGCTCTTACCACCGATGAACGGATGTATAAATATCACAAAATCAAGAAGTAATAAAAAAAAGCCCTCAAACATGCAGCCAATGGCAATGTAATCAGCCAACTGAGAAGAACCTCTCCAACTACCTTATAGTTCATTTTTTTGTTTATGAGGCCTATTCCAATCAAAGAGCCTGCACTCACATGTGTCGTAGAAAAAGGGACTCCTACTTTACTGGCAACAATAACTAAAAAGGCTGTCGCTATATTCACCGATAGGCCCTGTCCATGATTGAGCTTTGTTATATTATTCCCGATAGTTTCTGCAACTTGTCTTGAGTGCAGAAGACCACCAATCAAAATGCCACAGCCAACGACAAACATACTAACCTGTATATTAAATGCCTGTACGGCGATAAACAATGCCACAAACTTTGGAGTATCATTTAAGGATCTGGCAAAACACACTGCTCCTGCACTGAAAACATGTGTGACATCAACTGCCTTTTGGCTATCTATTCCTATAATGAAACCCTGATACTCTTTTAGTTTCTTTTTCTTTGACTTGCCTTTTTTATTTAACTCTGTTGTTGAACGTACTTTCTTTTTTTTTAAACCTGACTTTTTACGTGCCACTCTTATAACTATATATATCAATGAGCCCAAAAATATCGCTAAAAAAGGACTAACTATCAGTCGTCCAAGGAACTTACTCGTCAAAATTTCAATATTAACAGAATCGCCTATCTCCATAAAACCAGCTCCAATCAACGAACCCATTAATGCATGCGTAGTAGATATAGGAAAACCGTAAATAGAAGCCACTAATACCGTCCCGCCAGCACCTACTGC
>JAKVBD010000186.1 GCA_022446985.1 Lentisphaerales bacterium
TGCTCCCATGATTTTATCCCACAATCTATTAACGATAGTTTTGGTGAACATTGGGTTTTCTTTGGAAGTGACCCATTGAGCAAAAACTTCTCGAGAGTTAATATCCTCTAACTTCTTCGTCGGTTTCCCATTAGATCTAAGCTTTGGTATTTCCTGCTGCTTTTTCAGTGTAACTTTGGGGCCAAAAGGAACAGCTGCCCGAACGAAATCGAATGGCTTGTAATCGTCATAATCATAGTCAGAAGGCAGTTGAATTACACCTGTCCCAGTATGGCTAACTTTGTATGTTGTATCCAGCATAAATTTTGAGAGGGTAGTTTTTTGTTTATCTTGCTCCTTCTTTAGATAGTTCACAAAGGCAAATTGAGCTTCTCTGTCCCGGCCGCCGGTTTTTATTCCATCCATAAAGGCGGCTAATTGATAGAAATCTATTTGTGTCCAGCGATCAAAGGGGTGGTCGTGACATTGAGCGCAAGACATGTCTGTTCCAAGGAAAAGGCTCATAGTATTGGAAAGATTGTCCAGTGGCATACCTTTGTCGCGCATGTAATAATTTACGGCGCCGTTTTTATAATCGTAGAGACTTCCTTGAGAGTTGAGCATCTCTCTTACAAAAACATCATATGGGGTGTTTTTCTTGAGACTTTCTTTGATAAAGATGGCATAACTTTGGGTGATAGTTCCTCGTCTATCCAATACTCGAAGTGCATCGGCCCAGTAATTAAAATTGTTACTTACATAGCCTGGAGAACGTTGCAGATAATCGATTAATTTTTCCCTCTTATTTTCGCCTTTATAGTTGAGGAATTTTCTGGCTTCACCGAGTGTAGGGATACGACCAGCAATATCCAGATAAATTTTCCTAAGAAAAGTTTCGTCGCTTATAGGCTTAGCTTTTGGCAGTTTCATTTTAGTGAGAAAATTATCTATATTTCTGTCAATACGAGCTGCTAGGGCTACTTCAGAAAGCTTCTTTTTCTGTGCTATCAATGGCATAGACATACTGCAGATAAGAATAAAGCTAAATAGGGCTTTTATCATAAATTATCTTCTTTTTTGTTTTTAGAACAATCCTACTTAGAGCACTAGTGTATTGACATAGGATTAAAGTTTTGGGTAGGGAATCAGGGTGGTAGGAGAAAATATATAGTTTCCGTCACTAGCCAGTCTTAAAGTTATTCTAAAAGCATATCTCTTATAAGGGCAGCTTTTTCCCAATTGCCAAAGATGTCAGAATTATTATCTCTATAAGCCTGGGCTCTTATATTCTGAGTGAACTTTAGTGAAGTATCGACTTTCATGACATTCCAACCGTTTACACCATTATACTTGTGAATGTTACTCCATATTAAATCTGAATGTAGCATTTCATCAGAGCTAAATTCACCTAGATTCCATTGGCTGTCATCAACTTCATAGGGGTAGATGATGTAATTGGATCTACCTGCCTTAGTTGAACCTTGTAGCGCTTTTTTTGGGTCCCATTCCCCGTTTACAAGGTACCAATCATAGGATTGCTTTGTACCGGCTTTACCTATATTTGCTTCTGGGCAAAATAAGGTTTTGCCAGACAATAGGTATTGGTTTTTATATAGTTCGCCCAGTGCTTTGTACTCATCATTATCAGGATCATAAAAATATCGGTAGAACTGAGGTTGATTAAAGTTTGTAATTTTAGGAAGACGGCCATCATGATCGTCTGTATACATTATTAAAGCGATGGCATTCTGCTTTTGTGCTGATGCACAAAGGGCAATGCGAGCCTTGTATCTTGCTTTGCTTAACAATGGTAGTAGTATGCTCGCTAAAATACTGATTATGGCAATCACCATAAGTACTTCAATAAGTGTAAACCTTTTACTTTTATACTTAATCATATTGTTCAACCTTGTTATAAAGTTCAGTCTATATCGGGTCACGGGATAACTATAAAGTTACTCATTTACGCACAGTACGGAGCTGATTTGGCAGGGTTAATGGATTTTGTTAATTTTCCGAAATTATCTTTATAGAAGTTTATAATTACTTTTTCGCTGTTGCAAATTGCTTTCGATCTACAATTAACTCTTGAAGGCTGAGAATTATTTCAACAAGCGTTATATCTATTTTCTTCACCAGGAATTTCCCAGGTATAGTTATATGTCACCCCAACCAAGGGGAGGTGTCTTGCGCATAAATCCATAGAATATTTGGTTTATCAATAGTTAGTAGTGTGTAGGTCATTAAATAACTTAAAGCAAAAAGGTATTTCATATAATTCCTATGATAAATTGTTATATATCTATGAGTTCTATATATTTAATATTTATGTTTATCCTATTGGACTATATAATGATTTATGGTGAATGTCGCCAAAAAGTCCATCCGGCCCGAATTTTAGGACGTAATGTCGTCTATTTCGCCAAGCCAACTAGTGCTCAAATTTGGGCTGCACACTTTCATTTTGACGTTTTCTTTTAGGGCTTCTTCTTAGTCCCTTTAGACTTTCGATTTGAGTAGCCAAAATAATCTTTCATTCGATTAACATTACCACCATGCTTAAACTGACAAGCCTTAATGGCTGTAGCATAAGGCTTCGTGCTATCGCCAATCCAATCTATAATATTTAAAACTTTTAAGGAGGCATGAGAGTTCTTGCTCAACATGTCATTCCAACACGCTTGTGCAGTTGGTTTATCGCCTTTCTTATAAAAGATCCAAGCCGCCAGAGCGCGGACTTCGTGGCATTCATCAACTAAATATTTTTTAATGACTTTCAAGTCGACACTGGAGTGCTCAGCTATTAACAAACATCCGACCATAGCCCAATATCGAACCCCATTATCGCTATGCTTTAATTCCTCATAAAAATTTGGTAGGTTTGACGGATTATTCTCTATGGCCATATTCGCCGTTGCAAGGTAAGAGTCTATCTTATATAACTCGGGGTTGCGGACCATTTCATAAATGGTCATTTTATTGTCCGCGGCCCGTTTCACCATTTCACTCTCCGGCAGTAAGGCCGCGTCAAAGTTCTTCGACTGCCAGTCAGACATGGCTTGTCGCAACTCGGCCACAAGGGCTTTATATTCCGGATTCTTAATCAAGTTAACAACGTTGTCTGGATCCTTACTAGTGTCGTACAACTCTTCCATGGATTTCGTCTTAAAAAAGCGGCCAGTGACGGCATCAGTCTTACCTTCTTTATGGTGTTTTTCCCAAGCTAGGGTCGCTGGCATTTTCCACAGATAAGTCAAGCGTTGGCCACTCGGGGCATAAGGCATGTAATTGCGAATGTAGAGAAAATTTTTATTTCTTATGGCTCGAACGTTATCGCAACGCTCGCCCATACGACCGCGAAAGCTAACATGGTATTCCCTCTCTTCCTGAACTTTACCTAAGAAAACCATTCCCTGTAAATATTTAGGCGTTTCGGCTCCACAAAGTGACAACCAGGTTTTTGTCATATCGATAAAGCTAACAATTTTTTTAACTTTAGTTCCAGGTACTCCCGGTCGAAGATGTTTAAACTTTTCGGGTATTCTGATAACTAATGGGCAATGAGTGCCACTGTTATATAGGAAGCGTTTGCTGCGAGCCAGAACGCCACCGTGGTCTGAGTTGTAGATGACAATGGTATTTTCGGCCATGCCGCTAGCTTCTAGGGCCTTTAAGGCCGCACCGATATCGGCATCCATCTTGGCAATTTGATCGTGATAATGTGCGTAGTTTTGTCGGATGACTTTTATATCTGGGTGATACTTGGCCAAGCGGACGTTATCTGGATTGTGTTTTGATTTTGTGACATCGCCAAAGGCTCTTGATTCATGGGATTTAGCACTATTAATGACCATAAAAAAAGGTTGTTTTTGTTTCAGTATCTTCCAGTCGGTTTTCCTCGTGTCCCAACAGGCGTTGTCATCTCTGCCACCGATATTGTAGTCAGTCTTACCATCATTGCCGACATAATAACCGGCCTTCTTCAGTAGGTCTGGGTAATACTTAATTGTTTGGTGCGGGATTTCGTAGCGACTGCGCATGGAGTGAGTTCCCATGGAAAGAGCGTGAACCCCAGTTATCCAAGTAGATCTCGAAGGAGCACAAACCGGCGCATTGGCATAACAATTAATGTATTGAAAGCCTTCCGTTGCTAATTTATCGATATGCGGGGTCTTGGCATGAGGGTTGCCATAACATCCGATCCATTTAATATTGTTATCTTCACAGGTGAGCCAAAGAATATTGGGTCGGTCTTGAGCCGAGGCATAAAGACATGAAATACACATTAACAAAAACAATCTCAACAACATTGACTACTCATTGTTTTATATCTTATGCATACTCTTTGCTTTCTTGTACTATGGGCTATGACTTTCAATAACTCAAGTAGTGTAAAATTTCTAAAATTCAGCGCCACTCTGATCAACTCCTTAATTGTGGTTTCACCTAATATTACGGAGCCGATCTTGGCAGGGTTAATGGATTTTGTTAATTTTCCGAAATTATCTTTATAGAAGCTTATAATTACTTTTTCGCTTTTGCATGTTGCTTTCGATCTACAAATAACTCTTGAAGGCTGAGAATTATTTTAACCAGCGGGGCAAAATCCTTTATCGCAGTATGGCTCAAATTCAATTTGGTTAAGGATAAGTTCACCCGTTCTTGGAGATTACTAAACTTAGTTTTTCTGAGGTTTAAAGATTTATTATCGTTATTTCTAGTCATATACAATAGATTTACTACACAGGACGTGAGTGTTAAATATTGACGATAAAAGCTCTTAAAAAAAATAAGAAAATTGGCTTATCAAATTTTTATATTAGAATCTAAGTTTCGGCATGAGATTATAAATCTCAAAACATAGTAGTTACTTGATAAGCTTTACTTCTTCTTTCTTTTTTTAGATGGAGGTTTAGGATAGACTTTATCTTTGAGGGCCCAGGCATGCCAGGCTTTTGCCATGTCTTTTAATCGTTCTGGTTTTTTATGAGCTAAGTCCTTGAGTTCAGCCCTGTCGTTCTTGAGATCGTATAGTTCCCATTTCTTTATATTTGGACCTTTAGGTGCGGCAACTCCTTTGCCAACCAGTTTCCAATTCCCATCAATCATAAAGGCATTATTTTCATGTTCGGAAAACATCGGCTGAGTACGCTTCAGTGGAGTTGACGTAAATGAGTCAGTCAAAGAAATACCATTCAAAGTATGGAGTTTGTTGCCATGTAATTTTTCTGGATAATTTGCCTGACAGACTTCTAACAAAGTCGGAACTACATCAATCAATTGCGCCGAAGAGCGATACCAGTCTTTTTGAGCTTTTATTTCTTTTGGCCAATGCATGAAAAATGGCGAAGCTGAACCACCTTCATGAGTCCAGTGCTTATAAAGACGAAATGGCGTACTGGAGACATTGGCCCAAGCCGCACCGTAGTTATTATTAGTTTCAAGATTCCGCTTATTAATATCGATAATATTGCCATGTCCTAGGCTAGCTCCTTCAGCACAGGCACCATTGTCAGTCATAAACATAATAAGGGAATTTTCATAAAGTCCCTGCTTTTTAAGATATGCAACAAGTTTTCCAACATTCTGATCAATGCAATCAATCATGGCTGCATAAACAGCCATACGCAGGTCAAGTTCGTCTAATTTATCAGGTTCAATACTGCTCCATGCGGGTACACTTTTATCGCGTGACGAAAGCTTCAAATCTTGATCAAAAAGACCCAAGTCCTGCTGTCTTTGTAAACGCTGTTGGCGCACCTTATCCCAACCCACTTTATATTTGCCGCGATACTTATCGATATCTTCTTCATGAGCCTGATGCGGCCAATGGGGAGCCGTATAAGCCAAATAGAGGAAGAAAGGTTTATCTTTATCACCTTCTTCGATAAACTTTATGCCATAATCCGTAAAGGCATCAGTCGTATAGTAAGCGCGATCAGTGGTGCTTTTGACTTGAGTTACCGGCTCATTGCCATAAGTTATGCCTCTACCTTTTCTTTCATCCGTGTCCGGCGAAAAGAATCGAGTCGATCCTGCCAGGCAACCATAAAATTTATCGAAGCCCCTTTGTAAAGGCCACTGCGATTTTTCTTTTTGGCCAAGGTGCCATTTACCCGCCAGATAAGTAGAATAACCGGCAGGCTTCAAAAGCTCAGCCAAAGTAGCACAATGGCGATTTAGAAAGCCGCGATAGTTGGGGAACTGTTCACCTTTATCATGTTTGTTACTGTCTGGTGAAACCGTCATGTGACCTATACCTGTCAAATGCGGATGCAGCCCGGTCATTAAGGACGCTCTTGTGGGGCAGCAACGCGAAGCATTGTAAAATTGTGAATAACGCACACCGCCATAGGCCAGAGCATCAATATTCGGCGTATTAATTTCGCCGCCATAGGAGCCGATGTCAGAAAAGCCCATATCATCGACAAGTATGATAATGACATTCGGCTTTTCGGCAGCTGACAAGGACATTAGAAATAATAAAAAGCAAATGTATAAAAATTTCATTTTTTTCACTCTAATTAGATATTACTGAACTATAAATAAATTAAGATAGTTTTTCCACTCGTTTATTGAGTTGATCTCACCGGCTTTTTTCCAACCATACCCGGCATAAAACTCTACTTGGCCATTGTCATCGGTATGGGTAATTATTAGGCCGTGACCTGTCTTTTTCTTGCTACTGGCTTGCTCTTCAATTGTAGCGATGCGTTTGGGATCTATCAAAATACCAGTCCCGAGTTCGGTACCGCTAAAATTTTCCCATAGAGCAATCCAACCACTTTGCTGATTTTTGATCAGCATGCTTGATGCTGATTGTTTGGCCAGGCCAATGGCAATGGGCAGTTTTTAGCGACTTCGCCATTTTTGCGGAAGCTTGAAACTGTCTTGAACAAACGCTCTCCAGTTTTTATCGAAATTCTTTTAATTTCCTGATATTTATCGCCGGCATGGTCCCAGTCATAGGTCAATTCAAAGACCGACTCATGACCACTGTTCTTGAGGACTTTTGATTTTTTAAAGACATTGGAGGTAATCATATGGCCATTGAGCCATAGCGCTGTTCCGCCACAACCCCGTGAGTCACCGACTTTGTAGGGGTCGTAACCTTCGCCATGATCTTTGTGATACGACTTGCCAGCAGCACTGTCCTTATACCATTTATTGATAATTGGGTAGTTAACGCGCTTAAGCCAGCAGTCAATACCGCTGTTTTCTTTTGATTTACGCAATGCTGGCCCATAGGCACGGAAAGCAATCTTGTCATTTTCCCAGGCAAAGTCATCTTTGCGTTCTGGTACCAGTCGGCAAAATGTCGCTGATTTTGATGCGGTGTTTTCGGCACTTAAAGATAAACACATGATTAATGCGCCATATCTGAAACGTTTCATTTTAATTCCTTAAATCGCATAGTCGAAAAGTTAAGTATAAATATATCTAGTAAACAATTACTCAGTATTGATTTACAAGTCTTCCAGACTTGTAAACCGTTCAAAAATACTAAAGTACGTCAAACTAATACTAAACTAAAATCTGCATTCCGAAGCCTGGTTTTTCTGAAGGGCTGAGTTTGCCATTTTTTATTTTATAGTCCCCATAATCAATGTCATTAGATTCAGATGT
>JAKVBD010000187.1 GCA_022446985.1 Lentisphaerales bacterium
TGAAAGAGGAGGACTTCATGACCGCAGGCACGCAGGTAGCCCAAGTGCTCTTCGAGTTCATCGAGATCCATCATCATATCTGAGATGATGACCTGCAGGCCACGGCGTTTAAAGGTATTTACACATTCTTTTAATACCTGACTGAGGCCGCTTTGTTCTGCTTTACCGCGCTTGTCAAGGGCCGCAAGGAAATGATTGAAATGGCCTCTTTTTAATTTTGCCGGGAGGTAGTCAATGACATTGTCATCGAAAGTCATGAGCCCAAAGGAGTCGCGTTGCCCATAAACAAAATAGGCTAATGTCGCCGCCAGAGTAGCGGCGTAGTCGGCTTTGCTCCAGCCGGCATGGTTAAATTCCATGGAAAGACTGAGGTCCAGCAGCATATGGCACTGCATGTTTGTTTCGCCTTCGTATTTGCGGATGTAGTAGCGGTCGGAACGGGCATACAGTTTCCAGTCGAGGTGTCTTAAGTCGTCGCCTTCGACGTAGACTTTATACTCACTGAACTGTGAAGAAACTCCATGGTATGGACTGCGGTGCAGGCCTTGAAGGAAACTTTGCACAACAACCTTCGCACGCAAATCATAAGACTTCATTTGCATGAGTGTTTCGGCATCTATGTACTTATAGAGGTTCGAGTTGTTGTGTGAAGCATTTGTCATGGTTTAACGACAGACTCCAAGAGTTTTTTAACTATAGTTTCGCCGGTAATACCCTGAGCTTCGGCTTTATAGCTCAGTCCGAGTCGGTGTCTTAGAGTCGGTAGGGCAACGGCTTCTATATCTTCTGCAGAAACATGGTTACGGCCATTGATCAAAGCTCTGGCTTTAGCGCCGCGAACCAAGTATTGACCGGCTCGAATTCCGGCACCGTAATTGACGAACTCTTTGACAAAGTCAGGGCTTTTTTCTCCAGGTCGTGACAGGGCGGCGATTTCGACCGCGTACTTAACGACTTCTTTAGAAACCGGCACCTGACGGACAAGTTCTTTAAAGCCTGAAACCTGCTCTGCAGTAAAGAGCATATTCAGTTCTTGAGGTATATCAGAAGTAGTTCTGATAATGACTTCGATCTCGTCATCGAGGCTGGGGAAGTCAACCATGACATTGAACATAAAACGGTCTAACTGTGCTTCAGGAAGTGGGTAGGTTCCTTCCATTTCAATCGGATTTTGGGTGGCCAGAACAAAGAAGGGCTCATCGAGTTTATAAGTAACGCCAGCTGCTGTAACCTGATGCTCTTGCATAGCTTCCAATAGTGACGACTGTGTTTTCGGTGGAGTTCGATTGATTTCGTCTGCCAGTATGACGTTGGCAAAGATAGGACCTTGAACAAATTTCATGTGGCGGTGGCCATCTTGACTTTCTTCGAGGATTTCCAGACCTGTGACATCGGCTGGCATGAGGTCTGGGGTAAACTGTATGCGGTTAAATTTCAGGTCAAATATTTTGGCAATTGAACTGACGAGTAAAGTTTTAGCCAGACCAGGGACGCCGGTTAACAGACAGTGACTGCCGGTAAATAGGCAAAGAAGAATTTCGTCGATTACTTCTTTTTGGCCGACGATAACTTTCGATAGTTCATCGTGAATTTTGTCTCTTGCTCCGCGAGCCAGAGCTATAAGTTCTGCTTCATTTTCCATATAAACCTCAATGTGTCAAAATGTAAGTCACTATATTTACTCCCATCGGGAAAGCTTTTTTCTCTGAAAACTCTTTGAAGTACCAGGCGCTTTCGCCTTCTCTTTCCCAGCCATCGCCCAGATCAGTGTTGTGACAGGCGAGGGCAATCATACGGCCGTCGTCATCAAACATCGCCTGATAGTTCACCTGGCGGCCTTCTTCGCCGAATTCCCAGGTAATGCCTTCGGCCGGGCCATTGATGGCAACGTTTATTGCCGGCACCTGGGGTTTTTCATCGAAATTGTAAACTATGTGAAAAATGGGGTGTGATACATCGAGATTTTCCCATTTTCTATCGGGGTAAATGCGATTGAAGTTATGTTTGAGGTTTTCCCAGGCATTGTTGCCCCAGAAATCATCAATGAGCATGAAACCACCATTGTCCAGATACTTTCTTGCTCCTTTAATTTCTTCTTGGGTGAGATCCATATTGCCTATTTCGATGAGGTAGACAAAAGGATAGTTGGCAATTTCCGGTTCTGTCAGTTCAACGATGACCGGGTTCGGATCGACTTTAATGGTCGTCATTTGTTGCAGTCGGTAAGAGAAGTTGAGGTCCCTGTCCGGGTAATCTGTGCGCCACCGCTGGCCACGTCTTCCCCAGGAGGTATATCTCACTCTGGCAAAGCAGAAGACGTCACTTTCAAAGCCTTTGGGGTTTTCCCACTCCGGCACTTCATTGCGACTGGTGTAGAAGCTTTCAACAGCGAAGCCAATCGAGAAAATAGTCGAAAGAATAATCAGAATCAAAGCTGTTTTTTTCATTTCATCTCCTGCAAAAGTTTATAGGCCTTACGGTATCTTGGTGCAGCTTCCAGACACTTGAGTAGATGTCTTTTCGCTTTGGCAGGTTCCTCGTCTTTTAGTATTTTTGCCAGTGTGAAATGAACTTCAGTAGAGTTTTGTAAATCAGGACAGAGTAAGGCTTTCTGATAGTAGTGGACTGCCTTACTGCCGCCATCTTGAATCTCTTTTTCTGCGAGAGTTTTATAAATTATGGAAGATGCTGGTAAAAGTCCGATCAACTGCCGGCTGAATTTGGCAGCCTCATCCAATTTCTTAGTCTCTTTCAGAAGCTCGATAAGCCGGATTAAACTCTGTGGGTAATTGGCATTTATCTGATGAAAGTATTTGCGAATGTCTAATTCCTCATCGAACATTTTTTGCTCGCGGTAAAGGTCTGCAAGAGGAAGATAAGGATTGTTTCTTTCGGTCATTTCTGGATAAAGTGCAATAATTTTTGAGTAAGCTTTTTCGGCAGTTTTAAAATTCCTTTTGGAAATCGCCAGTGCGGCCTGCATGTAGAGGACAGGGATATTATTTGGGGAGTCAATGAGGAACTTACTTATGGCTTTCGCATCGTTACTAGAGAGACTTTTATCCGGTTGTGTAAAATCTGCCTCTGGAGCGGTATTTTCTGCGAGTTCTTGTAAATGAGCACTAAATTCTCTATCGATCTTGTCAATATCACCATAGATTGCTTTCAGAGCATCTTTAGATTGGCTAGCTAAGACCATGGCTTCGAGACTGTTTCTAATAGATACAAACCCGTATTTATCGACGAGAAATTTAATTAGATGGCCAGACTGAAAATAAGCATAAAGAGCATCCGGGCCATGAAAAGCTTTGTTAAGTTTAGCGATGGGGTAGATTTCACCTTTGAGAATCTTAGTGCGAAATTGTGGTGTCATCACCATGCCCCACTCATCAGGACCAAGCCATTCTTCATATACAGAAATGCCTTCAGTAAACCAGCGCGAAACTTTTTTCTTGCTTAATCCCAAGGTAACAACATGCGCATATTCGTGCCATAGTGTCTCCCGCCAGTTGCGAGTTTCATCCATAGCGTTAAAGCTTTTCATGGTAATGACATTTCCGAAGCAGACTCCAAGTGCTCCAAACTCGAGCGGGTAAGCAAAATTTCGAATGGCAAAGTCATCGGCGTCATCAAAGAAGTCGACATAGACTTTAGCTTCTTGTTGAAAGCCATATTTTTGATTCAGGTTTTTATGAGCTTTAGCTAAGAGAGCGGTCACGTCGTTTGCATAGATTTTTGCTTCGTCAGGATGCATGCGAATGATGAAATGGTCAGTTTCGATTACTTGCAGGTTTTTGAAGCTGTCATGAAGTTGGACCAGATTGTAAGCTGTTAGGTTGTAAGGGTCTTGTTCATAAATTTTCTGAGCTAACTCAAATGACTCAGTAGTTTTTCCCAGTCTTAACAGGTTCATAGCCAGTCCGACTTTGACTTGGGTATTATCCGGAGCTAAACGCAAGGCTGCTCTTAAGTGTGTGTTACTTTTCTCGAAGAAGCCTTTATATGAAAGGTAGTTACCAATAGTCAGGTCAACTTGTGGGTTTTGGGTAAAGCTTTTAAGCGCGGCAGATTTATAAATAGAAGCCTGCTGATCATTGCCTGTCATGAGTTCGTAGCAGCTTTTCAGGCTGAGAAGTTCGGGGGAGTTTGGGTTTAGCTTTTCCCACTTATCTAAAAGTTCTTTTGCTGTTTTAGGGTCGTTCTTGAGTAAGGAATTATAGGCCAGGTGTGAAAGGGTAGGGATATGCAGTGGATTTATATTATTTATTTTTTGAATGATCTCATCGTAGTATTTAGCGTCATTGTCCTGAAATGTTCTTGCGAGATAGTAAAGAATGTCTGGGTCGTCTTGAATGTGCTTTAGACCTCTTTGCAGGTAGTGTGCAGCAGCTTGCATGTCATCTTTACTAAAGCAAAGATCTGCAGCAGAAAGATAAGCTTGTTTAAGGGTAGGGTCTTCTCTTAGAGCGGATTCATAATAGTTAGATAATACTTTGCGGGGCTCGGTGCCATTTTGGAGCAGGATATTTCCACAGGTAACAAAGTGAATGGGTTTATAGATGTTATACTCTTGCTCGACCAGGGACTTTGCTTTTGCCTGTAATATCCCGGCTTCTTTTTCTTTTCCCAAAAGTTGAAGAATTTCTATTCCTTCAACCAGTACCGATATGTCGTAGGATTTTGAGTTAGTTTTAGCCCAGATATCATAGGCTTTTTGGTATTGACCGACAGTTTTTAAGAGTTGAAATTTTGTATGGATATTTCCCCAATAATCGACTTTTTTTAGGGCATTTTCATATTTACCAGTGCGATAATCATCAGATAATTCGTCACCAAAATTGAGCAGGGGGACAGATAAAACACATGCGACGAAGGTTATAAAAAATCTATGCAAAGTAGTTCCCTGTAAGTGAGTGGCTGCCGGTTAAACATTAACTGTAAACGATATAAAATGCAAAATATAGACACTTACTACATACATTTACGCGAGCAGTTAGTTCCATTTTACAGTAAGATTGTGAAAATTGTATGAAAGAGTGGGGGGACAAAAGGGGAGCATTTGCTTAAAAAAACTAGGCCGGCTTAGAAGCCGGCCTTCCTCCCCGTATAAAATCTTATCGTTGGTCAGAAAATTTAGCGGTCGACGCGGTTTTTGTGGTACTCATCCAGCTTCATAAAAGCACTTATAAAGTCTTTTTGATCAGTTTGAAGTCTGTTTGCTATGTGTTGTTTTTTGTTGCGCTGAGCTTCGTAAATTCTTTCGTTTACAGACTCTACGTATTCTTCTATTGAAGGTATTCTAAGACTCATAACAAGCTCCCAATATCTGATTATTTATATCATAAAAAATCTTGTGAGATGAGAAAAGGGGTTTGTTAAAAATTCTTTAATTTTTTAGTGTAATAAATAATTTGAAATGTTTTATGTTGTATTTGTGGTGAATAAAAAAGCCTTCCTGATGACTTGCTCAGAAAGGCTGATAATTATAAATTAAAATTAATGATGCTCGTGATGGTGCTTTTTAAGTAGATCTTCACCGAAGTCGCCATCAAACTCTCTCCATGCCATATGTGGGTGATAAGCTTTATTGCGGACATTATCATACTCAATCATATGATTGGTAGTCACTAATCTATAGTAGTGACCTTCCATAGGCTTTAAGCTGCCAACCCAAACGAAAACGAGTGAGTTGATTTCAGTCATTGGAGAGTTATCTAAGCTCTTAAGGAGTTCAGGTCGGAATTTTTCAATATAGATATTGATCAACTTTTTAAGCTCATTCTGCTGGGCAGGAGTCATTTCACTGTACTTGAGCCCTTTTCTGAATTCAGAGAGAGACTGATCGACTTTAGTGTGATTGAAAGAAAAAATTTCTTCTGGTGGCTTTTTGAAAATATTAGCTTTTTTCATTTGAGCCGGAGTCAATGACTTGGCAATTGCTCGAGCAACGTTCTCTTCGTCTGCTAAAGCGTGAAGGCCTTTATGTGGACCTTTCTGAACAACGCCAGGGTTGGAACCATAGAATTGTGGAGTTACTGAGAAGTGATGACCATCAACTAAAGTAATGTTTATTGAAAGGTGGTGCCCTTCAAAAGTCCACGCCCATGTCTTATTTACGTCCGGTTTGCCAAAGATAGATACGTAGTAAAGTTCTTTGTCACGGATAGGATCTTTAGTCAGGTCAAAAAGAACCTGTTCAAGCATGATGACTTTTTCTGTTGTTAACAGGCCTTTTTCGCTAAGAGCAGTTTTAAGAAGGTTCATTGCTAAAGTTTTTTGCTTTGCATTCATTTCCTTCAAAGTCAGGCCAAAACGCTTCTTTTCTGGTTTAACGAACTTATCAGGAAAGAAATCCCAGTCATTTCTATTTTTGTGAGAAAAGTCAGCATGCGCTTTTTTTAGTTGGTTGGCATCAAGTGCATTTAAAAATTCATTTGCTGCCGCCTTCATGCTTTTAGCAGGGCTGGTGGATTTACATGAGACAAGGAAAATCATTGCTGTAGCAATTAATGCTGAGAGTATATTCTTACCTTTCATACTGACCTTATTTTTTAAGTTTGAGAATCGCTAAAGTTTATACTATCTGTTATTTCGATACATGCTCTCTTAGTTAAGACAGCTTATCAAAATAAATCTGAGTATTTATACAAACAAACTCTTTTTAGTTACATCTTAAACCAAGTGATTCTTGCCTTTCTCACATAAAATTTTGCTTTTAAGTCATAACCCCTTTAATAACTTTAATAAATTAAAATGTTGCACTTCAAGGTTGAATCCGCGTTGCTTATTTTGAGAAGATATTGATGAATTGTTTCATGATGGATACTCACCAATTTATCTTCTTTTAAGCGACCAGCTATTTGTTCTGGGCTCCAATCCATTCAAAGGTGATCATTGATGTACTCTTTGACACTTGCAGTTAGTTTGTTCGCCTTAGCTTTCTCTTTCAAGCGACTCTTAGCTAATCAGTTTGCTTGTTTGTGTCGATAGCCAAGAAGACCTTTATTTCTCTTTAACTCACGAGAAACGGTGCTTGGTGAACGGCTTAATTTTTCCGCTAGATTATTAAGCGAAGTACCTGCTTTTAACTCTAACTCAAGGTAATGTCTTTCTTCAAGACTCAGATGTTTATAGGCCATAAAGCCTCATCTGTTTTGGTTTGATTGCTAATACAGAGTACATATGAGTCTTACTTGACTCAAAATTCTATGGATTAACGATTAACAGAGGCATTGCACTTGTTACTCGAATTAAGCCAATTAGGTGGAGTTCTTTATAAACATTTACGTCATCAAGGTAAGCCTTATCGTAAGCGATATGGCAATAAACATAGTAGAAATGGGATTTCTAATAGAGTCGATATAGACCATCGTC
>JAKVBD010000188.1 GCA_022446985.1 Lentisphaerales bacterium
TCCGCAGGAGAACAACTGAAGAGCAAGGAAGGGCCCGTATAAATAACGAGCTGGCGAGTGGCTTTATGCCGGGAACACCCTTGAGCGAAGGCGATAGTATTTAGCTGCTGCTATCAGCTGAAAATTTACAGCAACACGCGAAGAACCAATTTATCTGACGCAAACCCCTGCCTCGATGAGTTGAAGGGGGCAACCTGGGACCATGCACAAGGCTGACCGGACATCTAAAGATCCTACTGTGCCGAACACTTACGGTGTTGCACTTATAAGTTGAATTCAAGTTATTTTAATTATGGCAAAGTCATTTTTAAAGAGTTTTACCTTAATGCCGCGGATTGCCACCTCTAAAGTCTCTCCTTTTAAAAGTGGCAGATTGAACTCAAAACCTTTATTTAACCTTCCTGTACAGGAAGGCGTCTGAAGTAAGTAGCGATGTAAGCAAGGCCTTCATACTGCCATCATTTTCGACATAAGCCTTATAGGCATCTTGTAGAACGGGTGCATCGTTGACCGTTTCATTTCGACCGATCCAGTAGCGAAAAGCATGCCGTATAAATACCTGTTTCACACGTTCACTGCGGGCTAGCTTCTCGATCATTTCCAGCGCATTTTTAACAGGCCCATCTAAGGCCGGGTCACCGCTGTCAGTGATTTCGCCAGTACTATCAACCGGTTTTCCCTGTTCAGTTTTGCGAAATAAGCCGGCATGATTGAACATTTCAAAGGGCAAACCAAGAGGATCCATTTTTTGGTGACACTTGTAACAAGCTTCTTCTTGAGTCACACGCATACGATGACGCAGAGTTTCTTTAGGCTCATCGGGCAATTGGGCGTCTACCGTAATGGGTACATCAGGAATGGCGCCGCCCAAAAGCCGTTCACGAATCCATTTCCCTCGCCAGATGGCATGGTTGTCCATGCCATCTGAGTGAGCAACGAGCCAGTTGGGGTGAGTCAAAATTCCCTTACGCTGGGAAGTATCTAATCTGACGAGATGTCTTTCGCTGGTATCGCGGAGAGGGTCGTTGGATTTACTACGTCCAGAGATTTCGCGGTATTCTGTAATTCGTACATTGACAACTTCGCCGTCGGCTGACTTAATAAGCTTTGCTTGCTTTCGTCTAACTTGTGGGGTACCTGCTATTAAAAACTGAACGGCATCGGCAACTACATACTTACCATCCTTACTGGCTTGTTCATGTTTGCTAATAATGCCTTTCTCAGCGGAAACTTCGACAGCATCACATTGGCCAGCTGGGAAATCAAAAAAGCCCAAAGATTGAAAAATTGTATCAGACCTGCGTTTATAGATGGAACCTTTTTGTTTTTGGTCAATGCGAAATTTTGTTTCGCCATTTTTATGGCGAACGGTCACCAGCGTTGCGATAGAGCAACCTGGGTGCCTTTTTGCATATGAAAAGCGAACTTCGTACCTACCTGCCTTGGGGAAATTCACAGGATAAACCAATTTACTTGTCTCATTTACGCTGACAAGGTAATCCTTGCCCACACGGTCTTTTCCTTTACTGGATGTGGTCCATTTACCAGCTGTGATTTTTGCATCTGAGTTATCCACTACAATTCCCGGCCAGTCTTTCGCATGTATTGGAAGAACTGATTTCTCTTCTATAGATTTTGAAACGACAGGTTTACCAACTATTTTTTTATTTTTATCTATTTCAGCATAATACCCGTGATTCTTGGAGTTTTCAGACAAAATAATCCTGTCAGTAGTCAGTAATTCAGCTAGCACGTTTTTGTCTTCCTGCAAAATCAATTCTACCAAGCGGTCTGTATTGGTAGTCATTTCGACCATTAGTTGGCGGTGCGCCTTGCTTTTCACTCCTCCGACCTTACTTAGTGCCTTATCATCTTTATCTACGTCTTTGGCGAGGTCGTAATCAAAATACTCTCTAAAGAAACGTAGAATTACTGGTTTACGAATGCTGTCATCATTGAGTATGCGGGTAACTTCTTTTTTGACATCTTCTCTTGTTCTCAAGCGCCCAGCTTTAAGGGATTCTTTGAGTTTTTTGTCTGGGGCAATATAAGAGAAGGCAGCATTTATGGCCAAAGCCAATTCCTGGTCTTGTAGCATAACGCGGCCATATTTATCTGGTGTTCCTGTCTTGCATAGTTCTGTACGGAAGAGAGCGGCGCGGTCAAGGAAGATCATTGATAAGCCTAAGATGCCCCCCCTTTTTTTGCCAAGGTTCGCGATGGATTTTTTGACAATTTCAAGATATGAGCTTCTTTCTTTCACAGTGGGCTTTCGCAGCGTCAATGTTTCAAAGAGGTAATCAACGGCTCCCTTAAGATGCTTGTCATCGACATCGGGTTTTGTCATAAAATCATAGACCGGTGTTTTAGGTCGCCTTGATTTTTTATTGTAAAAGGCTCCCTCTGGAACACCATGGTTAGTTTCAATAGTTCGGCCTTTGTAGGTGGATACTCCTCTGTGTTTTCCTTCTATCTCTGAGATGTCATTGACAATCTGATGCGGTTTAGCGTTGGGGCCGTAGACCATAAAACGAAGGATGTCTTCTGCGTCATTAGAAATGCGCAGAGCTTCAGAACTGTTGACTGAATAGAGATGGGCATAGTGTTGTAGCCCACGTTTTACTTTGGTGCTTAATATGGGAGTGATATTTTTGAGGCAATGATGAAGTGAGAAAGGTGAACCCACCCAGCCAATTAAGTCATGAACACCAAGATAAATGTTAGTTCCCGTTTTAAGGTCTGCTGGAATATGGTCTCCACGGGTTCTGACGCCGGGTTTTTTAGGATCGTAAGGAGGTTCAACTGTGATTAGCTCGTTAAGTCTGGTGAAGTGCTCCTGTGGATGTAGTCGCCAGATACGAGCTGGAGTGGATGTTGGCTCCAGGTCTTTTGGAATTGTACCAAATAATAAATCATGATTGACACAATTGCCTTTGGAGGGGTGAAGGTGATCTTGAAAACCACCCTTGTTTTTCAGGACGCGTTGTAGTTCATTCACGATTAATTCAGCGACTTGGTCGCGTTCTTCGTTCGTGGGCTGATTTTTCTTCTTCTTAGGAGGCATTTGCTTCACGGCTATCTGCTCCCAAATGCTTTTCCACAAGCGCGAGTTGTCTGCATTGATCCCATTCAGATTATGAAAGGCCACATCGCCCTTTTGAGTGTCTTCATCATGGCAATCAAGGCAGTATTTAGACATAAAGGGCTTGATTTGAGTCTGAAATCCCGCTGTTTGATCCGCTTTAAGCTCCAGTTGGAGAAAAGCAGATAAAACCACGAAAGCAGTTATAGAACAATTAAATATTCTTAGAGTCATTATGATTTCCTATGTGAATAGTTCTTTTAGAGGTCCGGTGCCAGAGTCTAACTTTTTGGCGCTGCTTTCGTCCATATTGTAACGTTCACAAGGAGCACCTACTGCATGCAGTAGGCTTGCATAAAAGGCATTGATCGGTCGTGTGCCGTCGAACTGAGTAAATCTTCCTGTTTTGAATTGTCCACCTAAGTTTCCTAGAAGGATCATTGGCCAAGTAGATCCATTTGTATGCTGTTTATCAGCATTGTTGCTGGTGTAGACAATGAGTGTATTGTCCATCATTGTACCATTGCCTTCAGGCACGGACTCAAGTTCCTTCATGAGTTTTATTAACATGCGGCAGTTATATTGGCGAATTTTATGCCAGATTTCATTACCTTCTTGGGTCATGTGTCCTAAGAAGTGACCAGTGGTTTCGACTCCTACGCCTTTCCATGACCCCCAAACATCACCGCGCCCTGAAGCGATGGTTAGGGTATTGGTTAAGCCAGATTTCAATGACGCAATGCCAATATCTAGAAGGGCGTCATGCCAATCAGTTTCAAACTTTGGTGAGGTATATTTGTCGCTATATTCCGGTTGGTATTTTTTGAGCTGTTGAGAATAAGCATCGAGTTTGCCACGTAAATTATTGATATTACTGAAGCCATTAACGTAAGAGTCATAAAGAACTAAATCACTTGGAGCTAAACCTTCTCTTCCATTTGCCGCCAATATTTCTACATCTCTAAGAAGAGTTGATTTGGTCTTGTATCTCTTCTTAATGTCTCCATTCGCAACGGAACCAAACAACGTTCGGTAAAGATGATTAGGGTTACAATGCATGTAGATTGGCTTAGCCGCTCCTGAAGCAGATATGTTCGCCACGGTTGGTTGGCTTTCCATACTAGAGAGATCGCCCATGCCGAGACAAAGTTGAGGCAGTATGGTTTGTGGCATTACTTTACTAAGACTGTAGTCAATTGTTTCTGCAAGAGGAGGTCTGAGTTCGCCGCCAGAGTAACCTCCGAGAGCACCGAAATACGCACTGTGGGTGGGCGCGCAATGTTTGCCATGCAAGCCATTGATGATGTGCATTTTGTCCAAATAGGGTTGCAGTGGCTTTATTGATTCAGGTAATTTTGCACCGTATAAGGAAGTGCTTTTGTTCATTCCTTTGGGAACACAGGCAGCCACATTAAAGCCATTATTCTGTAAGAAAAAGATAACACGTTTGGGCTTAGCAGTGGCGTTTGAATTATTTTCGTTGGCGAGTACCGAGGAGGCTAAGGATGCTCCTACGCTGCCGGTTATAACGCCATTAAGCATCGTTCTTCTGTTAATCATAAAATTTCTCCTGCTAGACATAAGTGGTTTGTTAGAGTCTGAAGTGAGTAATGTTTTTTCATCTTTTCCAATGAAAGTACAAAGAGGGAAATGAATCAAACAGACAAGTTTTTCATCTTTTGGATCATAACCCCAATTCGATTAAAATATTTTTTGTGTACAAATGGAAGATCAGGAAAAGAAATACAATCTTAACAGAACTAAGTGAAAAAGTTAGCAGTTTTGTTTCTTTTAGAGAATTAAGGAACCCAGGCAAAGACTCAACTTTACTTATCGAGGACTTTAATTAATTTCGATAAGCGGGCTTTATCTCATGTCAGGTTATGTCGATGTCTTTTATTTTTTTATTGATTCCCAATAATCGTTATACCTTTTCTTTAGTTCCACGACTACTTCAGGGTTTT
Source organism: Lentisphaerales bacterium (assembly GCA_022446985.1). Lineage (GTDB taxonomy): Bacteria > Verrucomicrobiota > Lentisphaeria > Lentisphaerales > Lentisphaeraceae > JAKVBD01. Next base: position 5,047 of record JAKVBD010000188.1, read on the forward strand.
CCTTAGCAAGGTTTTTCTTTTCACCCGGGTCTGCAGGGATATCATAGAGTTCAATTTTTTTACCAGCCATATGAAGTTTCCATTTACCTTTGCGTATAGCTGCGCGTCCGGTTTTCCAGATGAATTCAGTATGTGCTGATTGGGCATCGTTTGATTTAATTACCTTGACCAGGCTTTTGCCATCAATCTTATGTTCAGGTGCCGGAAGCCCTGCCAGTTCGAGTAGAGTAGGATACCAGTCACAACCAGTTGAAAGTTGATCCCGCACCTGGTTTCCAGCTATAGTTCCCGGCCATGAGATCATTGCCGGAACTCGTATTCCGCCTTCATATAAACTGAATTTAGCTCCACGAAATTCACCTGAATAACCACCACCGCTATGAGCCCTTACTTCAGTTGATGCGCCATGATCTGATTGGAAAACAATGATTGTATCTTTGCGAAGTCCGAGATCATCAACCTTCTTGAGTAACTTACCTATATAATCATCCGTTGTAGATAAAAAGGCTGCATAAAGGTTGCGCGGATACTTTATTTTTTTATCATTGTAATGCTTAAGCCATTCCGGAGAACCCTGATATGGATAATGAGGCGTATTTAAAGCAAAATATATAAAGAATGGATTATCTTTATTTTTATCCATAAAGGCACTGGCTTCATTCACCATTAGCTCCGGAAAAAATTCACCATTGTGAAAAACTTCTTTGTTTTGTCGCCATAAATCATGCTTGTTTGGTCCCGACCAATAATAGAAATGGGAATAATTGTCAATACAGCCAACCATATGACCAAAGGAGTAATCGAAGCCCTGACCATTTGGTACAGTTTCCTTTGTATGTCCCAGGTGCCATTTACCAATATGGGCAGTAGCATAACCAGCCTTTTTGAATTCTTCGGCAATGGTTATCTGACTTGCCGGCATACCTGCTTTTCCTAATTTTACATTACCATTCACGCCACCGTGTTGAGGTGTACGTCCAGTCATTAAGCCAACTCGTGATGGTGAACATACTGGTGCTGCAGCATAAAACTGGGTAAAGCGGATACCACTTCTGGCAAGTGAGTCCATATGATCTGTCTTAAGATCTTTGGCCCCATAAATTGCCATATCGCGTGAACCTTGGTCGTCTGTAAAAATAATGATGACGTTTGGCTTACGAGCAAATAATGAGGTGCATAAAGTAATAAATAATAAAAGACTAAATTGTTTCATAGAAATCCTCTTTGAAGTTTAGGTTTATCAAATTGTCTCGAAATTAAATTTAAGTATCAAAATGCTCAGTTCAGCAATTCTATTATCACTTAACTTTTGCCTAAACACCGTTGAGAAATTTACATCTTTTGAACTTAAGCTCTTTTAATGCATTGGCACTAGTAACAAAGGAACAACATGATCATAAGCATATATATCACTAATTTATATTCACTCCTGACTTGAATTATCTCGTATAGAGTGAATACCGCAACATATTGAACTTAAATACCCCCATATGTCTTAAAGGTGCATACGTCTGGCTCGTCAAATTAATCTAACTTGTTATTTTTGTCAATCATCTATTTGATTTAGAGTCATTTCAGAAGGCAATATTTGATTAGGAGGGTATTGCTGATAATGATTTTGAATATTTGCATCAAAGTCATCAATGTTCTGCAGATTGAGTCCTCGTTGTTTAAATTCCTTTATTAGACCGAGATATTGCTGTACAAGCCTTGCAGAGTGCCCGGCAGCGACACAAATCTCTTCTTTGGAAAGTCCCTTTCTATAACATAAGAGAACTTTTTTAAAGCTGCAAATATAACGATGTATGGCTTGAAAACTATGAAAAGTTTCTCGACTGGTTTTCTGAACACTCTTTTTCTCAATGAAGAGCTTTTCTATTATGATTTTCTTATGAGTAAGTGTTGGTCCCATATCATGAATAGTTCCGCGCCGTGGTAGACATTCACCATTAGCAGCTTCCCACTCAGCGATGTATTTGCTCACAGTGGAGGCCGATATTTTCAGGATGATGGCGATTTCAGCATGATGCACAGAACGGAACCGCATTGATCAGCTTCAGCGGCTCAAAAGGTCGAAAGCTTTTGGGATACAATGTTTATGAAATTGAAAATTATCAACTGACAAGAAATTTACGATCTATTTGTTAAGCAGGAATTTCTAAACTCAAGAATTATCATAATCTCGCAAGATATACTGTCTGCGGAATCAAAAGAGTTCGGCAA
>JAKVBD010000189.1 GCA_022446985.1 Lentisphaerales bacterium
TTTTGCATTATTATTACATTCAGCCCAACCCAGTGCCCCTTGATAAGTGGTTAGCTTTATGGCAACCAATTTTCTGAATTGGCCATGATTGTCTTTCTTACCATTTTTCCCTACATGTCTGACAAAATTGTATTCCAAATTTACAAATTCTATTTTATCAATTTTATGATCTTTAAGTTCGGCGTACTGCTCGTGACTAAGACATCCCATGTAAGTTGATGATACGCCTACAGATGTCATTTTAAAAAATTGTCTTCTATTAATATTCATTTTAAATTTCTTTTATATTTGTTTAATTTTAGAAGGCACGCTTCTATTTTCACAGCCTATCAAAATAGTAAAATTCAATTATAGATATCACTGCAAATTACTTGTTTATAGTAATTTATACCCCACAATAGCTCAAGTCCGCATATTACTACTTTGTTAAAAATAATTGTTTTTAGTAATTATTTATTTTTCACCATACTTATAAGCTTCAAAAATTAATGTATGGCTTTCAGGTCAACCATATCCATATCCGAGAAGTCTTGATTCTCGCCTCCCATGCCCCAACAGAAAGTATAAGCCTGCAATCCGGCTCCACTGTGAATTGACCACATCGGTGAGATAACTGCCTGTTGATCGCGAACAGCTATATGGCGGGTTTCATCCGGTGGACCCATAAAGTGAAAAACCGGCGTTTCTTGAGCAACATTGAAGTACATATAAACTTCAGAACGGCGTTCATGGGTATGACAGGGCATAGTATTCCAAACGCTCCCGGGCTTAAGTTCGGTAACCCCCATAACTAACTGGCAACTCTGCACCCGATCGGGGTGAATATACTTACAAATCACCCGTTGATTGGCATCTTCTACAGTGCCCATTTCAACAAAGTCCGCTTCTTCTCGTTTGATTAATTTTGTAGGGTATTCTGTATGCGCCGGATAACTCAACAGATAAAATCTGGATGACTCATTTCCATCCTGACTTTCAAAAGATATTTCTTTAGAACCTTTGCCAACATAAAGGCAATCAAGATTGTCGAGGTAATAGACTTCCTGATCAACAACGACTTTTCCGGAACCGCCGATATTTAAAATTCCAAGTTCACGTTTTTCACAAAAATACGACGCTGCCAAATCTTTAGCTGTTTCTAATTTTAAAGATTCTCCTACTGGGACTGCACCACCGACAATAGTCCGATCTACTTCACAATAGGTCAGTCCAATCACTCCTTTTTGGAACAGTTTATCCAGTAAAAAGGATTCTCTTAATTCTTGTGACGACATGCTCTTATAACGCACATTATCAACTGTGTATCTTTTGTTCATCATGTAACTCCTGTATTTTGATTTTTTCAGCGTCCCATCCAGCCGCCATCGGCAACCAGGATGTGACCATTTATGTATGAAGAAGCTTCTGACGCGAGGAAGACGACTGGACCGGCAAAGTCCTCCGGCTGTCCCCAGCGCCCGGCCGGAATTCTGGTTAAAATTGAATTGTACCTTTCTGCGTCATCCTGCAGGGCCTGAGTATTATCAGTACAGATGTAACCTGGGGCGATGGCGTTGACATTCACTCCCTTACCAGCCCACTCATTGGCGAGAGCCTTGGTCAATTGGCCGATTGCTCCTTTGCTGGCAGCGTAACCAGGAACCGTGATTCCTCCCTGAAATGTCAGAAGTGAAGCGGTAAAGATAATTTTCCCCTGCCCTCGATGAACCATTTCTTTACCAAGTTCACGGGATAAAATAAATTGCGAGTTCAGATTCACTTCCATGACTTTCTCCCAATACTCGTCCGAATGTTCTTCGGCGGGAGCTCGCAGAATTGTACCGGCATTATTGACCAATATGTCGATCTCATGTTTGTCTCTTTGGAGTTCCGCAATAAACCCGTACAGAGATTCACGGTCTGAGAAGTCACATCTGTAAGCAGAAAATTTCTTTCCCAAAGCTTCCACTTCTTTTTGAACTTCACTTCCCTCTTCAAGCGAAGCACTCACACCGATTATATCGGCTCCGGCAGAAGCTAAAGCCACCGCCATAGCACGGCCAATGCCGCGCTTACAGCCTGTAACCAATGCGACTCTTCCATATAATTTAAACTTTTCTAAAATCTCCATATAAAAACTCCTCGATTATTCATATTTGGTTATTTTATCTATATTTGAACATACATACTTAAAATTTTTTATAGGAGTTAACTCCTAAACTTATATGCAGGCAAGATGCCTGCGGTCCCAGCATTAAATTAATTTTTTTAGGAGTTGACTCCTAAACTTTTTTGCAGGCTGAATGCCTACCCAGCATTAAATTAATTATTCTAAACCGTTTCATAATTCTCCGCGGCTCTGCGCCTCTGCGTGCGAAATTCTTCAGCGCCATGCACTAAATGATCTCTCCATTACAAACCCAGCATTCTGGGTATCCACAAACTTAAAGCCGGGATAAAAGTTATGAATAATAAAGCAATTACCATCGCAAAAAAGAATGGTAACATTGGCCTCGAAACCTGAGCGATACTGGTCTTGCCAACTCCACAGCCGACAAACAGACAAGAACCAACCGGTGGTGTGCACAAACCAATACACAGATTAGCAATCATCATTATGCCGAAATGAACCGGATCCATGCCAATGAGATCCGACGAAACTACCGGTAAAAATATCGGGGTAAAAATCAACAGAGCCGGCGTCATATCCATAAAAGTTCCAACCAGCAATAAAGTGATATTTATAATGATCAAAATGACCCATGGATTTTCAGAAACACTTAACAATGCCTGACTGATCATTTGTGGAATATTTTCATAAGTCAAAATTGTTGACATCGCCGTACTGGCGCCAATCATCAGCATCACAATTGCCGTTGTCTTTCCAGTTTGAAGACAGATCTCCGGCAGATCTTTATACGATACTTGTTTGTAGACGTAAAAGGCTAAAATAAACGAGTATGCAACTGCTACTGCTGAGGCCTCAGTGGCTGTAAAAACACCTCCTAAAATGCCACCAATGACAATGATGATTAACAACAGGCTCAACAGCGCTTTATTCATAGTCTGAAAGATTTCCATCATTGAGCTACGCTCTCCGGCTTTATAGCCGCTTTTCACAGCAATAACCAAAGTTATAGCAATTATAAACAGACCGACCAGTAAACCGGGAAGAATCCCAGCCATGAACATCGCTTCTACAGTCGTAACGCCACTGGCAACAGCATAGACAATCATGATATTACTCGGGGGAATCAACATTCCCGTTGTGGCTGCAGTCGAGGTTAAAGCCACACTGAAATTTTTATCGTAACCTTCTTTATCCATTTCAGGAATCATAAAGCCACCTATAGAAGAAACTGCAGCTACAGCTGAACCGGATAACGCCCCGAAGAGCATACAGGTCACAGCGTTCACCAAAGCCAAACCTCCGGGAAACCAGCCAACGATTGCCCTGGCAAAATTAATCAATCGAAAGGCAATGCTACCGCGCCCCATAAGAATCCCGGAAAATATAAAGAAAGGTATTGGTAATAAACTGGTGCGCCCGATGCCATCGACCATATCGATAGCTACCTGTAAAATAGCATCGTGACCGGCGGCAATCATCGCTAGAAAAGATGACATGGCGATGGTAATGGCAATGGGAATATTGAGTAAAAGCATCGCCACAAAACTGGCAATTAAAACCAGGAAAACTTCATTCATGTTTCGCTCTCCTTCTTCTCGAAAAGAGACTCAAGACAAAAAATCAGAAAGAAGACGCCGCTTACAGGAACGGATAAGTACATCCAGCCTTTGTGAATCTGCAAAGCCTGCATCATCTGGTTCATTTCAAACGTGTGCAAGACCAGTCTGCTACCGCCATAAATCAGCACCAGTACAGAAAACAGCAGACCTACTAATTTTCCAACAAGAGCAACATGCTTTTGTGTTTTGGTATCCATATTTCCAACAAAATAATCAAGTCCTAAATGCTCTTTGTGGCCATAAGCCAAAGCGCTCGCCAACAGCACCATCCACACCAGTAAAAAGCGTGATAACTCTTCAGTCCAACTGCTTTGTTCATTAAAGAAATAACGGGTAATGACTCCCCAGAGCACATCGACTACCAAAGCCAGCGTCAGGACGACAACCGACCACTTTAAGCCCTGAAGTAATTTTTCTTTACATTGATGCAAAGCCTTCATCACTTAACCTCTTGAATCCTTTGGTAAAGAGCTTCCACAGGAGTCCCCTGCAAGGCCTCAATCATCACTTTTGTCTTATCCATAAAAGGCTTTTTATCTGGATAAGATACTTCTACGCCATCCTTACTGGCTGCCTCGAGAGCCTCTGTTGTCTTTTCCTGCCACAGCTTTCTCTGGTAAAGTGAAGAATCATCAGCCGCCTGTTGGATCCAGACTTTTAATTGATCCGGATACGACTGCCATACTTTTTCACTGACAACCAGTAAATCAGGAATCATCGTATGTTCATCCATAGACAGATATTTACAGATTTTATGGTGGCCGTTTGTATAGTAACTGGGAGGGTTATTTTCTGCGCCATCGACAACTCCCTGATTCAATGCAGAATAAAGTTCTCCCCAGCTGATTGGAGTTGGAGCTCCGCCGAGAGCCTTGACCATATCGATTGCCGTCTTGCTATTCATGACGCGAATTTTCTGCCCGGTTAGATCTTCCGGCCTCATAATTGGTTTTTCTTTGGTATAAAAATTCCGACTACCCGCATCGTAATAACAAAGTCCGCGAATCTTTTTATCTGCGGCCTTTTGTAATAAATCTTTTCCTAAATTTGAATCAAGAGTTTGCCAGTAATGGTCGCGGTCCCTGAAAATATAAGGCAAGCTGAAAACCCCCATTTCCGGGACAAAACCTTCCATTGGCGAAGCGGAAGTTTTAGTCATCGCCAAAGTTCCACTCTGAAGCATTTCAATACATTTAGTTTCGTTGCCAAGAACTCCTCCCGGGACGATATCCAGAGTGGCAGCTCCACCCGAAATCTCTTCCAGGCGTTGCTTCATATAAATCATTCCGAGATGGACAGGGTGTTTCATATCCATACTGTGAGCAAGTTTAATGACCGTCTTTTGCTGTCCTGAATTGGCAGCCTTTAACCTTTGAGAACGAATGACAAAGGCAAAGATCACCGAACTGAGAAGTATACCGATAAGTATACCTCCAAGAAAACCGTTTTTATTTTGATTCATTTTTATCCAATAATGAAATTAATCTTACTTATCAAACCACATAAAAAAAATGCTTAATTGACTGGACAATAAAGGTCTAAAAACTTAGAAACTTCCGGAAAGCTGTTGCGACACTTTCGCCGCTGCTTCTTTCACCAGTTTGGAAAACGCAGGAATTTTTTTCTTAATAAAAGTCGCAGTACTGGCGGTTATGCCAATAGCGGCAATGACATTTCCTGAGGCATCTGTAATGGGCGCTGCCAGACAGCGGACTCCTAGACTAAACTCTTCGTCATCTATGCCATAGCCTTTTGCCAGTGTTTCGTCGATACCGTTTTTAATCTCAGTTACGGTTTTAACCGTTTTTTCGGTCTTTTGTTCAATCTCAATATTCTGGTAAATTTCATCCACTCGTTCTCTTAAAACGTAAGCCAAAAATACCTTGCCGGTAGATGAACAGTGAAGTGGAGCAATAGCTCCGGGACGAGACGCCGCATGAACGGGTCTCGGGCTTTCACAGACATCCTGAATAAGGGTGTGATCTTTAGCCAAAATGGCCAGGTGTGAAGTCTCTAAAGTTTCCTGAGTCAACTCTTCCAAAACCGGTCTAGCAATAGTCTGAATATTCAGATTATTCATCGCCAATAAACCAAGTCTGACAAGCGACGACCCAAGCGAAAACTTTTTGCCTTCCAACTGCACCATGTTTTCCGACTGTAAAGTCGTTAAAATGCGTAGTACAGAAGTTCTCGGCAAGCCCATTTCGCGGGTTACTTCAGCTATGGAAGCACCATCTTCTTTACTTGAAAGATACTTCAGTACCTGACAGGCATTTTTAAGATTGGGGATGATGTACTTTTCTTCCATAGTGACTTCTTTAATTTGAGATTAAACAAAGGACTATACTGGATCTGCCTTATTATTAAAGCTAATTCCCGTGTTGACCTTTTAAGCTTTATATTCTTTAAATTCCTTTCAAGAACAATCATCTAATCATTATCTCCCAAAGCTTTATTTATCAAGATCAATAAATATAAATTTGATTATTTTGTTATTTTATGAATATATATATTCATATATGAACAAATTATAAAGCAATTGATACTGAAGTCGCAGTGAGAAGTCGTGACCGTCTTTGTTAGACAAGAGTATTCAAACAGATACACCAGCTACTTTCAGAGTTTTGGCATAAATTAGATTGACAAGATAAAAAACTTGTCGTCTTTGGCTGCTCTAATCAGTGTTGGGCTGAGTTCATTGAAAACTTTAAAGTCCTTAGTAGCTCTTCTTTAGTCACTCTTCTTTAACAGTTTCCATTGTGGTGATCATCTTAGCTTCCGAAGCTGCAAGGTTTTAACACGAGATTTATTACCAGCCTCTTTCTTTGCTTCCGTCTTATCGAAAAGATAAAGTGGCAATGATCGTCCCGAGAAGAGCCCTAATGGCTGGGAACTTTAAAAAAATAGAAGTCACAAAGTCAAGGTGAATTCCGAAGGAAGAGAGGCTGGCCTGGGGTAGGTAGACGAAATTGTAATGGGCCCAGAATTCATTCTATGTTAATAATCAAAACATGAAAAACTGTGCCGATGGGTACACGACATATGGTTTGGCGTACCTATCAGTACGCATGTGTATTTTTATCTAATAACCGGAATGAATTCCGGGCCTACTATTCCAAAGTCCCTTCGGGACAACAAACAGATAAACCCTTTGAATTCAACATGAAAAACTCTTAAGTTCCCACCCATTAAGGACAGCCTCGTGTACCAGATAAGGGCGCTTAACCCATCTTTCCCCGAAATATTTATAAGTACTTAATAATCAACGCCTGTATTTTTTATTAGGCACTACATTTTGGTTTTCTTTGCTAAATATATTTTATCTCTCAGTGGATTCTTGATACCTAATTTTCGATATATATCCAACACTTCGGGTTCTGGT
>JAKVBD010000019.1 GCA_022446985.1 Lentisphaerales bacterium
AGCAAAAAAAGCTGAACAAAGACGATTCATAAAAATTATGACTATTGACTAAAACTTAGATTACTTGCCGAACACTTTTGACATTGAGCTTTTTTAAAATAAACGATTTGAGATGCTTTAAACCTTTAATTAATCTGCTCTAATATTTATAATGGCCTATCCCATAACTTATAGGCTGGTATCTTGTCTCAAAAAAATGTCAAAACTACTGCGATGGACAAAACATCTGTAGTGCTTAAAGATGAGCCCGAAAACGAGCAGATTTTAAAGAAAAACAACAAATATCGTATCCACGAAAAAATCGCTCAAGGCGGCACAGCCGATATCTTCCTTGCCAAAGACTCTAATTGCCGACGCAATGTAGCTCTTAAAGTTATGCAAAATGCCGATAACCTGGAAGAAGAAACTATTCATAGGTTCATCGAAGAAGCTCAAATAGCCGCTCAACTTGATCACCCAAATATTTTACCTATCTATGATTTAACTACAGACGGCCAAGGTACCCCATTTTATGCCATGAAACTGGTTAAAGGCGATACCCTTGAATCTATTTTAAATCGCTTGAAAGCTCAAGACCCTAAAACAACCGCTGAGTACCCACTTTCTAAGCTATTGATCATTTTTCAAAAAATTTGCGATGGCGTTGCGTTTGCAGCATCCAGAAAAGTCGTTCACAGAGACCTCAAACCGGAAAATATCATGATCGGTCAATTTGGTGAGGTTTTCATTATGGACTGGGGTATAGCAAAAGTTATGAATTACGAGCCCCATACTCCGTCAAAAGCATCCTCAAGTACAGAAGAGATTGACCGTTTGCGCTTAGACGACAGCCTTAGTGTACAGACAACAATACAAGGACAAATTCTTGGAACTCCTGGCTTTATGGCACCTGAACAGGTTATAGACAGTTCAAACGTTGATACTTCTGCAGATATATATGCCCTCGGTGGGATCCTCTACAATATATTAACCCTGTTGAATCCCCACGCAGAAATTGCCATAAAACCTCTCATGAAAAGTAAAATAGCCGGAAAAATACCGACTCCAGAAAAAAGGATTCATGACTCAAAGGTTCATCTTATCCATTTACCGGGTAAAAAAATACCATCTGCACTAAGTTCTGTATGTCAAAAAGCCATGTCTTTAAATCCTTACGAAAGATACCATACAGTTGAAGAATTCAGCGCCGAGATCAATTTATATATTGAAGGCTATGCAACTCAAGCCGAAGGGGCCAGTCAGTGGCGACTGTTAAAGTTACTTTTTCTTCGGCATAAAAGACTAGGGTTTTATTTGTTCACTCTTTTCGCCGTTATCATCTCATTTACCGTTATGAATTCCCTGAAACTTCAAGATGCGGAGTTTGAGTCAACAAGTGCAAAGTCAGACATACAACAAAGCAAAAGTCAAATTTCTAAGAATTTGCATGTCTTAAATACCCTGCGTTCAACAATGCGAAAGCTACGAGGACTGACTCCAGAAATTGAAAGTCAGGTCGACCAACTTGTCATACAGAAAGATTACAAACGAGCTTTAGAAGTTGTTAATACTTTTATAAGCTTTCAGTCATCTGAAACACTTTACTTACAAAAAATAAATATCCTGATTCAGTTACGAGAGAGAAAAAAGGCTTTAAAAACAATCAAAGTGGCATTACGTGAATATCCTGAAAGCGAGGCTATTCTGCTATTAAAGAAAATGTTAAACGAAAATACAACTAATGATTAATGGCGCTTATATGAAAATCACTCTTTTGGTCACTGCTGTTCTTTTACTTTGCTCTTGTGCTATGCCTATCTCTATCGAGTCTTTTGAAAAAGAGCTTCGCAAAAACTCATCAAACTCAAGCACACTTAGTAAAAGTAAATGGCAAAACGGTATATTTTACCAAGGTTACGAAGGTGAATACCATTACTTTTACATCGATCCGGGCCTCGGTTTTCCTAAGAAATATAAAGTACTTCGAAGTGAATTAGAGATACTTCACCAATACCCATATACCGATAACAGAAAAGCCTGGCTTCCCTACGCTGACGTAAAATAAGAATATTTTACAGCTCAGGGCTATTTATTTATCATAGTTTGATTAACTTTTTGATAAATAAGTCAAACCTGAGCTGCATTAATGAATAAACTGGGATTACTGCTGATTCAACTGGGTTCGCCCAAAAGCCCCAAAGTTGAAGATGTTAAAGCATTTTTAAAAGATTTCTTAGGCGACCCGCGGGTTGTCGATAATCAAAGCCTGACTTGGAAACTCGTTCTTAAACTTTTTATCCTCCCCACAAGGTCACCTAAATCCGCTGAAGCCTACTCTGAAATTTGGGATGGAGAAACATTTCCACTCTTTAAATACACCGAGTCTTTCAGTAAAAAACTTGCTGAATCGATAGATCATTCAAATGTAGAATTGGCTCACTCTTATATTTTAAGTTCGCCAAATGTTACTGATCAAATCAAAATGCTCAAATCTAAGGGCTGCGACACGATACGTGTAATCCCGATGTTCCCACAATATTGCGAAGCGACAACTCTGTCCTGTCAAGATGCGGTTGACAAAGCTCTTGAAGAAGTCAGTGGTGTCGATATTAAATTCATCGAATCTTTTCACAATAGCCCGGCCTACATAAATAATTCGGCTAAGATGATCAATAAATCTCTGGAAGGTAAAGAAGTCGACAAACTGCTTTTCTCTTTTCACGGTTACCCCATAAGGCGCATTCGTGGTGGAGACCCATACCTTGATCAATGCTTGGAAACTGCCACTCTGATTGCAAATAATGTGGATCTGGATAAAGATAAAATTCAAGTAACTTTTCAATCACGTTTCGGCCGTGAGCCCTGGCTAATGCCCGGCTCGGAAGAAACGATTATCGAGCTTGCTGATAAAGGTGCTAAGAAGCTCGCGATTGTTTGTCCGGCCTTTGTCGTCGACAACCTTGAAACCGAAGAAGAAGTCGGTTTGGGCCTCAAAGAGGTCTTCCTTGAAAATGGCGGGGAGGAATTCATCGTTATTCCTTGTCTGAATGACGACAAACAATGGATCGATGAATTTTCTACCGACATCCTTTTACCTGAAGGCCCTGAAAAACCTGATGCCTAGCCAAAATAGCTCACTGTTTAAGAAGGCTCATGTATAACTGTTCAGGATCAAGGCTGCTGTTATGCGAAGAAACACTGTGAAACTTGTCCCTATAAAGGTATGGATAAACACCCGGACGGTTCTCTTTCTCCTACTGATAGAAATGTTTTAAAAACCATGTTCCTGACCTTATTTGTCGATCTTATAGGTTTCTCAATCATCTTCCCACTTTTCCCAAACATGCTGGAATTTTACCAATTACAAGAAGGTAATTCCGGACTGTTCGGTACTCTTATGGGTTGGATTGAAAGAGTTACAGGATCTTCAAATAGTCATGCTGCCCTTGCACTCTTTGGTGGTGCATTAGTTTTCATTTATTCCTTTTTACAGTTTATCATGGCTCCTGTTTTTGGGACGATATCAGATAAAGTCGGCCGACGTCCAATTCTATTGTTTTCGATTGCAGGAATAGCTCTATCTTATGCTCTTTGGTTCTTTTCTGGTAGCTTTTTGATTTTAGTCATTTCAAGACTTCTCTCAGGCTTAATGGGAAGTAACATCACTACAGCAACTGCTGCTGTTGCCGATGTTACATCTGAAAAAACACGTTCTAAAGGAATGGCTATTATTGGTATTGCCTTTGGTCTGGGCTTCATCCTTGGTCCAGCCATAGGTGGTATAAGTGCAGCTGTTTGGGATATGTCGACAATAAGTAATTGGAAGGATTATGGCGTAAACCCTTTTTCTGCTCCTGCACTAGTCGCTTTCTTATTAACTGTATGGAACTGGATTTTTGTCTTTAGAAAGTTCCCTGAAACACTGGCTCCTGAACTTCGAGGTAAAGGAAAAGAAAGCAGAACTATAAACCCACTAAAGCTCTTCCATGTTGAAAGCTACCCGGGAGTCAGTTCTGTCATCTGGATTAACTTTGTCTTCCTATCGGCTTTCGGAGCTGCGGAGAATATGCTGACATTTTTAACTTTCGAAAAGCTCGGTTATGGTCCAGGTCAGAATGCCGCCCTATTTGTTTTTATTGGTTTTGTACTGGCAATGGTTCAAGGCGGCTATGTCCGTAGAAAAGCATCTGATGTTGGAGAAGATATAGTTACCAAAAAAGGTTTTGTTATTCTTATTCCTGGTTTAGCTCTTGTTGCACTGGCTGGTAGTTTACAGAGTCTACTTGTTCTACTTATAGGCTTATTCTTTATGGCAGTAGGTTCGGCAATGATCATCCCATGTTTAACGTCCTTAGTATCAATGTACGCACCAGCGGAAGAACAAGGCCGTATATTAGGAGTTTACCGTTCCGTTGGTGCTTTAGGCAGAACTGTAGGCCCAATTCTTGGTGGAATCTTGTATTGGAAGTTCAGTTATGCCAGCCCGTATATCGTCGCTGCAGTAGCTGTTATCATTCCATTGATGATGACTGTAAAGCTACCAAATTTCAGAAAAGAATCAGCGGCGACGTGAGTTTGCAATATCGTCGAATTCAGCTTGCTCAATTCGGCGATTCTCTTCCTTCCAAAGACCTTTTTCTTTATCTTGATGAGTTTCAAGTTTTCGAGTTTCAAGGATTTTTCTATTAAGATCCTTTTTAAGATTCTCGATATTGACATCACATTTCTTAAGCTTCTCTATGAGTTCTGCGGTGCGGATTCTCACCCCTTCCAAATAACGCTCGTTCATACGAAAATCAGCGATATCAACAGTCCCCTTACTTTTAAGCCTCTTTTTACTTTCTAAGCTTTCTCCCTGAAGTTGCTCTAGCTCTTCTTGGTAAGATTTTTTCTCGGCAAGAGCCTTAGCTACTTCTGCACGTGCCTGTTCCTCCTGAATCTTTCTGACTCTTAAGACTCCAGCTAAAGAATAAATAAACTTTTTCATCAATAACTCAACTCAAGAAGATTTGCATAAACCTCTTCCCATGAGGTTTTGTCATGTATTCCCTGCCCTAAAAACTCTTCTATAGAAGGATTTTGCTGAATCGCTCTATCTATATTTGGATTCGAACCTTTGACGTAAGCACCTATATTAATCATATCTTCAGCTTCCCTGTAGGTCGCCATAAGACGCCGTATTCCGATATTTGCCTGTAGGTGTTCTTGATCTGTGACATCTTTAATCACACGACTAACACTTTCCAGAACATCGATAGACGGATACCTTCCACGAGATGCAATTTTCCTAGACAAAACGATATGACCATCAATAATACTTCGCACTGTATCACCGATGATGTCATTCATATCATCTCCTTCAACAAGCACTGTTATAAAAGCCGTTATACTTCCTTTAGAACTGCGACCAGGCCTTTCTAAAAGTTTGGGAAGCATGGAAAAAACTGATGGAGGATAGCCTTTAGTCGTTGGTGGCTCACCGGCAGAAAGACCTATCTCTCTCTGTGCCATAGCATAACGAGTGACTGAATCCATAACAAACAAGACATCATCCCCTTCATCTCTAAAATATTCCGCGATAGCCATGGCTGTATCTGCACCTCTAACTCGGTGAAGTGCAGTTTGGTCAGAGGTGACACATACAACTATAGAATTCGCCAAGCCTTCTTCCCCCAATGACTCCTCTATGAAATCTAGGACTTCTTTACCACGTTCACCAATCAATGCAATAACATTCACCTGTGCTAAACAATTGCGGCTTATCATACCCAGCATGGTAGACTTACCAACACCAGAGCCTGCAAAAATACCAACACGTTGTCCTTTTCCGCATGTGATACAGGAATCAATGGCTTTAACACCTGTAAGAAACTTTTCATTTATTCGCGGGCGACTAAATGGATCGGGCGCTGTACGCAAGACTGACATGTCGACACCGGTTATAGGACCTTTACCATCTAGTGGGCGCCCCATACCATCAATCACTCTTCCCAAAAGAGCTCGTGAAACTTTTACTCGAAACCCTTCATTACAAGGAGTGACTCGAGCGCCCGGTCGAACAGAATTTAAATGGTCTACAGGAGTAAGCATAATCCTATCACCATCAAAGCCGACGACTTCTGCTATATGGCGTTCGCCTTTTACATCATCATGTATATAAACTTGATCACCGAAAGAAACATTTGGACCGGTTGATTCAATCAATAGCCCGGTAACACGAGTGACTCGGCCAACATTCAGAGAAAAATCGCTTTCTTTTATATTATCAACGATACGCTTACAATTGCGACTTAGTATGGACTTACTCTGCAACACCGCCACCTTCTTTCACAGAATCAAAGTGATCTTTAAGAACCTGTAGGCGGCTGTCTAATGTTAGATCTATAAAACCTTGTTTGTAGTCAATTATGGCTCCGCCTGGTGTGATATTCATACATTCCTCGCAGGTGATCTTTGATGAATTAATCCTCTCTGCTACATAAGATAAATCTTCAGCATGTAATTTTAAAGTGATATTTGAATCTGTAAAAATATCTTTTATTGAAGATTTTATAAGGTCAACTAACTGTTCTTTTTTAACACATTCACGTCGAATGATTCTTTCTGCCAGCTTCATGCTCATATTGCAGACTTCATTGATAAACTGTACTTCTAATTCGTTAAATGATCTCTGAAATGACTCCGTCAGTTGATTTAACCTAGGATCAAACTGACTTTTTATTTGAGCGTTTTCGGCTTGTAGAGCTTCTATCTGCGGCTGTAAAGAAGCCTGAGTTTCTTGTACACCCTGCTCATAAGCTGCATCAATTTCTTCCTGTGAGTGATTAGCCTCTTCTTCTACAGGACTGTCTTCATTTTGCGAGATTTCATCTTGAAAGAAAACTTCTACATTTGAAGATGTTGAACGAAATTTAAACTTGCCAAGTTGAAAGCCAGCATCAGACATATTCTTCTTCCTCACCGCCAATATTGATACTCAACTCACCTGCTGCCTCAAGAGATCGTACAAGTGTTACTATATCTTTTTGAACTATGTGGACTTCAGAAAGCTTAACTTTACCACTTAGCTCCATTTCCTCTAACAAGTTCTCACGGGCTCGTTTAGATAAATTACCTGCAAACTTTTCGAATAGCTCTTCTTTGACTCCACGGAGCGCAAGTGGAAGTTTCTCCATAGGAACATCGCGCATAAGTCTTTGAAGGTCTGAGTCTGTCATCTTCGCGATATCTTCGAAAGTAAAGAGCTGGCCGGCGATTTCCGAGGCCAGATCAGGAGAAGAATCCTGAATGGCACCAAGCATTTGATCACCAAGTTCTTTATCCAGACTCTGTAAGATTTCAGCCACCATTTTTGGACCACCGATGTCTTTTTCATCTTTGCCTTTTTTACTGGCAATTTTACTCACGACATTCCTTATGAAAACCTGCTCAATTCGCGAGACAATATCCTGCTTTGTAGGAGTCGGAGATGCGAGCCTTAAAATAATCTCTGTCCTTAAGTCATCGTCTAAAAAGCCGAGAATCTCAGCTACTTTATGAGATGGCAGAAAACCAAGAATAATACTTATGGTTGAAGGCTGCTCTTTTGAGAGAAAGTTTGCCAAGTCTGTAGACTTTATCTCTAACAATGAACGGAAAGCCTGACGGTTTTTTTCTTCTAGCTTGGCTTTCTCTAAAAGCTCATTTGCCTTTCTTCACCGACAACTTCCGTTAAAAGCATCTTTGCCCGGTCTTCTCCACCAACAACTGGGTTGGCTTTCATACGACCGGTTAATTCTGTTAAGGCTTCTGTCTTTTCATCATCCGAAACATTATCTAAAGCCCAAATTGCCTGGGTAATCTTCTCTAAGCAGTCCTGAGAAAGGACTTTCATTACCTTTGCGGCATCTCCTTTATCTAGAGCCAGAAGTACTATTGCGGCTTTTCTGGCTGGATCACTTTCGGTATATGTCGACATCTTCACTCCAGACTATTAGCTTTCTTTCATTACCCAATTTTCAATCACAGTGGCAATTGATTGAGGGTGAGTATTGGTCGCTTCTTTTATAGCTTCCATCTCTTTATCAAACTGAGCTTCTATCATCGCAATCTCTGCTTCTTCTGCAACTTCTTCAAAGCCTCTGTTATCAAGGATTTCACCCTGAATTGCGCCTTCTTCGCTACCACCTACAATGTCTTGACTTTCGACCTTCTCTGACGAGAAGATTTTCTTGTAGAAAATCAGCAAAGCAACCAGTAAGAGGCCACCCATTACATTTCTGGCAATATTTGTATCCATGTAGTGATCTACCTGCTCTACAACATCATTCATAGTTGTCGCTTCAACAGTCGAAGGTTGAGGTATATTGAATTTTGTTTCTACGACTGTTATTGAATCGGTTCTTCCTGAATTTACATCACTCACATAGCCGACGGCACTTTTGACCAAATCCTCAAACTTAGCTAATTGAGCCGGGCCCCATTCTCCTTTATCGGGTGAAGCCACATTAACAGAAACACTAAGTTTATTGATTTCTGCGCCGTCTTTTAGAATTACTGAGACAGTACTTGGAATTTCATAAACTTTTTTAGTCGTGCTTTTTGAAAGTTGACTTGATTCACCCGGGCCATCCACGGCATCGGGCGCTGCGACAGAAACTTTTACAGTTCGGTTACCAGCTGTACCAACAGCCCCTGAACTATTCGCTGCAGAAGAGTTTGCTGTTATTTCATTGGTTATTTCCTCTGAGCGTGCGACAGACTCATCTTTCTTAAATTCTTCAATTCTCTTTTCTTCTTTTTGAAATGCAAGATTGACATCTATTCTGGCAACTACTTTATTTAAACCACCTACTGCCGGAGCCAGTATGTCCTGCACTTTAGTTTGCAAATGGTGCTCAAGCTTTGCCTGCATTTCTCTGCGGCGATCTTCAACTAACGCACCTCTAGTAGCTTCATCATTATTCGGTCTTGCCAGTAAGCGACCATTACTATCAACTACGGTGACATTATTATGATTTAAGTTGTGAACAGCACTTGCTACTAGATGCTGAACACTGGCAACTTGAGTTGATCCTATATAATCTCCACCACGAACATTAAGCATAACTGTTGCAGTTGACTCTTTAAGCTCTTCAAATGGTCTTCTTTTAGGAATATTCAGTGTTACTTTAGCACCTTTTACTTTTGGCATCTGGCGAATTTGATTCTCCAAATTTCTCTGCTGAGCTTTAAGCCAGGCAATCTTCTTTTCTTCCTGACCCATGCCGATATCTAACCCATAAATATAATCGTATGGATCTACTGCATTTGAATCGACGGTTATATCATCCTGCTCTTGAACTTTGACCTTCATTTCACTGACGAATTGCACTGGTATTTCTATAGTGCGGCCACCATCTCTTAGTTTATAAGGAACATTTGAGTCAACAAGGACATCGCGTATTTTGGCCATATTTGCGCCATCAACGTTTGTATACAGTGGATGCCATTGGGGCTGAGATCCATAATATATAACAAGGCCTAAGCCAGATGCACAGATCAAACCGATCGCAAGTATGCTGGCTTTTTGAAAATTACCAAGGCTTCCCCAAATGCCTTTAGTGACCTCGAAAAAATTCTTTATTTGTTCGTTCATTATTTCTACCTGGCTGCTTACTTTGTTTGATAAGCCGCATTTAGCGGGCCAAGCATTTAAAATCTTTATGATTTTTTAGGACAAAAAATCACATACAACACTTTAGAGTACAAAAACAAAAGTTTAAACTCTTAAATGGCAAGGGATTCGGGTTAGGATAAAGCTTTATATAAAGTATTTAATTCTATTTTAGAATTTGGTGCATTTAATAAATTGGAAGCTACTGCGACTCGAGTTACTCCCTGCTCTATCAGTTCGCCAATGTTTCTTGAATTAATACCACCAATCGCAAAAACTGGTATTTTAACAGAATCTTGAACGCTTTTAGCAAATTCAGGCCCTTGAGTTATTAAGCCCAACTTTGTTGTCGTCGAGAATACCGTACCGACGCCCAAATAATCGGCTCCAGACTTTTCAGAATCTAAAGCTCTTGCCATAGTTCTGGCTGTTGCACCTATAAGAGCATCTTCGCCAAGCAACTTTCTTGCTTGTGGTACAGGCATGTCATCAGCACCGATATGAACTCCGTCCAGTCCCAAATCTTTGCTTACTTGCACATGATCATTTGAGAAAGTTAAAACATCTGTAAAATCAACCTTATCCAGTAAAGAAGAAACCCAAACAGCATAATTTGGAGAGGACAGTTTTTTGGCTCGAAACTGAATAATGTCAATCAATCCAGATTCAATATGCAGCTTGAGTAGAGACAAATCTGGATCATACTTGTCTGCCAGATCTTTATCATAAACCCAGTATATTTTAGAGTGTAGAAGCTTATTTTTGAAACTTTTCATTCATCTATTTAGATCTAGAGGATTATTTTTCAACCTCAGTTTCAGATAACTACTCATTAAGGCTTCATTCTCCACCATATTCACTGGTAGTCCAACTTGCCTTGATACCTAAGGCGAAGTAAGTTGTGCGAAATCTCCGATATAATTAATATTCTAAGGCTTAAAAAATGGAACTCGAAGAGAACCCAACATTATATAAAATACGTCACTCCATGGCGCACGTACTGGCGCAGGCAGTAAAGAAGATATACCCAGAGGCTAAATTAGGTTTTGGACCTCCGACCGACACCGGCTTCTTCTATGACTTCGATTTTGATAATGTTGAATTCAAAGAGGAGTCCCTTAAGTCTATCGAGAAAGAGATGCGCAAAATCATCGGTCAAAAACAAGAGTTTGTTCGATCTGAAACTGACGCAGAAGGTGCTATTGCAAAGCTAACTGAACTTGGTGAAGGAGATTACAAAATCGAAAATGTCAGAAACCTTGGTCAACGCGGCGTTTCTGAATTTTCTTTTTATGAGAATGGTCCATTTGCTGATCTTTGTGAAGGTCCTCACGTTGTAAGCACTGGAGATCTGCCTGCTAAAGCTTTTAAACTGGATAGAGTTGCCGGAGCCTACTGGCTTGGTAATGAAAAAAATAAGCAGTTAACGCGTATTTATGCTCTATGTTTTGAAACACCTGAGCAACTTAAAGACTTCATCGAAAGAAGATCTATGGCCGAGAAATTTGACCACAAGAAGCTTGGTAAAGAATTGGATATTTTTGACTTCAACGAAAAAGTTGGCAAAGGTCTGGCTCTATGGCTGCCTAATGGTACAATCATTCGCGATGAAATCGAAAAATATGCATGCGAGATGGAATTCAAATATGGCTACAAACGAGTAGCCACACCACATATCGCCAGAGCTGAGCTATTTGAAACTTCAGGTCACCTGCCTTACTACGAAGATGCAATGTTTCCACCAATGGAAATGAAAGAGGATGATTCCAGCGAGACTACAGATAAATACTATCTCAAATCCATGAATTGTCCTTATCATCATCTTATTTTTGATTCACGCCCAAGATCTTATAAATATCTACCATACCGTTTATCTGAATATGGCACATGCTACAGATACGAAAAATCTGGAGAGCTTTCTGGGCTTCTTCGTGTTCGTTGCATGACAATGAACGATGCGCATGTCTATTTAACTCCTGATCAGTTTGAAGATGAATTCCGCAATATGGTCAAAATGTACATGGAGTTCTACGATACTTTTAAGTTCACTGAATACAGCTTTAGATTATCTGTTAGAGACGACAGTGATAAATTTGTTGGCGATCCCGCTATTTGGGATAAAGCAGAAACCCTCCTTGCTAAAGTCATGGATGAGCTTGGTCTCGATTACTTTGTGGGTAAAGGTGAAGCTGCTTTCTATGGTCCTAAAATTGATGTTCAATTCAAAAACCTGATGGGCCGCGAAGAAACACTATCTACAATTCAGGTTGATTACCAGGCTGCCTGTCTAGAAAAATTCGGTCTCAAGTATGTGGACTCTGACAATACAACTAAAGAGCCGATTGTGATTCACCGAGCGCCACTTTCAACTCATGAAAGGTTTATTTCATTTATAATGGAATACTATGGTGGAGCTTTCCCAACTTGGTGTGCACCAGTTCAGGTTTGTATGCTACCGGTTAAAGACAGCTGCCATGATTACGCAAATAAACTGGCTACTGAATTAGCAGGAGATTTCGTTCGTGTTGAAGTCGATAATAGCAGCAATGCCTTCGGCAAAAAAATTAGAACTAATACTATGAGAAAGATTCCAATCTTACTTATTATTGGAGAACAAGAAGTCGAAGAAAGCACTGTAACAATAAGACGTTACGGTAGCCGTGATCAAGAAACAGTTTCTCGAGAAGACTTCATTAAGCTTCTTAAGACTGAAATTAAAGATCGCGTCATGCTTCGCGAACCAATGGGATCAATTATTTAATGAATCTCCAGGGGAGTCGCACAAAGAAACTTGCGACTCCACTGCCTGCCCTTTTCGACTTCTCCCTCTACTCAAACTTATTTGTAGCCAGTATAACTTCTCTGGCTTCATACTACTGGCAAGTTCAAAATGAGTTAGTGTCTTTGCACTACCTTGCCTTCTTATTTTTTGCTACCTTATTCATTTATAATCTAGAACACAGTCAACTTAAAAAACGTGATTTCATAAACAAGCCAAAACGAAGTTTATGGCTTCAGAATAATCAACGTAAAGTGCAAATAATTTCTTTATTTGCCTTTGTTGCTTACTTTGGCCTTTTCCTTTATGAAGTTGACCAAATTAGATCTATTTCTACTCTGTCGATGCTCTTAGTTTGTCTCTTATATTGCAGTGATCGTTTTTTGAAGAAAACCCCTTTAGTCAAAAATGCACTCCTCGCACTTATCTGGAGTACTGCGACAGTCTTGATGCCATATCTCTGGCTGAATAGCATAGATATCACCAATACAGCCTGGCTTGTATTTACAGTTTATTTTATTGCGTCTTTCTGCAACTCTCTACTATCTGATTGGAATGACATTAAAGGGGACTTAGAAGAAGGTCTTATATCTTTTTCTAGTAGGATAAATAAACAGCGTTTAAAGGCTATTATTTTAACGCTGTCAATGCTATTATTTACTGTAGCAGCGTTCAGTATAACACCAGGCTTTTGTCTTACGGCTTTATCTTATGCAATACTAGCTTTTAGAAAACAAAATTCCGAAGTCTATACCTACGATTTCTGTCTGGTACTACCACTGCTTTTTATGGCAATTCCATAAACCCATTTATTTCTAAGCCTTCTGGTGTAGGCTTAGTATATGCCCCAGCTACGCCAAGAACTGATAGAACTTGAGTTTTTGTGGGTATTTTGCTTAATAATTCTTGAATAAAGGCCTTGTCTCTTTTATCCATGCCTGCAAAGACATTTTTACTCTTGAGAAGCTTTTCTGCAAAGTCATAAAAATTACCAATACTACTTTTTAAGTTTCCGTATGTCAACATGGTAGACTTTTGTTGACCAAGCTTTTTTTGAAAGTCTATAAACTCTTTACTGCTTGCTAAACTCTCTTTAGGAGCAGTTATTATGGATTTTAATACTTTATCACTTACCCCAAGTCCAGTAGTTAAAATGAGCTTTTTCTGGCCAATATAAAAACTTCCTTTAAAATCGCGAGAATTAACTCGAAAGCCTTTAAAACCAAGCTGATCTTTACGAAGAATTCCTTTTCCCTCTGCGAATGGAGTCATTATCTCCAAAATTCGATTGCTGACTAAAGTATTGTCAAATGGTATGACTATTGCAGATTTGAGTTGAGCTTTTTTATCTTGTCCCTTAACCTCCATATCCAGTCCATAATCAACGTAGATTACCTTATGACCAAAGCTTGATAGGATACTTTTGAGGTCTGCAGCCAAAAAAGCTCTTGCACGAGTATTTAAAGCATCCCATTTCTTACTAACAGCAGCTTCCCCAAACTGTCTGGAGCACACCTCAAGCAACTGATCAAAAACAAACTTAACATCTAATGACATATGAGTATAACTATTTATATCACTTGTCACCCATCCTGCAGCCTGAGTAGGCAACTGAGGTTGATCGATTAATTTAACCAAGCCCTCTCTAGCACCCTCTGTCTCCAGAAAAAACTTACTATTAAGCCTATTACCTTTTAAGGATACATACCCGGAAAGCATTTTTAGTTGTTTAAGGCCAGCTAGTTCAATTTTCTTTTCATTATCATCTGCCATCTCAAAAAGTTTGGTTAAATTGGCATGATACTCAAGAACTTTCCGACCTTCTAATTTATTTCTTTGAATAAATATACTATTACTTACTGCAGCGTAGAAGCCCATCGCTTCTTGTCCCTGCAAAGCATGGGTAAACTTCTTAAACCTTGCAATACACAATTCATGACTTTTAGGTTCGTAATTCGCTTTCTTTACTGACGTTTTATATTTTTTATCAATATCTGAACTGACCATAAGTAACTTATTGCCCGAAACAGCAAGAATAGAAAAAGATGAACCCCAATCATTTTTATACGTGAGGACTTCTAGATCATTAATTACAGAGGCTTTATCTGGATCTCGTTCTTTTAAGCTCGAAATTATTTTTGCGGCCAAATCTGGTTTCATTTCAACCCATGCAATAAGAGACCAATAGCGCTGATCACTTGTACCCTCCGGTATAAGACCAACCCCAAATTTTGAATTCAGGACTTTGGTCATTTCATCCATAGAGAAGCCAGATGAGCGCAGCTCTGCTAAAACAGTCGCAAGCTTAGGGTTAACCAACGAATGCTTTCGAAATACGCTGAAAAAATCAGCAAGCCTTTGCTTAGTAAGAATAGTTTTGCCAAGCAAAGTATTTTGACGAAGTTTTATTAAAAGGTCGTCCGAAAGATCTATCTCAATTGCTCCAACAGTCGATGCCGGAAGACTTCTCCAACATCTCGTTGGTTCTGCAGCTAGACTGAAGTTGACTAAAATTAAAAGAAATATTCCTTTCATGTATACCTTAATCCTGTTTCCATTCACAAAATCAATACGAAGCAAAAACAGGATTTTTGATTTTAATTATTCTACTGTGACCGATTTTGCCAAGTTTCTTGGCTGATCAACATCACAACCACGAGCTACTGCTACATAGTAAGAATAAAGCTGTAAGGCAACTGTAGTCAATATGGCTGCTATTGGTGCAGAAGCTTCCGGAATCCAGATAATGTCATCACTCAAAGACTTAACTTCCTCATCACCTTTAGTAGCTGTTAAAATAACCGGTGACTTTCGAGCCTTGCATTCTTCTACATTACCAATAATTTTATCTTTGCCATCGACATCATTTGCAAGAGCAATCACTGGTACAGATTCCTCTAATAATGCTATAGGACCGTGTTTCAATTCCGCAGCGTGGTATCCCTCTGCATGAATATAACTAATCTCTTTAAGCTTAAGAGCACCTTCAAGCGCAACAGGATACATGTAACCACGACCGATATAGAAGCAATTGTCATAGTCTTTGTATTTTAAAGCGATTTTCTTGATATTCTCTGCTTCTTTTAGCATTTCACGAATGAGCTCTGGAGTTGACTCGATATGTTGGCAAAGCTTAACACCTTCACTGCGAGAAAGTCTATGACAACGGCCAAACTTCAAAGCCATCTGGAGTAGAACCATAACCTGTGTGGTAAAGGCTTTGGTTGAGGCTACACTTATCTCTGGGCCAGCGTGTAAGTAAATTCCACGCTCGGTTTCACGGGCAATCGTTGAGCCGACAACATTACAAAGCCCCCAAACATCGGCTCCTTTGCGCTTAGCTTCACGAACTGCAGCTAAGGTATCGGCTGTTTCACCTGACTGACTGATTGCCAAGGCCAAAGTGTGTTTTTCTACAATCGGGTTTCTATAACGGAATTCTGCAGCATGGTTCACATTACTTGGTAACTGAGCGTAATCTTCAAAAAAGTACTGTCCCAACATAGAAGCGTGTAAAGAAGTTCCACAGGCAAAGATCAAAACACGATTAATCTCAACAATCTTTTTCGGTGTAAGATTTAAACCACTGAGAATTGCGGTTCCTTCATCAAGGTTTAAGCGTCCTCTAAAAGTATTCGTGATGGCCTCTGGCTGCTCAAAAATTTCTTTCAGCATATAATGTTCATAGCCACCTTTTTCAGCAGAACCAAGATCCCAATCAACCTCTTCGACTTCGCGAGACACATGTGTTTTGGTAATATCAAAGATTTCTGTAACGCCCTCATCGCGATTGATTGTTACAATGTCATTGTCATTCAGGTAAATAACTTGTTTAGTGTATTGAACTAACGCAGAAACATCTGAAGCAACAATTGTTTCTTTCTCTCCAAGACCAATAATAATCGGACTACCACGTCTGGCTGCTATCAATCTTTCTGGTTCATCAGAACAAACAAGAGCAATACCATAAGTACCTTCAACCATTTTCAATGCCTGAACAACTGCTTCTTCGATGTCTTCGTTATAAAGCTCGCTGATTAGATTACACAAAACCTCTGAATCGGTTTCGGAATAAAATTTATAACCTTTACTTTCTAACTTTGATCTTAACTGCTGATAATTTTCAATAATACCATTATGAACCAAACTTATTTTACCCGAATTATCCGTGTGCGGGTGAGCATTCTCCTCAGTTGGAAGACCGTGAGTTGCCCAACGGGTGTGAGCTATGCCGGAAGTCGCTTCCTTGGCAGGTTTACTCTCCCAAGAATCATTGACCTTCTCACTTAAGTTATCAACTTTCCCAACCGCGCGGAGCGTATTTATCTTGTTCTTATCCATGACTGTTAAGCCTGACGAGTCATACCCTCTGTATTCCAGACGGTGTAAGCCTCTAATGAGTATTTCGTGAGCTGGCTTCTGGCCAATATATGCAATTATCCCGCACATAAAATTCCTTAAGTAAAATGTAAAATTTTTATTATCGTAAAACATACAGCAAGCCATACAGCTAACAAACTCTGTAGCATGTTTATGAGTCAATTAATCCTCAGTAATCTTTAATTAAAAGACAAAATTTGGCAAGTCATCTTTGTTTAATGTATATTGGGTAAAAGATCATTGGAGGGACAATGAAAAGCATACGCTCAAAAATAGATACCTCCAGCAGAGTTTTTCAGGAAAGAATTGCTCATAATCAAAAGCTGTCTGAGGAAATAAAAGAATTGCGCAAGCAGTCCTTTGAGTGTGGCGGTATAGAAGCCATCAAGCGCCACAAAAGTCGCAACAAGCTTACTGCAAGAGAAAGGATTCAAAACTTGATTGATCCAGGTTCACACTTTCTCGAAATCTCTCAATTTGCAGCTCACAATGTCTACGACTTTAAAAGTCCAGCCGCCGGAGCCGTGGCTGGGATAGCAACAATTCATCAAACTTTGTGCATGATCGTCGCCAATGATGCAACTGTTAAAGGCGGAACTTATACTCCTCTCACAGTCAAAAAACATCTCAGAGCGCAGGAAATTGCCATGCAGAATCAACTTCCATGTATTTACCTTGTCGATTCAGGGGGTGCATTTCTTCCCATGCAAGCCGAGGTTTTTCCTGATCGAGACCACTTTGGTCGCATCTTTTACAATCAAGCTCAGATGTCGTCACTCGGAATCCCACAAATCGCTGTAGTCATGGGTTCCTGTACAGCAGGAGGAGCATATGTACCGGCGATGGCAGATGAATCAGTCATCGTTAAAGGTAACGGCACTATTTTCCTAGGTGGCCCGGCATTAGTCAAAGCAGCCACTGGAGAAGACGTTTCAGCCCAAGAATTAGGGGGTGCAGATGTCCACACACAACAATCAGGTGTCGCAGATCACTTAGCTGAAAGTGATGAGCACGCTCTAGAGATCACCCGGGACATCATCTTAAATTTAAATGCTCGAAAATGTGGAAATACGAGTTTAGCGAAGCCTTCTTCTCCAAGCTTAAACGAACAAGAACTTTGTGGAATCCTCCCCATAGACTCAACAAAAGAGCCGCTTGATATGTATGAATTAATTGGTCGCTTAACCGATAACTCAGAAATCCACGAGTTTAAGAATCATTTTGGCACAACACTTATTTGCGCTTTTGCATTTATTAAAGGTATCCAAGTAGGGATCATTGCAAACAATGGAATCTTATTCTCAGAAGCAGCACAAAAAGCGGCACACTTTATCGAACTTTGCAGTCAAAGAAAAATCCCATTATTGTTTTTGCACAATATCAGTGGATTTATGGTCGGTAAAAAGTACGAAGCTGCTGGTATTGCCAAGCATGGGGCAAAAATGGTTACAGCTGTTGCGACATCCAATGTCCCCAAAGTCAGCCTTGTTGTAGGCGGCTCTTATGGTGCCGGAAATTATGGCATGTGTGGACGAGCTTATTCTCCAAACTTTCTCTGGATGTGGCCCAATGCTAAAATTTCAGTTATGGGAGGTCAACAAGCGGCGGAAGTTTTAGCCACTGTCAAATCCCAACAATTCGCCAAAATCAATAAATCTATTTCAGAAAAAGAACTTAACAGATTAAAAGAACCGATTATCAAAAAATATGCAGAGGAAAGTAGTGCCCTCTACAGTTCAGCACGTCTTTGGGATGATGGAATCATTCTTCCCGAGGAAACAAGATCTGTATTGGCTCTGTCATTTGCAGTATGTTTAAATAAACCTATCCCGAATAGCAAGTTCGGGGTTTTCAGAATGTAACAGGGAGAAAGTTGTGCAAAAGTATGAAACACTTGAACTTCAAATTCCCGAACCCGGTGTAGCTACAGTCATCCTGGATCGTCCCCATATCCACAATGCTATGGATGCTAGAATGATTGAGGAATTAACTGATGTTTTTGAACACCTGGCCGGTGGAGACGAAATAAGGTTGGTTTGTTTAAAATCTCACGGCAATAATTTTTGTGCCGGAGCAGATTTAAACTGGATGAAAGATGCAAATACCTGGACTTATGAAGAAAGCCATGCCAGCTCAGTTCAGCTTTACAATATGTTTAACACAATCAGAAAATGCCGGCATCCAGTCCTCACCATCGCTAAGGGACGCACATTTGGTGGAGGCCTAGGCTTACTCGCATGTAGCGATTATGTGCTTACCTCTCATGATTCACAGTTTTGCTTTTCTGAACTAAAACTTGGCCTTATTCCTGCAACAATTTCACCATTTGTTATAGACAAAATCGGCTATTCATTCGCAAATGCACTCTTTCTGAGTGCAAAACAATTTGGTGCCGAATATGCTTTAAAAATTGGCTTGATTCACGAAGTCTGCGATGACTTAGAGAAATCTTCGCAACAAACCATCAACCAATTCCTTAAAACCGGGCCGCAATCTGCAGTCATTTGTAAAAAGACTGTTAAAGACATCTATGAAGGCGGCAGTAACCCACGCCACCATACTGCGTCTATAATTACAAAAGCCAGGCTTTCCAAAGAAGGCCAGGAAGGCATGCTTGCATTACTTGAGAAACGAGAGCCTCAATGGGTCAAAAAAGAAAAATAGAACGCATATTCATCGCTAATCGTGGTGAGATAGCAGTTCGAATTATCCATACTTGCAAAGAAATGGGAATCGAAACTGTTGTTGCTTTCTGCCCTGCCGATAAAGGCAGCCTCTTCACACTCATGGCTAATTACTCTTTTGAGTTTAAAAGTGATTCCTTAAAAGAATCATATCTAAATGCTGATTTACTCATTTCAATTGCTCAGCAATATTCATGTGACGCTATACACCCTGGCTACGGTTTTCTTTCTGAAAATGCTACTTTTGCCAACCTCTGCCATAAGAACCAAATCTGTTTCATAGGCCCCGACTCTACGACAATTTCTTTAATGGGTGATAAAATCTCAGCAAGAAAAAAAGTCGCAGAATTAGGTATTCCTCTTCTTCCATCTATCAAGTTGACAGACGATCAAAAGATAGATTCAAGCATTGAGCTTCCAGTACTGATCAAAGCCTCTGCGGGTGGTGGCGGCCGTGGTATGCGAATTGTTAAAAATGAAAAAGATCTAGAGGAAAGTCTGAAAGCAGCTCAAAGTGAAGCACTCAACGCATTTGGGGATGGAACTGTTTATGTTGAAAAATACTTGGAAAAGTGCCGGCATATAGAAGTTCAAGTACTATCCGATGCACATGGAAATCATATTCACCTTTTTGAAAGAGAATGCTCTATTCAAAGGCGACACCAAAAAGTGATTGAAGAAGCCCCCTCTTCTATCCTCAATGAAAAACAAAGAAAGGCTATATGCGATGCGGCCTTAACAATCACTAAAGGTATAAACTACCTCAATGCCGGGACAATTGAGTTTTTATGGGCTGACGAGCAATTTTACTTCCTTGAAATGAATACTCGACTACAAGTTGAACATGCAGTCACAGAAATGATAACGGGTATTGACTTGGTCAAAGCTCAAATCTTAATTGCTGATGGTAATAATTTATCTAATTTCTTACCAAAAGTAACTCTTCATGGCTACGCCATAGAAGCAAGGATTTATGCAGAAAACCCTGAAAATAATTTTTTACCTACACGGGGAACTGTCAGCAAAGTCGGATCTATAAATATCCCAAATACCAGAGTCGAATCTTCATTTCTCGATAATCTAAAAGTTCCTCTACAATTCGATTCCATGTTGGCTAAAGTCTGTGCTTGGGCGCCTTCAAGAGAGGATGCTGCCACTAAATTAGTATACTGCCTAAAAAAGGTACCTTTTGCTGGAGTGACAAATAATAATCTTTACATTCAAACTATCTTAAATAGTAAACCATTTTTAGAAAGAGAAACCTATACCAATTTCATTGAAAAGTTCACCCCTGCCAAAGAAGAGAAAGTTCCCGTAGAATTACTAGCGGCGGCAATAGTCAAACTAAACACCTCTGAAAGTATTAAAGAGGAAAATTTTTATAATCCATGGCTAAGTCATGATTAAAAAAATCCTACTCAACAATCAAGAGCATGTTCTAGAGCTTACTGAACTTTCTAATGATCATGTAACAATCAATTGCGAAGGGCAATTATATACCTTTAAAATCTATTCTCGAAATGATAAAGAACTTATTCTCAAAGATGAATCCGGGAAACTTTATACATTTACTTTTTCAAAGGATTCAATTCATTATTTGGCTAAAGAGTACCAAATTAAAAAAATCTCCCATTATAATCAAGATGATGACTTCGGCCCATCTCAAAACACTTTAGCGTCACCTCTACCAGGCAGAGTCATATCTATTGAAGTATCTGAAGGTGAAACTATCATGAAAGGAGAGACCATAGCAGTAATTGAAGCGATGAAGATGGAACACAGAATCATTGCCAATACCTCTGGACGTATATTGAAACTTTATACCAGGGTTGGTGAAAGTATATCTGAAGGTTTTATCATTGGAGAAATTGATGAACAAAGAGATTAAAATCTTCGAAGTGGGTCCAAGAGATGGCTTACAAAACGAGTATAAATCTTTAGACCTTGAGGTAAAACTCTACTTCATCAAACTGTTAATTGAAGCAGGCTGTAAAGATATCGAAGCTGGTGCATTTGTCCGCGAAGACTTAGTCCCTCAGATGGCAGATAGTGATAAACTGATACCTCTAGCCATACTTAACTCTCCAGAATATGTTCGCTTTCACGCTCTAGTTCCAAACACATATGCTCTACAAAAAGCTAAAGAGTGTGGAGTTTCAAATATAGGGCTTTTAACTTCTGTCTGTAATACGTTTTGTAAAAGAAACTTAAACACTGACTTTCAGACGAGTATAGAACGGGTAAAAAAGATCACTAAAGAAGCTCCTGAAGGCACCTTTAAACGGTTATATATATCCATGGCATTTCACTCATCCTGGAGTGGAAGAATCGATGATGAGATTTTTCTGGAAAAGAGCCAATACCTCTCTGAATTAGATGTCGATGAATTTGTTTTATCAGATACAAATGGACAAGCGACTCCAGAAGATGTCATCGAAAAAATCAACAGTCTAAAAAGCCTGATACCAATAGAAAAAATTGCCTGTCATTTTCATGATACATTTGATATGGCTTTAAAAAATATCGAACAAGCCTGGAAAGATGGGATAACAACTTTTGATTCTTCATGTGGCGGACTAGGCGGCTGCCCTTTTACTCCTGGAGCAACCGGCAATGTGGCTACTGATAAAGTTGTGCAATTCTTTAAAGATCAAAATTGTGAAACCGGTATAGATCTCGATAAACTGAAAGAAGCATCTTCATTTATTAATGCATCACTTCAAATGGCCAACTCTCATTGAGTTGCTTTAGCTACAGGCTTTAAATCAGCAAGTATGAATTCAACAAGTAATGCTATGACTGCTAATGCAAAAAAGTAATGCCAATACTCAAAGCCCTCTTTAACTTGCTCTTTCATGGTAATTTTTTTACCATTCTCCTGAAACAGCCGCGCCTTAAAATCAATAAGATTTAAAGAAGCCTGAATAGACTCCTGTTTTGAGATGTTCACCGTAACTGGTGTTTCATCTACTACAAAGCTACCAACTTTTGCTGTGTCTATATATTCATCAAAGCTTCCAGACTTCAGCCTTCTTTCACCGACACTTAACTTGAGAACAGAGTTTTCTTCTGTTGCAGCTTTAGACACAATCATGTGTCTCAATAGAGGTAAAAATGAATTAGAGATAGTAAAATCACTCCAAATATGATTAAAAGGAATAGCTGATACAATGACATTCCCCTTCCCTTTAGGGAAAACCACAACAGCGGGAATACCTTTTTTAATTTCAAGTATGCTCTGCCCCGAGCCGCCGATAGTAAAATGATTATAAGAATAAATCGGAAACTGCTGTAAGTCCGAATCTGGAGTCTCATCAAATATATCAAGTAATGATGATGATTCAGATAACTCCTCAAACCTAAAAGGCAGATCGGTACTCTTTTTACGTCTAACTGTCTCTTTAAATCTGACATCTGCAAGACCGTAAGCTTTAAGACGACTAAAGATCATACCCGCTCGAGTTGCTGGTGCAGCAATAACCAAACCGCCTTCTTCAACATATTTACTCATTTCTTCGTAAACATCTACTTGTAAATCATGGGCTGTATCAGTTAACACCAAAGCCTGGTAATCCTGTAGAACGACACCTGAGAAAAGCTGAGACTCAACGGAAGTAACCCTAAATGAAGCATCCCCTGCTTTTACATCCTGTAGGGCTTTTTTAACAAAAATAAAATCTAAAGAATTAGTCTCTGCAGATTCAGGAAAAGCAACTGTCACTGGCGCTTCATCGCCCAACCAAAGGTGGAATTCATTATCATAAATGAACTCATCTTTGCCACTTAAACTCACAAGCGCTTTACTGGCATCCGGATTCTGCATAGTCAACACAAGTTTTTTAGCTTCACCGGCATTTAAACTTACTTTTTGCTCTACGACTTTCTGACCGGCAGTAAACTTAATAACTTCTTCTTGCTGCAGAGACGAATTATTGCTAACATAAACCTGTACCTGTACGACCTTTCCAGCATTCAGCTTTCGTATCCGATCTACAAAAATAGAGACATTCTGAACAGATTTATCGAAAACCTTAACAAATTGAACTTCTACTCCTTCAGGCACCTTGGGTAATTGTTTCATCTGCCAATCCTGTACTTGAAAATCTGAAGCAATGATCAAAGTCTTTGAAGCTGCTTCTTTATGAAAACTCAAAAGAGCCTCATTCAAAGCCTCTTCATGATGCCCTTCATGCAACCCAGGCTTAACTTCGCCAAGGCTTTTCAAAAAGCCACCTTTTGACTGAAAGTCTACTTTTGCTTCCTGACCATTTCCTGAAACGATAAATGCAACTTGTGAATTATCTTTTATGACTTTCGACAATTTTGTCTCTAAAAGCGTTTTGATATCCGGTCTATTCATACTGGCAGAATTGTCCAGCAAAACAACAACTTCATGCTCTGTAGATACTGAAGCTTCTTCAAAAGGAATAAAGGGTTTGGAAAAGGCCAAAACTAAACCGGCGATAATCAAACACCGCATAATTAAAAGCAGAAGGTCTCGAATTCCTTTCTTAGAATGGGTTTCTAACTTATCCTTAGTTAAGAAACGCAATGTTGAAAAGCGAATAGTCTGTGGTACATCTCTCGCCATAAGGTGTAAAATGATAGGAATAGCAATGGCAGCTAACCCTCCGAGTAAAAGTGGTGCGGCAAAATTCATCAACGAATCTCCTGACGCTTGTGAAGATAAGACGCTAAGACAAAATCCAAAGATCGAGAGGAATCAACCACTTCAAAATCTATCAAATTTTGGCGACAAGAGGTCTTCAAACCTTCTATATGAGAGCTCATTCTCTTTTGATAATTCTCACGGATAAGTTCCGGAGCCGTTAGCAGCTCACCATCTTCCTCCATGGATATGAAGCGCACATTGTGCTCAAATGGGAGTTCTAGTTCATCTTTGTCTAAAATCTGCATCAGAATACAGTCATTATTAGAAAATCGCATAGCTTTCAAAAACTGAATTATCTCATCTTCGCTTTCAAGCATATCTGAAATAAATAAAACTAAGCCTCTTCCCTTAAAACCATCTGATATTTGGGTCAAACACTTTCTATGTTCACCTTTACCTGTTGCTTTAAGCTTGGTCATTTCTCTAAAAATATCTTGTAAATGTCGCTGACTACTACCTGGGGGTACTGCTGAGTAAATACTTTCGCCATATGCATAAAAACCGACTTTATCTCCCTGACCACTGGCCAGTTAAGCTAAGCAAGATGCGGCAACAGAAGCATACTCCAACTTAGACAATGGTGACTTCTTACCTTTATAAGACATCGACTCACTGCAATCCAGCACTATACGACAAGTCATATTTGTTTCTTCACGAAAAACTTTTGTGCATAATTGATGAGTTCGAGCGTAGACTTTCCAGTCCAGATACTTCAAGTCATCACCCGGCGCATAATTGCGATATTGGACAAACTCACTGCCGAAACCATGAAATAAACTACGGTGAAGACCTGTTATAAAGCCCTCCACTATGTTCTTTGACAGCAAGGCATAATTGCCTATACGGTCGAGAATCTTTGGGTCTAAAAGCTCCATTTACGACTCTGGCAAACTACCCAATAGTTTATTAATGATATCTTCAACTGTAACGCCTGCAGCATCTGCATTGAAGTTTGTTACAATCCTATGTCGCAGTACCGGAAGAGCTAAAGCCTTAACATCTTCTATAGAAACATTATACCTACCATGCAATAAAGCTCTTGCCTTACCTGCAAGTATCAAAGCCTGCGATGCTCTCGAGCCTGCGCCCCAACGCAATTGCTGAGTTACAAAATCTGGAGCAGTGGCCGTTTTAGGACGTGTTGCAGCAACTAAGTTAACCGCATACTTCACAACATTTGCTGAAACAGGCACTTCGCGAACGATTTGCTGAATTTCCATAATTTCAGAGGCATCAAAGATCTCCTGAAGATCAGGAATATTTTTACCGGTAGTCTGGCTCACCATCTTTATTTCATCTTCGATGGAAAGGTAATCTATAACAACATTGAAAAGGAAGCGGTCAAGCTGTGCTTCTGGAAGAGGATATGTCCCTTCCAACTCAATGGGGTTTTGAGTAGCTAAAACAAAGAACGGTTCATCTAGATCATAAGTCGTACCACCAGCCGTCACGTGCCTCTCTTCCATCGCCTCAAGCAATGCAGCCTGAGTCTTTGGTGGAGTTCGGTTGATTTCATCTGCTAAAACGATGTTTGCAAAAACAGGACATTTGACAAACTTAAACGAGTGCTTACCAGTTCCGGGTTCTTCTTCGATTACTTCCGTACCAAAAATATCCGCTGGCATAAGATCTGGAGTAAATTGAATACGTTTGAAGGACAAGGAAAAAATTTCAGCGATACTTTTCACCAGAAGAGTTTTACCGAGGCCGGGAACTCCCATCAGTAGAACGTGACCTTTTGAAAACAGTGCGATAGCAATCTGTTCGAGAATTTCATCCTGACCAATAATCACTTTC
Source organism: Lentisphaerales bacterium (assembly GCA_022446985.1). Lineage (GTDB taxonomy): Bacteria > Verrucomicrobiota > Lentisphaeria > Lentisphaerales > Lentisphaeraceae > JAKVBD01. The sequence continues at coordinate 25,926 of JAKVBD010000019.1, forward strand.
CCAAGTTCATTAATCAGTTTTTCTCTAGCTTGACGGACCTTTTCTACTATCTGCTCTCCTGAAATATTTGACATATAAAACCTCTTAATGTGTTAGGGAATAAACTATAATATTTATGCCAAGACGTGAATAAAATTCATGGGCATAGTTACTGATTGTCTGAGATGAAACGTATCTAAAAACACGCCAGGTATTATCCGGTTCCTTAACCCAGGCCGGTTTATTCGCATTGTCTGTAAAAACTGTATCCTTTCCACCATCTTCGCGATTGGCCTGATAACTCGAATAGTGAGCTGCATTTTTGAGGTAATCACCTAAACCTTTTGTGCTTTCGCGAATTCTAAATGAAATATTTGTTTCCCACTGTCCATCAAACCTCTTCCCCCAGCCCATTGCAATTATCGGTGTACATAAAACGGCAATACGGTCATTAACTTCCAAACCTACTGCAGAATATGTTCCCTGTGGCCACTTTTCATTCACAACAAATTCACGGACTGTTTCCGGTAAAACTTCAGGATCTGGCAAGCCTTTGTAAAAAACTTTATAAAGTTTGTGCGCTCTTGACAGAGGCTTAAACTTCTTACCACTGAAAACTCCCTTAAAAGCTTCGGCAAGAACCGGTGTTACTGACCAATCGGCAAAACTATGCGACTGTCCAGCCCGAGAATTACCGCGTAAGAATTCTGAATTAATACCGGCATCAATATACAGGAAGCCACCATTCTCCAAATAGCGCTTAAGATTGCGGCGTTCTTTAGGAGAGAACTCCCAATTACTACGGTCTACAAAATTCATATAAATAAAGGGACATTCGAAAATCCCGTCATCTTCAAAATTGCGAAAGACTCGTGGATCTTTATCTACTTTTATCGTTGTCTCTGAGTCTAAAAGCTCTAAGAGGCTACGCAGTGCATTTGGGTAAGAACGCGTCATAGGGTTGACACTTATAACTTGCCCTATACGAATTGCTGGGGCACCGGATTTGTCTATTTCTAGAAGAGTTTCTTCCTGTTGCTTGGCCTGAGATTGTTGAGTGGCTTCTGCTGAATAACCAATCAAAGGAAGACTAAGAAAAAATAATAGTAGTAAAAATTTCAATTTTCGTCCTCAGCAATTCTTTTAAAAAGGTAATCTGCTAACTTTTGATCTGCTCTTGTATCCAGGTAAAGTTTTAATTCTGTAATCAATAATGGATCTTTGGTCTGAATAATAACATCGACTGCGACCTGTTGGACACTGAAGTTTTCGTGATATAAAGCTTTTTTAACTTTTAGCTGCCAGCCTTGTTCCTGCTTAGCCGCTATTTCCTTTAAATCTGTTACAATATTCAAATCCTGTAAATGTTGAATGTTTACATTTTTATTGTTTTTCCTAAAGTCATCAATTAATTTTCTTGCTCTTGGCTCATTGCTACTTAACAACATGCGAGCTGCCATATCGCGAATAACCGGTTCAGAATCCGTTAAAGATTGTTGAAAAATTTCATACCTATCTTCAGCATCGCACATCCATATTGCCTGTAAAGCCTTTGTGCGAATTGTAATTTCTTCGTCCAGCATAAGGTCATATAAGGCATCAATCATTTCTGGTTGTTGCCGACTACCACGCACAGCTACTTGAAGAGCCTGTTCACGGACATCTTTATAATCACTGATAGCCAGATCGGAAACAATCTCTGGGCTTAGCTTTGCTCTCACTAATAAAGCTGTTGCCAACTTTCTCACTCTGGACGAGTCATCTTCAACAAGCCTGAGAAGTTCTTTTTGACTTACATCTTCTCCAGTTCGACTCATTGCTTTAAGTGCAGCGTACCTTCTAGTTTCATCAGCATTTGACAAAAGCTTCCCAACAAAGGCCCGACTTTCTTCATTCCAATCAAGAATAATCTGAGTTAAATCAACAACCAAGTCTGAGGGACTTGAAGAATCTTGTAGAATCTTAAAAATTTGTGGTAAATATGATTCATTTCTAGTGTAGGCCATCGCTCTCGCGGCAATAGACGGATCTTTGTCCTGTGCCATTATTTTAAGATACTCTTTGCCCACTTTGCCAAAACCACCAAGACTTTTGAGTACCTGGGACCTTATCTTCTTATCTTTATCTACAACGAGTTTTTCTAGATATGGTGATAAATTTTCATAAGACAGCTTCTGTGCTAATTTCGTCAGAGAAAGTAAACGGATTTCAGAGCTTTCATCTGCCAACAAAGAGAAAAAATGAGCGGTTGGTAAATGCCTGCGAAGTGAATAATAATTATTAATCAGGTTTTTACGTACAATTGTATCTTTATCTTTTATCGCCTTTGCCAATATTTCCTCAACCTGCGCCTTATTTCCCGACAAGTAAAAACCTATTCTCGGAAGTAAGGTTGAGCTTACCATTCTACGAGTATGAACATTTGAGTCATGAAGACGCCGTAATATGGGCAAAGCAGCTGAACGCAGCATGACACGGCCTTCTATGAACCCGACAACAACGGACTCTCTTACTTTTGGGTCTGAATCATCGAGTAATGGTATTAAATTATGAAAAACTTCATTTGATTGATATTTACAAAGAATGAGCACTGCTCGACGACGGACATTGACGTCATTTGACTTTAAATCTACAAAGCACTTAGCTATGGTTTCCTGCTCTGTCTCAGCATGTATTGTCAGACTCAGCACCATTACTAGACTGATGATTTTTAAAATATGTCCAAATCTATTCATTCTTTAATGACAATCATTTTTTATTTTTGCTCCAAGCATTTTCAACTAACTGAAACTTTTCTTGGCTAGCATTTCTTCAAACTCTTCTCTTTCCAAGACTAACACACCTGCACTGAGAGCTTTTTTCTCTTTAGAGGAACCACTGCCTTTTTTCTTCATAACCAAAGCATAAGTCTTACCACTAACTGAGGAACCAATCTTGCCTCCTTCTTCTTGTACTGCTGCTTCAATCTCTGGAGATCTGAACCCTGTCAAAACAACAGTCTTACCCGAAAGAACACCTTCTGCTGGTTTCTCGTAAGGTGCAATAGATACAGGAAGCTTAGACTGCCATATCCAAAATTCATTGATAGCGGCTAAATAAGCTCTGGCGGATATTTCAGAGTAGCCTTCAACGGCTATAATTTGCTCAAGTGTTGCTAAGTTTTCTGGAGAATCAAAATTAGCAAGCAATTCAAGTTTACGTGAACCTAAGCCTTTAAAAAGATTACTTGCATGTTGTAACTTTTGAAGTGCTACATTTTGCAGACAATCGTGAATAGATTGGTGAACCTTCTGAGCTTTCTTTTCTTTAAAGCCCTCCAATGCTAACAGGCTCTGAACGTCAAGAGATAAAATTTGTTCAACTGATGTGTAGCCTGCCTGAAACAGTTGCTTAACAATTCCTTCTCCGACTTCATCAATTCCCATGATCTTGAAGAACTCAGTATTCTCTGAAATTTTCATCTCTCCACAATCCGGATTATGGCACATGAGATCTATTTCATTTTCATTCCACTTAAGCTCACTACCACAACAAGAACAAGTACTTGGCAAAACTTCATCTTTGGAACTAACGACAACATTGATAATTTTAGGGATAACATCACCGGAACGAATGATTGTTACTACTGAGTCTGGGCCTATGCCATTTTCACTAATAAACTTGGCATTTATTCCAGTAACGTTTGAAATAGTTACTCCACCAAGATCAACCGGCTCAATTTGCACGACTGGCTTCTGGCTGCCATTTTTAGATACCTGCCATATTACAGACCGGACTTTGGATGTTCGTGTATCATCACTTTCCGGCTTCCAGGCTCTAGCATAAGCTGGATTTAAAGAATTAGTCTCCTGCCCAAGATCTTCCTGCAAAGCAGAGTCATTTATTTCAATAACCAGGCCATCACATTGATATGCCTTCTCGGCATCGAAAACCCCCTGCAACCAATCATCTTTTAGATCTTTAATGAATTGAGTCAGAACTTTTACTTCATAACCAAAAAATCTATTGACGTATTTATTACAGAAAGTCAGCTCTTCACTGGTAGAAGGAAAGTCGACGAGCTTCACAGAAAAAGCTATAAAGTCAACATCTTCAAGTTCTTGACTAATTTGCTTTCTACTCAGTAAGCCGGCTACCATATTTCGTGGATTTTTAAATTTCTTCGAGTGCTTCTTTTCAAAAGTTTCCTCTTTCATAATTGTTTCACCGACAAGGAAACCGGTAAAGCCTGCAGGTAACTTTAGTTGCCCAACTTGAGTATAGCGAAAATGCTGTGTTACATTCTGACCGGTAACACCATCGCCACGAGTCGCAGCGCTTTTATAAATGCCATTTTCAAACTCCACTAAAAGTGAAAGGCCATCAAATTTTGGTGTAATACATACCTGTGTATTTTTCGGAATCTTCTTACTGTCACACCAGGAGTTTATTTCTGTCAGAGTCTTAACTTTATTTAAGCTGCCCATAGGCACTGAAAGCTCGATCTTATTTTTCTCGACTTCAATACCAACTTTACTTCTGAAGCTGTCATCATCTACCATATCTAGCAGGAAGTCATATTCCTGATCTGATAGTTGACTGTTATCGCCCGTAAGTCTATAAGTTTTATTCGCTTCAGTAAGTAAATCTTTAATCTGGTCTTGGTCAGCGCTCAATCTTTTAATCCTTGCTCTTTCTCACGTATTCCCCCTGCCAACTTTCTCCAGGAGGATTTTTCTTATACTCATTTATCCTGTCAATCATCACTTGCGATGCAGTATCTTCTGATTCAATTTTAAGGGCAGCCTTAAATTCTTCAATAGCTTCATCCCATAATCTTTCTTCGTGAAGCTTCAAACCTTTTTCGTAATGAGCAACAAACTTAAGCTTTTCCTCGTTTAACTCTCCTTTTCTGGCAAGTAATTCATACACGCGTATAGATTCTTTTTTTCCCAAGACGACGACTTTGTCTAACAATCTCGCCTCGATATCTTCTTTCGCCAGATCATAGGTTGTCTCACCAATCATTATGTTTGTGCCATATACTTTATTTGTCGGCTCCAGGCGAGCTGCGAGGTTTACGGCATCCCCCATAACTGTATAAGAAAAACGATTGGTCGAGCCCATGTTGCCGGCAGAAACATAACCGGAATTCAATCCTAAGCGAGCATAGATTTTATGGCCAAATTCGTCATATAATCCTTGCCGTATTTCATCTAATTTCGCCAATTGATCCAAACATGAATAACATGCCAAAGTTGCATGTTTGTCATTGGGGTACGGTACCCCCCACTCTGCCATGAAGGCATCACCTTCATATTTATCAATATACCCATTGTGTCCCATGATGATCTCTGTCATTGGCGTCAGATACCTATTCAATAGTTGCACAAGTTTTTCTGGTGATAATCCTTCTGAAATAGAAGTAAAGCCCGCAACATCTGAAAACATCATAGTGGCATGAGCTCTCTGCCCGCTTAAACTGAAGCTCTCTGGATTTTCATCCATGTAAGTCAAGACATCTTCCGAAACCATCGTCGAAAACATTTTACGTATGAGGGCTTTTTCACGCTCTTCTGTAAAATACCTTACTAAAAGAATGATTGAGAATGAGACTACAACAGTAGTAACTATGTAAAGTGTTGGATAGTAATTTATGCTGAGGTACATAGAAAAGAAACAATAAGCGAGAATAACTCCAATCACCATAACGCTCGATATAGCAAAGTAACGCAAGCCTATCTGAGTCCCAAATATACTGACAAGAACAAAAGCAAAAAAGAGTACAAGCAGAGTCCTGTTATCACTTGCCGGGATTAAAAAAGACTGATTGAGAATGCTGTTTACCGCTGTTGCATGTGCATAAACATAAGAGGTATTTGGCGACAAAGACGTCGGACCAGAATCGGAATTACCTGTAGCGGTTAACCCCACAAGGCAGATCTTATCATTTAAGGAGTCTCTAAGTTTTAATAGTTTACTTTTAAATGGTCCTTCAAAAGTATCCTCTCCCTTTGTTGACAGAGCCATGCCAAACTCATTTATATCCTTAAATGAAACATAATTAAAATCGAAAGCATTACTGTCAAAATTTAAGCGCATACGTCCGTGACTATCAATCGGGATTTTCAAATTCACCTTATCATTCTTCAAGTGAACATACTTACCAAAGTAAATAGCAACATCTTCATTGCCGACCCCTAAAGATGTCATACAGATCTTTAAGGCCATCGACGGCAAAAATATTTCTTTTAAATCATTATCCTTCAAAGTTTTATATTTTGTCCCCAAAACAAGAGGTACTCTACGAACAATACCATCTGCATCGCGCCGAACATTTATAAATGCCAAGTCTACCATGTCTATAAAATTTGGTGAGATTAAGCTTGCCTTGGGCAAAAAAGTAAAATCTACAGGAGTATCAAAAACTTTATCCGTTGCTATAGAGTTCTCTAACAAATAAGGAAGAGCTGTACCCAAGTCTTCATCCGGATACTCTGGATCATCGCCATATAACTCTTCATGACTCCAGCTGTAGTAGTCTTCATCATCAAACTTAGTTAATTTTACATTATAATAAGCTTCTTGTTCTTGAAGGTTATAAGCAGCTATCACCGGCACTTTGCCAAGTTTTTCCTCTCCCGGTGGCGGAGATTGTAAATTCCCCAAAGCAAATGCCATCAGGTACTCTCCCTGCTCTGCAATGAGGCTCGACATCTCTAACATCGTTTTGGGATTAATTCGATCCAGCTCATCTGCATAGACTTTTAAATCTTCGATTAAAGTTTTTAATTTGTCCGGGTCTGCGCTTATGTCTCTTAATTTATGTTCTGATTGAAAAACTCCAGAATCAGATTTGAACATAATATCAAACGCGAGAAGCTTAGGTGGAAAATATTTTTGTAGATAGTGCAGATTTGCATCGTAAGGGATTCGAGCGGACCAGGTAGCATTGCCAAACTTTCCAAACCAGTCCTGTGTTTTATCATCAATACCAACAATTGTAATTTCATCGTTTAAATGATGCTCTTCATTGCCCTTTTTAAGGCCATATCTGATTTTAATAAAACTGTCTAAGACAATATTCTCATAGTATTGAATACTATTAAGATTTCGATTGGATTTAAATTCGGAATAAAAATTAACGTAAAGCAAAGAAGCGATTAGAAACAGGAGAAGCTGAATTATAACCAGTAAAAAAGATTTTTTTGAACGTCCTGCCATCCCTTATCCACTTGAAAAGTCGCTAAAATTTTAATATCAAAATAAGTAGACTATTTTGAAGATTCCCTAATCTTATACAAAAACTTTTAGACTATTGAAAGGGTCAAAGTTACAACATGAATGATACCTTACGAGAAATAAAGGGAATAAACCACTATAAAATCATCCGCGAAATCGCAGAAGGTGGTATGGGTACGGTTTATGAAGCCAGTCAAATGGGGGTTCAAGGCTTTGAAAAGAGAGTTGCTGTCAAAACTCTTCTAAATGAACTCTACGAAGATGAACGTTTTATTGATATGTTTATCGATGAGGCCAAACTGGTTGCCAATCTTGTTCATGAAAACATTGTGCAAATCTACCAATTAGGCAAAGCCGACTTTGGCTACTACATAGTCATGGAATTTGTAAATGGCATACCACTGCATGATCTTATTGCTGAACTGAATCATAAACAGAAACTTATGCCTGTTGAACTGGCAGTTTTCATTACAAGTAGAATAGCCAGAGCGCTCTCTTATGCACATTCGAGAACGGATCGGTATCGTTTCCCGCTAAACATCGTTCACCGGGATGTTTGTCCAAATAACATACTCATCACTACCGAAGGCCTTCCTAAGTTAACAGACTTTGGCATTGCTAAAGCCCACAATAATATAATGCCGGCAAATGACCAATGTCTCATGGGAAAGCTCATGTACATGCCCCCAGAACAAGCACTAAAAAAAGGTACCGACCATAGAGGTGATATCTATGCTCTGGGGATTGTTCTATTTGAGTTACTTTCAGGTCATAAAGGCCGCGAGGGAAAAACCGAAAGTGAAACTCTTGAACTGGCTTGCCAAGGTTGTGTTGACACAGACGTTCTACCTGAACTTCCTGAGGGTTTGCTCGACATACTCTTCAAAGCCATTCAAGTTGATCCAGATGACCGCTATCAAAGTACAGATGAAATGTGTACTGCATTAGAATATTTTATTTACAAAGATGGTTACGGCCCTACTATAGTGACTCTCGAAAAATTCCTTCGAAAGGAATTTTCAAATCTGTATATAAACCAAAATAAATAATACACTGAATGGAACAACATCCTCCTATTCCCATTGTCTTTGAAGATGACAACTATATGATCATCAATAAGCCACCTGAGCTACTCGTTCACAGAAGTCAAATCAGCAGAGATAAAATCTCTCTTGTCCAAATCCTCAAAGAAGAGCACGGCTTAGACTATATCCACCCGGTACACAGAATTGATCGGGCGACTTCCGGAGTTCTACTCATGTCAAAAAATAAAGATGCTACTGTTCATGCCACTGATCAGTTTATGTCCAAGCAAACCCAGAAAACCTATTTCACGATTATCCGAGGTTGGCCACAAGAGAATGAAGGGATTGTGGACAAACCTCTGAAAAATGACAAAGGAGTCGTTCAAGAAGCCCAAACGGAATTCAAAGTCATTCATAAAATTGAGCTTCCCTTTCATGTAAGTAAATTCCCTACCTCTAGATACAGCCTATTGCGTTGTCGCCCCATTAGTGGAAGGCAGCATCAGATACGGCGCCATGTAAAACACTTAACTGGTCCAATTATCGGTGATACAAAATTTGGTAAGAAAGAACACAATGAGTTCTTTAAAAGTAAATACAATTCTACTAATCTACTTTTATTTTCGGCGCAGCTAAAGCTCAACCTGTATGACAGTCAAGCCTTTACGTTTAAAATAGATTTACCAACAAACATCAAGGAGCTCTGTGAACATTTTGAATGGTCCCAAGAAGCTATACTAAACAATTACTAACACTCTGACTCTTGATTTTATTATACAGGTTAGTATTATAAGGGTCCCATATTCATTATAAACCGGTTGTTCTATGAATAAGAAAAAGAAAAAAATCAATACACGTAACACTCCTATCAGAGAAAGAATCTTAGAGACTGCTAGCAGATTATTTTATGAAAATGGTATACAGGCAGTTGGCGTAGATAAAATCGTTGCTGAAGCGAAAGTCGCCAAAATGACTCTCTACAGTTACTTTGCTTCAAAAGATGACTTGATCATTGAGTATCTCGAAAAATCTTCAATTGCCTGGTTTGAAGAATTTCATGCTTACTTAAACTCAAAATGTAAGTCAGACAGCGATAGATTACTGCAGTCCTTCATCTACATCAAGGAATCTTTTGGAAAGTCAAACATTTATCGAGGCAGCGGTTTTGTTAATGCTGCCACCGAAATTTCAGATCCTAAAGATCCTGCTCATAGCATAATCCTTGAGCACCAGGAAAACCTTCGTGAATGTTTTGAACGCTGGGCCTTCAATTCAGGCTTCAGAAATGTTAGAGAACTCTCGTATCTACTTATAAATCTGTTTAGTGGTACAATTGTTTCAACCATGGTAGAAGACTTTCCAGAACCAATTACCCATACATTAAACACGATTGAAATTATACTGGGTTTATACAAAGGATAATATGAATTTCTCTATGGAATGTAACTCACTTTCAATAACTGCTTTAGAGGACTCTTTTGCGGTCTGTCTAGGCAGTATGGAAGAGGATGAGTTAGTTGAGTATGTCATGCTACAAGCTCCACTTGAAGATGAAGCCCCAAATTCGGCTGGCCTACTCTATATAGAATTAAACGATCAATCCTGCTCTTCCTATGGTGGAATACTGAAATGTACTCTAACTTTAGAAAGTCTTCATTTTGTTTTGAGTGAAGCTGCTGCAACTGAACTGGGTATGGAAAACTCAAATGAACTCAACATCAAGTTCGGCATTACCGAAGAACAAGTGGAAGAGCTGACCTTTGCCCTCAATGAAGTTGTCTTTGAAGGCAGAGATACACTGGAAGTTCAGCAAGGTTTATAATTCAGCCGGCTTTCTTTTCACTAATTTTGTCGGTGGCTTACCATAAACAGTTTTAAACTGTTTTGAGAATTCATAGATATCATTATAACCAAGAATATCCGCCACCTGCTTGACCATCATACTCTCGTCTCTCATCAGTCTTACTGCATAATCCATCTTGGTTTTCTTAATATAGGATTTCGGTGAGACACCCATTTCTTTTCTAAAAATTGCCCTGAAGTGAGAATCTGAACAGCCACACCTTTTAGCAAGCTCAGAAACACTCAATGTTAAGTGTGGGTTTTGCTTAATATATAAGGCAACATCCTGCACAACCTTATTGCCACCATCATCAACACGGCCACTTTCAGCAAAAATTTCTATAGCAATATTCAGTAATGTATTTCTTCGATCCTCTGAACCAAAAACCATCTCTTCAATCAGCTCTTTCATTAGACGCTTCTTGCGGCCTTCTTCTGGATACTTAGCGTGTGACTTTTCCATCCAGTGATCTGGTGCGCTGAAGTTGATAATTTGTAAATGGATTTCCTGCTCTGAATCAAACTCTATGACTCGAGTGCCTGGAGTCGTTAGAAATATATCATCTGCAACCAAATTGATCTCACCGTCAGGGAAGATATATCTTCCTCTACCAGCTACCACGCGTATAAGGCGGTGTGTGGGAATATGGCTCGATGGAGAGGTAAAACCTTTCAAGGAACGATTGTCCTGGCTGCGTAAATATATGAACTCCATAAATAAACTCCGAAAAACTATTAAATCGATTTTAACAAAAATATTAAATTCTAGGCCATTGCTTATAAATCAAATTAGAACCATATTCAAGCATAATTACAAGTCTTCCACAAAAAAAACTCAGAGGAAGTCCAAAAGTCGATTTTAACATTATTTATGCGTAGAGACAAGGAAAACTATGAACGCTCCTAAAAAACAGAAAAAGTATAATTTACTTTATATCCACTCAGACCAGCATACCCCATATGTTACAGGCTGCTATGGGGATAGTATTGTCCAAACTCCTAACCTCGACAAACTGGCCTCTAAAGGCGTTAAGTTTACAAACGCATACTGCCCTTCTCCTATCTGTACGCCATCAAGAATGTCAACATTTACAGGTAAATTCCCTTACCGCAATGAAAGCTGGAACAACTACCACGTTCTAGACTCGGGCTACCCGACCTTTGCACACTCTATGGGAGCTGCAGGCTATAGACCCGTACTATTTGGCAGAATGCACTCTATCGGTCCTGACCAACTTAGAGGTTATGCTGAAAGATATGTAGGAGATCACTGTTCAAACTTCACAGAAAGTTCTGACGTTGACCATGGCGAACTAACAGGAACAACAGGTCCAAATCGAATCAGTCTCGTAAAATCCGGTGCCGGGCAAAACGCTTACCAGGTACATGACGAAGATGTTCTTGAAGAAGTTCTTACATATATCGATAACCTTGGTGAGAAAAAAACTTCTGATGATGATTCACCATTTAACTTATCTATTGGTCTTATGCTCCCTCATCAGCCTTACGTAGCCCGTAAAGAAGATTACGAACTTTATGAAGGCAAAATTCCTATGCCTTCAGTCATGGATGAATACAACGATGATTTACACCCATACTACAAACAGTGGCGTAAAGAGAGAAAAATCGAGCACGTAAGTGATGAAGAGATTCTTCGCTCTAAAACAGCTTATTACGCTCTCGTTACTGCAATGGATCGAATGATCGGAGACATTTTCGATCAATTGGACAAAAATGGCCTACTTGAAAATACACTTATCGTTTATTCATCTGACCATGGTGAACAAATTGGTGAGCACAGCCTCTGGTGGAAGCAGACCTTTTATGAGTACTCTGTAAAAATTCCAATGATTCTCTCACTCCCTGGCGTGTTACCAGAAGGCGAAACTTATGATGAGAATGTTTCCTCTCTTGACCTGAATGCAACAATGCTCGACATCCTTGGCTGCCCAGCCTTACCGGATAGCGATGGTAGAAGTATGCTGCCGATTATTGATCAAAAATCCTGGGACAATAAAGTTTTCTCAGAGTACTGCACTGATGATGGTACACTTATGAGAATGATTAAAAAAGACAATTGGAAGCTGAACTACTACCACGGTATGCCTTGTGAGCTCTTTAACTTAGCCGAAGACCCAATGGAACAAACGGATCTTTCTAAAGAACCAGAATTTGCGACAATTAAACAAGAACTTCTTGATGAAGTGCTGGCTGACTGGGATCCTATAAAGATCGCAGCAAAAATTGCTAAAATGAAAGCTGAAAACGATATTATTTCAGACTGGGCTTACAATGTTAACCCTAGTGATCAGTTCCGTTGGAAGCTTCTGCCTGAAATGGATTACCTCGAACAACGGGTTTTTTAAGCTCAGGGTTCTTTTCCCAGGCTAAAAAGTTCATCAATTCCTGAATGAGCTTGGGTTTAGAAATAGGCTTAGCTATATAAGAATCTGCCACAAACAGTATCCGTGTTTCATCTTCTTTAAACGCGGATGCTGTAACTGCAGTGATAGGAATATGCTTAGTTTTCGGATTTTTCTTTATCAAGCTGGACGCTTCATATCCGTCCATCTCAGGCATTTTCATGTCCATTAAAATAATATTTGGAAGCTCCTCCTCGGCAATTCTTACTGCTTCCTTTCCCGATCCTGTATGTAAAATTTCGAATCCATAAGAATTCAAATAAAGTTGAATCAACTCTCGATTGAAGCTTATATCATCAACGATCAGAATTTTTGCAGGCTTAAACTGAATTTCATCGATAGTAAAGAGATTTGTATCGCTTGATATAAGCTCCTGAACAATTGCAGTTTTAATCTCTGGGAATTCAATTCTAAAAGTAGAGCCTTTGTGTAGACTGCTTTCTACAATGATTTTTCCGCCCATTAGTTTTACTAATTCACGGCAAATAGAAAGACCTAAGCCAGTTCCTCCATACTCTTCTACTTTTTGACCTGGTAGCTGTTGGAAAGATTCAAAAATTATCCCTTGTTTATCTTCTGGGATACCAATCCCAGTATCGCTGACTTCCAGGACAAGTGTGGCTTTACTCCAGGTATCATCTAAAAACTCGCTTTTGGCGCGAATCAAGATGTAACCGCTATCCGTAAACTTTAAGGCATTGCCAATAAGATTAACCAATACCTGTCTCAAGCGGCTTTGATCAAGCAGGAAAGCCTCGGGTAAATTTTCATATTGAACAACAAATTCGAGATTTTTCTCTGTCGCTTTCTTTTCATAAATAACTTTGAGCTCATTAAAAAGGTCTTCAATTGACACAGGGTAAAGCTGCAAATCAAATTTACCCGATTCTATCTTAGAAAGGTCCAGAACATCATTTATCAAGGACATAAGAGAGTCGCCACTGGTCAAAATGGCATCCAGGTAATTTCGGCAACATGGGTCATCCAGCATCTGATTCAAAATCTCTGAAAAACCTAAGATCGCATTCATCGGTGTACGTATCTCATGAGACATATTTGACAGGAATAAACTCTTAGCCTGATTAGCTATTTCGGCCGCTTCTTTAGCTTCTTTCAGTGCCACTTCCTGATTATGCCGTTCGGTTATATCTCGCCCTATCCCAATCAAACCTATAACTTTACCATCTTCATCGCGACAAGGTGATTTTACAGTTTCTAGTAAAACCTTACTGCCATTCGGATACAGAACCCATTCTTCAATGGTGACTGTTTTATTATGCTCCATGACTATGCGGTCAATTTCACGAAACTCTTCCACTGCATCTAATGAAAAGTGATCCTCGTCAGATGAATTGACTATTTGATCCATAGGCAAACCAAAGAACTCACACATCTTCTCATTGCATGCCTGAAAGACATAATCTCTATCCTTGATAAAGATAATATCTGCAGTAGCGTCCATGACTGATTTCAGCCAGATGTTTGAATCTTTCATTTACCCTCCATAGCATTTGAATGGCACGTTCTTCCTCCCTGAAGAAATTACCCTGTGATATTTTAATCTACCCATTCGCGAAGCTGCATTCAAGTTTTTTAGAAAACCTGCCAGCAGTTTGACAACTCTTCATTTCATTACAATCTACCAAACCTCAACTTTATAGTTGTGGAATATTTAATTTAAAAGTCATATCCCATTTGCGCCAAATAAGCTACCATTTTATTAAAGCTGGCTGATTTTGCCTGCGGCAATTTTAGAGCTCTTAATGAGTATTCCCGGGCAGACAGCTGGCTTCAATGCATTTACCAGCCCTCTTAGAGGTGCTCTAAACATCACCCGTTCAAATCTAGCTTTCAGTTACTTTCTAGGAACAATCAGTAGCGGCTTCATCTTACCTAAAGCTGGTAAATTATTGGATCAATTTGGCACCAGGCCCGCAGTCATGATAGTTTCCTTCTGTCTTGGTATAACACTCATTACTTTCAGCTATATCGAGGCCATCTTAGAGCTCATTACTTCTAGCATCAGTTTTGTAAGTCGCTATATTATAGCTATATCAGTACTGGCTGTGCTTGTGCTGACCTTAAGGTTCTTTACTCAAGAAATACTGCCAATGATCAACAATACCAGGATTGGCCGCTGGGGCGATAAGAAAAGAGCTAAAGTTGTCGCTGTTTTGGGAATGATAAATGCCATCGCCTTCAACTCATCCCCGTTGTTAATGAGTATTCTTGTCAGTTCATATGGCTGGCAAATGACCTGGCGTTACCTCGTCGTAGTCATTGTTGTATTCTTCTTGATTTTTGCCTGGGTATTCTTTAGAGATAACATGAAATTATGTGATTTGATAGTTGATGGTGTTTCGATAAATGATGATGAAGCCCCTGCAGATGGAATGACCGGCATTGAAGTAGACGAGGCCCGTCAAATAATCACTTTCAAAGCTATTACTTTTGCTCTTAGCCTCTATACTATGACATTTACCGGCATAGCTTTTCTCCTCGAAGCAATCGGACTTGAAGCCGGTCTTTCTAAAACAACAACTATGGGAATATTTGTACCTGTTACATTTATAACCATACCAACAGGCTTCTTAGCGGCCTGTCTTTCAGATCGCATACCTTTCAAAAAACTTGTTATTGCTTTAACTCTTTTCCAGGCAATTGGCTACTTATCGTTCTCATTTGTAAACACTACGATAGGCTTTTATTCGAGTATTATCTTCTTAGGTTTAGCTGGCGGTTTATTCGGTCCGATTATGACTATTGCCTTCCCATGATTTTTAGGCAGGCTTCATCTCGGAGCAATTAATGGCAAAGTAACCTCCTCACTGGTTATCTTCAGTGCCCCTGGGCCAATCATCTTTTCTGTAATAAAAGACCTCAGCGGTTACTTTTACTGCGGCCTTTATTTTTTCACCATACTCCCGCTAATAGCCTTTTTCATGGCTCGTAAAATTTACCTCAAAAAGCTGTATTGACTTGCATTTTACTGTAAACCGGTTAATTCTTTGGCGTTTTTACATAACTATTGAACTGGTTTTACGTTCCAGCTAACATTAGGAGACACACATGTCAGAATTCGTCGTATGCGCGCTTTATAAGTTTACGCGCCTTGAAGATTACGTAGATCTTCGTGAACCTCTCTACAAAGTCATGGATGACAATGAGGTCCGTGGTACTCTCCTTCTCGCTCAAGAAGGTATCAATGGTACAATCTCAGGCAGTCGTCAGGGAATAGATACAGTTCTTAACTGGCTACACTCAGATGAACGACTCAATCCGATTACATATAAAGAGTCCTATAATGAGAACTCGCCGTATAAACTAACTAAGGTCAAGCTGAAAAAAGTAATCGTCACCATGGGTATTGAAGGGATAGACCCTAACAAAAGTGTTGGCACTTATATTCCTCCTAAAGAATGGAATGATCTTATCTCAGATCCTGAAGTCATCCTTGTCGATACTCGTAATGAATATGAGTTTGAAATAGGTACCTTCCAAAATGCTGTTAATCCTCATACTGACAACTTCAGAGAATTCCCTAAATACGTCGAAGATAATCTGGACCCGGAAAAGCATAAAAAAGTAGCCATGTTCTGTACCGGTGGCATTCGCTGCGAGAAATCAACAGCGTTTCTCAAGGAAAAAGGTTTTAAAGAAGTTTACCACCTTCAAGGCGGTATCCTTAAGTATCTCGAAGAAGTCCCCAAGGAAGATACCATGTGGGAAGGCGAATGTTTTGTTTTTGATGATCGAGTAGCAGTAAATCACGATCTCGAAAAAGGTAAGTATGATCAGTGTCACGCCTGCCGCTTTCCGATCACAGAAGAAGAAAAAGAAGATGAGCGCTTCATTCAGGGCGTCAGCTGCCCAAGGTGTTACGAAAAAACTTCGCCTGAACAAAAAGCCCGTTATGAAGAACGTGAAAAGCAAATTCGCTTAGCTGAAAAACGAGGTGAAGATCATATTGGTCACGATATCACTAAAATCGTAGAGCAAAAACGTCAAGAAAAAGCTCAACGCAAAGCTGAACAGCAAAAAGAATCATTGAAGTAAATTTTCGGGCAGGACTCTCCTGCCCTTTTTCTTATGTCTAAAAATTATAGTACAGCCCCCATGCCTTCTTTTGTCTGGATTCCGGATGGTTTGAGTTGCAATACAATACTTGAATTTCTAATTGAGAAATTTCCGCGCATTCCTCGAGAAACTTGGGTGACAAGAATTGAGGATGGTAAAGTTTACTTTGAAGACGAAACTCCAGTCACCAGTATCACTCCGTATATCGGCTCGCGAAGACTAAAATATTTTCGTGAAGTTCCACATGAAGAACCGATTCCTTTTAAAGAAAAAGTTTTATTTGAGAATGACAATTTTATAATTGTCGACAAACCACATTTCCTACCGATTCACCCCGCAGGCAAATTTGTCAACGAAACTCTGGTTAGCCGTCTAAAGTCTAAACACGGCTATGAAGATTTAGCTATTGCCCATCGACTGGACCGATTGACTGCAGGACTGGTTCTTGCTACAAAAAAGAAAGAAGTTCGCTCGGCATATCAGCAACTCTTTATGGAACGCCAGATCTCCAAAACCTATTTGGCTATAGGTCCCCTTCCAACAGACAAGCAAAAGTCATGGACTATAAAAAACCATCTGGGGCCTCATCTAGAGCACTTTAGAATGAAAGTTATCGAAAGTGAAGCTCCAAACTCTGAAAGTAAAATAACCCTATTGAAAAAACATGACGACATAGGGCTGTTTAGCTTAAAGCCAATTACAGGTAAAAAACATCAACTGCGCGTACATATGACCTGTATAGGTTCTAAAGTACTAAATGACCCGCTTTATCCTGAATGTCCTCAACACGAAGTTAAAGACAATTTTAATCAACCTCTCCAACTCTTGGCCTATGAGCTTTGCTTCCAGGATCCACTTACCAAAGAAGACTTTTCATTTCAAAGTCAGCTATCTTTAGCAATTAATCTTTAATTTTTTATCCAAAGAACTGTCTTTTTTGAAGGATAATTACGTTTATTATGAATGTATGAGAAAAAGCATTTTTTTACTTTTCATTGCGTCAGTTCTATGTTAATACGCAGATTCTTATGATTGTGTGTATATAAATAACGTATTTATAATTTTAATGACAAAAAAAATTATTATCCCAGCTCTAGCCTTTTTTGTTTGTTTACAAATGTCCGCTTTAGAGCCCAAAACCTTGCAGCTATTTGAAAAGTACTGCTTTGATTGCCATTCAGATGGTATCGACAAAGGCAACTTCGAATTCGATAAGATTATGAAGCAGCCTCTTCATTCTCCAGAAACCCGTAAAACATGGCATAAGATCTGGGATGTCATTGAAGAACACCAGATGCCACCTGCAAACAAGAAAAAGCAGCCAACCAAAGCCGAAAGAGAAGAAATGCTTATCGGCCTTGAGGTTGAAGTCTTTTCAGTAAAGCGCGACCAACGCTATGCCGGACCAATCAGTCTAGTTCGCATGAGCAATGAACAGTACGGTAATTTCATTAAAGATCTTACCGGAGCTTGGTATAACGTCTCGAATCAGCTTCCTCTCGACCCAACCAGTTCAGGCTTTAACAACATCACGGCTACCCTGAATATTTCGCCATTGCTTTTTGAGAGATATACAAAGATTGCTCAGCAACTTTCTCAAGGATTAATGACAGGCTCAAAAGATAGTGGCTTAAACAAACGTGGTGTGCATCTGCGTAAAAGCATAGGTGACGGAAAAGACTTTAAAAAGGTAAGAGACAACATCAATTACATTGCTAAAAAGTCTTTCCGCAGACCTTTAGTTGATGATGAGCTCAATGGTCTTATGAAGATATATACTTCCTTCAAGAAGTCACATGATCATAACTACGCCATGATCGAAACTCTTAAAGCTATAATGACTTCACCCAATTTCCTTTTCAGAACGGAGCTCTTGGGAGTCGATAAAGTTGAAGGGAATATAGCAAGACTGGATGAATTTGCCCTTGCCTCACGTCTGGCCTTTTTTCTCTGGAATTCAGGCCCGGATGACCATTTACTCAATTTAGCTGAACAAGGTAAGTTAAGAGCAAATTTGGACACCACTGTAGTTCGTATGATTAAAGATTGGCGTTTCATTAAAATGGTAGAATCGTTTGGGCAATACTGGCTCGGAATTCAATACCTTCAAAACAATGTTCCAAGTAGAAGAATCTTTAAAGATTTTGACCGCCAGTACCTATCCAATATGAAACAGGAAACTACGAAATTCCTGCACTATCTATTTCAAGAAAATAAATCCATAAACGAAATCTTCAGTTCAAGAGAAACTTTCGTAAATCGAAAATTGGCTAACTACTATGGAGTTAAATTTACCGGAAAGAACAGCTATCAAAAAGTTACCATGCCAGAAAAGTTTAGACGTCGAGGTATCCTGACACAGCCAAGCGTATTACTTGTAACCTCTGATCCAGATCGCACTTCACCTGTAAAGCGTGGGCTATGGATTCTTGAAAACTTACTCGGAATGCAACCTCCACCAGCTCCACCGGATGTCACAACAATTGACGAAAATGCAGCCGAAAATAAGAACTTGACTTTAAGGCAAAAACTAGAAAAGCACCGTAATAACAAAGCATGTGCTTCATGTCACGCGATGATGGATCCACTGGGATTCACGATGGATAACTTCAATGCCGTCGGACAATGGCGCGAGCAGGAACATGGTAAGCCCCTCGATGTCAAATCTAACTGGCGCGGCCATCAGATCGATAATTTCGACGATCTTTATAAGCTCATAACAACTAAATATAGAAATGAGTTCCTCAGCTGCTTTACTGAGAAACTTATGAACTTTGCTTTAGGTAGAGGTATGGAGATAGAAGATCGCATTGCCATAAATAAAATTGTAAGACAAGTAGAAAAGCCCGATAGTAAGTTTCACGATCTATTTATCGCAGTTGTTAAAAGTACACCATTTCAGTATAGATCAATTGAGAAAAAGCAGGAATACAAATGAAGAATGTACATAATCTTTTAAGCACCGGCCATAATCGTCGAACCTTTTTAAAGGGCGCTGGTATTTCATTATTCCTGCCACAGATGATTTCCATAGCTGGCGACAAAGCTCATGAAAATCCTGTGAGAATGGCTTTCCTCCATGTGCCAAATGGCAAAATTATGGAAAAATGGACACCTTCCAAGTTAGGTAAAGATTACGAACTACCCCAGACCCTTAAACCTCTTACTCAACATAAGAATGATTTTCAGGTCATTTCAGGACTTCAGCATAAAAATGCCTTCGCTAACGGAGATGGCGCCGGCGATCATGCCAGAGCTCAAGGATCCTTTCTGACCGGAGTTCAGATCTTAAAGTCAGCAAAAAATGTTAAGAATGGTATCTCAGTTGATCAGGTAGCAGCTCAAAGGCTGGGGAAAAAGACTTACCTACCAAGCTTAGAACTATCAACTCAAAGAGGTCGTTTATCTGGATCTTGTGATTCCGGCTATAGCTGCATGTATCAGTTTAATCTCGCCTGGAGAAACGAAAAAGAACCAATGGTTCCAGAATCCTCTCCACAACAGGCTTTTAACAGAGCTTTTACTCTTTGGAATGGTAAAAATGAAAAGAATGCACACTCCGCATCAGAGAAAAGTGTACTCGATTACATGCTTTCCTCCGCAAACTCTTTGAAAAAGCGCCTGGCGAAAGAGGATCTTGAAAAACTGGACCAGTACTTCACTTCTGTCCGCGAAATTGAGCGAAAAAACCAAAAAGGCAAACCGACCGTTCATTCAAAACAGTTCACTCGCGACTTTAGTAAAAACCCTAGAAGCTATAAAGAAAAAATCGAAACTCTTATGGACATTATGGTTCTAACCTGGGAAGTCGATGCAACAAGAATTTGTACTATGCTTGTCGCCGATGAAGGCAGTAATATGTCATTTCCAGATATGGGAATCGATGGAGGCCACCACTCACTAAGTCACCATCAAAATGATCAAGCAAAAATAAAGCAAATAGAAAAAATTGATCTTTTCTATGTAAAGAGGTTCAGTTATTTCCTCAGTAAACTCAAAGAGCGCAAAGTCAACGGGAAATCACTTCTTGATCAATCCATGATTCTTTATGGCAGTGGCTTAAGTGATGGTAATAGACATAGGCATAATAACCTACCAATACTTCTGGCTGGTAGAGCTGGCGGCAAATTGAATCCTGGGATTCATAGAATGTATAAGGATCAACCTATGTGTAATTTATTCCTCAACATGCTGGATACGTTTGGTGCCCCGGCAAAAAGCTTTGGGGACAGCACTGGTAGACTGGCTAAAATTTAGATTGAATTGAGATAGTTCATTTTAAAAGTGGAGTAGCCCCCTCCACTTTTTTTCTTTAAAGCAAAAGCTTTAACTGCTTTATGTTGTTTGCAATTGGCTTTAAAGGACCAACTGGCGGCACCTATAACCAATGACATACGCGCTTCAAACTCTTTCGGGTCTTGCCCGGCAAACATAAATATCTTTTCCAGGTAAATTTCATCTCCAGTGGCAAAAAACTGGGCCCACCACATATCAAGTTTTCCAGGGTCAACCTTGCCATCGTCATTTATATACTTTGCCAGCTTAGATTCTCCCTTGAGAACTTCTTTTGCCTTTTCTCCAAAAACCTTACTTTCGATAGGCCAACCATTCTTTTCTGATATTCTGGCAATCATCAGGGAAATTAAAAGATCTGCACCATTCTTGGCTTTTTTAAATGCCGGCGCATGTTTGTCCGCATGCTTTTGAAATTGCAAGAAAGAAGCAGCACTTGGCTTTTGGTAAAAATAAGACATCTGTGTTCCAAATTTTGCTAATTCGTTAGCGAAACCTGTAGATGCTAAAAATAAACTGAAGAAGAATAAAATTTTTTTCATAACGCCCCTTTTCAAAGTACGTATACAATTACCCTTCAAACTAAAAAAGCCCAGTCTTTCAACCGGGCTCAAAATTTTCTTTTAGAAAAGAATTACTTTTTCTTTTTCTTTTTCTTACCTTTTGATGGAAGTTTCACACCAAGGTTCTCTTTCATACGATCAACATAACCGCCATGACTGAAGTTACATTTCACTAGAGAGTCTTTGTAGGGCTCAACGCCATCTCCAATCCAGTCAATGATATTTGTAACTTTTAAAGAGGCATAAGAGCTATTGCTCAGCAAATCATTCCATGTCTTTTGAGCGATTTCTTTCTGGCCTTTGTTATAAAGAATCCATGCAGCAAGCGCTCTTACTTCATGTGAATCATCATTGAGGTGTGACTTCACTCTATTAAGATCCAAGTCTGTTTTATCCTGAATATTGAAGTAACCAACCATCCCCCAATAACGAATACCAGAGTCTTTATGTGCTAGGTAACCATTCAGTTTAGGTAAAACACCAGGATCTGCCTCAACTGCAATATTAGCTGCTTTGAGGTAAGCCTTACCATCAAATAAAGCTGAATTTCTGAGCATTTCATAGATAGTTGTATTATTGCCTTCTGCTCTCTTCACCATCTCCGATTCTGGTAACAACCCAGCATCAAAATTCTTTTCCTGCCAATCACTCAATGCTGTTCTCATTTCTGCAATTATAGCTTTCATTTCAGGATTATTAATAAGATTATTTACGTTATCCGGATCTTTAGAGATATCGTAAAGCTCTTCCATAGGTTTAGTACCAAAAAAACGTCCCGTAACAGCATTTGTTCTACCAGCTTTGTGTTCTGCTTCCCAAACCTGTGTCGCAGTCATTTTCCAAAGATAATTTAGCTGCTGTCCCCAAGGAGCATATGGCATATAATTGCGAACATATAGATATTTCTTATTGCGAATTGCACGAACATTGTCACAACGCTCATCCATTCTACCTCTAAAACTTACATGGTATTTTCTTTCTGGATCAGCATTCGGGCCTAGAAATACTTTACCAGAAAGATATGAAGGCATTTTTGAACCGGTTATAGACAACCAGGTTTTTGTCATATCAACAAAGCTTACAAGGCGATCTACTTTCATTCCCGGCTTTTCGGCTGGCCATAGGTGCTTGTATTTTTCCGGAATACGGATAATCAAAGGACAATGAGTACCTGAATTAAAGAGAAAACGCTTACTTCTGGGTAGGACTCCACCGTGGTCTGAGTTGTGAATAACGATGGTATTTTCGGCTAAACCGGCTTTCTCAAGTTCTTCTAGAGCTTTACCAATATCTGCATCCATATTTTTAACTGCATCGTGATAATGAGCATAGTTCTGACGTATTTCAGGAACATCCGGGTGATACTTTGCCAACTTAGTATTTTTAGGATCGTGCTTAGATTTGCTTACATCACCAAAAGCTCTGCTTTCATGTGACTTTGTGCTATTTAGTACCTGAAAGAACGGCTGCTTAGACTTCAGCTTCTTCCAGTCAATTTTCATAGAATCCCACGGTGCCTTATCATCACGACCGCCGATATTATAATCAGTTTTGCCGTCATTGGATACATAGTAGCCGTTTTCCTTCAAAAGATCCGGATAGTACTTAATAAGGTCGTGAGGGATATCATAGCGGCTTCTCATAGAGTGAGTTCCCATAGAAATCGCATGAATACCAGTAATCCAGGTGCTGCGAGAAGGTGCACATACAGGAGCATTTGCATATGCATGCATATACTGGAAACCTTCACTTGCAAGCTTATCTATATTTGGAGTATCTGCATGGGGGTTACCATAGCAGCCTATCCAGTTAACATTGTTATCTTCACAGGTTAACCAGAGAATATTCGGCTTGTCAGCAGAATAAGCTCCAAAAACCATTATCAAAAAGAGGACACATACCAAGCGCATATCACATACCTTACATTTTTCATTTTTAATGAGAGTATGCAAAAATACGCTTAGTGAATCAATTGCTCTAGCATGTGAAGGCTAAGTATTAGCACAAAAACCGTATTCTAACCTAAAGAAGGTCTTTCAAAAAATGACCTGTATGAGATTCTGTACACTTGGCTACTTTTTCAGGTGTTCCTGAAGCAACTAAAGTCCCTCCACCATCTCCACCTTCAGGGCCCATGTCGATTAAGAAATCTGCAACTTTTATAACATCAAGGTTGTGTTCAATCACAAGTACAGTGTTGCCTGTATCTCTTATGCGATTGAGAACCTCAAGCAACTTGTGAATGTCCGCTATATGAAGACCTGTTGTCGGTTCATCAAGGATATAAAGAGTATGACCTTTTGGCATGCGGTATAATTCTGAAGCCAGTTTCACCCTCTGAGCTTCTCCACCTGAAAGCGTTGTAGCTGCCTGTCCTAGATGAATGTATCCCAAACCTACATCTTGCAAGGTTTGCAGGATGCTGTTCAACTTCTTGTGATTTTTAAAAAATTCAACAGCCTCATCAACCGTCATTTCCAGAACATCTGCTATATTCTTGCCTTTGTACTTAATCGTAAGAGTTTCCTTGTTATAGCGACGACCATGACAATCTTCACACTCAACATAAACATCCGGTAAGAAGTTCATTTCAATTCTTCGATAGCCATCCCCTTTGCAACTTTCGCAGCGACCGCCCTTAACATTAAAACTGAAACGTCCGGGTTTATAAGCTCGCATTCTGGCTTCTGGAACTTTACTGAAAAGATCGCGAATAAGCGTGAAAGCGTCCGTATAAGTAGCCGGATTTGAACGTGGAGTACGACCAATCGGTGACTGATCAATAACGATCATTTTATCGATATGTTCAGCACCTTTGACTGCTTTGCATTTTCCTGGCTTATGGCGGCCAATATTTAGCTGCTTATAAATACTCTTCTTAATAATTTCATTGACCAATGTACTTTTGCCTGAGCCTGAAACCCCTGTCACACAGGTAAATGTGCCAAGCGGAAACTTTACATTGACTTTCTTAAGATTGTTTTCTTCGGCTCCTCTGACTTCAATAAAATTTCCATTTCCCTTAAATCTCTTTTCTGGAACTTCTATTTCTTTCGTGCCCTTTAGGTAAGCTCCGGTATTTGAAGAATCACTTTGAATATTCGCGGGTGGGCCACTGAACATAATTTCACCACCAAGCCTTCCAGCACCAGGTCCAAGATCAATTAAATGATCGGCACGTTCAATAGTTTCCAGATCGTGCTCGACTACAACTACCGTGTTGCCTAAGTCGCGTAAGTGACAGAGAGTATTCAGCAGCAATTCATTATCGCGCTGATGCAAACCTATGCTCGGTTCATCAAGAATGTAGAGGACTCCTACAAGACCACTGCCCAACTGCGTAGCTAAACGAATACGCTGGGCTTCTCCTCCTGAAAGTGAACCAGATTCGCGATTTAAAGTGAGGTATTGTAGGCCAACAGCTTTTAGAAATTTTAAGCGGGAAATAATTTCTCTCAAAACTTCGCCAGCGATGTGTAATTCTGTATCTGTCAAAGTTAAGTTATTTAGAAAATCCTCGGCCTTTTCAATCGATAGTGCATTAAACTTGTGGATAGGCATATCATTGAGAGTCACAGCCAGACTGACTGGTTGTAATCGATGTCCATCACAGCTTTTACAAGTTTTGCGTATCATGAAATCTTTTATTTTCTCTCTCAAAGAGTCAGATTCACTTTCTTTGAATCTGCGAGTAAGATTCCCTAAAACACCTTCAAAGGGTTTTTCAACATTATACCATCGGCCCGCATGCTTAAACTTCAGCGGAATACTCTCTTTGCCTGTACCATAAAGTAATGCATCCTGCTGTTTATTCGTCAACTTATTGAATGGGGTCGATATGTCAAAGCCAAAGGCTTCTCCAACAGATTTCAGCAGGCACATATGGTAAAAAATCAACCTTTTAGGCCCACGTTTCCAAAGCGGAAAGCTGTCTTCTACCGGTAAAGTTTTATCAGGAAGCATTAAATCTGGATCAATTTCCATCTTGCTCCCCAATCCATGGCAACTCTTGCAGGCACCATAAGGACTATTAAAGGAAAAGTTGCGAGGCTCAAGTTCCCCAAAACTTATGCCACAACTTACGCAGGCAAGATGCTCACTTAAGGTGTTTTCTTGCCAATCATTGCGAGCCACTTCGAGAAGAGTCTTAATCATCCCTTTACCTTCACGAAGAGCGGTTTCGACGGAATCATTGAGGCGGCTTTTTGATTCTTTGCCCGACTTAAGTCTATCTACTACTATTTCAATACTGTGTTTGAAGTTTTTCTCTAAATCTGGAACATCTTCTATTCGGTATATTTCTCCATCAACGCGTAGTCGAACATAACCATCTGAAGCAGCTTTTTTAATGATGTCTTTATGCTCCCCTTTCTTTCCGTCAATCAATGGAGCAAGAAGTATTAGTTTCTTTTCTTCGGGGTAATCCTGAATTGTTTGAGTTATCATCTCAGCACTTTGAGCTTTAACTTCGTCTCCACACTCTGGACAATGGGGAATCCCTATATTAGCGTAGAGTAAGCGCAGATAATCGTATATTTCTGTAGTAGTCGCGACTATGGAGCGTGGATTGCCATGACCTGTTCGCTGTTCAATTGCAATAGCCGGGGAAAGGCCGCCAATATGCTCAACATCCGGCTTCTCCATTTGATCAAGAAACTGGCGGGCATAAGAAGATAAACTTTCAACATAACGACGCTGCCCCTCAGCATAAAGAGTATCAAAAGCCAAAGAGGATTTACCCGAACCACTCAAACCAGTAATGACCACCAGCTTATTCCTTGGTATTGTCACATCGACATTCTTTAAATTATGCTGCCGGGCACCTTTAATATCTATATCTTCAACCATCTCACTATACCTATTAAAATTTAGCCAGAATTTAATACATCTTTAGATCTTTCCAAGAGTGTTTTTTTCAGAAGTTGCCATAAGCTATACTTTCACTTATAATCAAAGTAAAATTTAACTTAAGTTGTGCAGGGTCTTATGAAACATCTCCTCTCCCTACTTATACCACTATTGCTTTTAACTTCCTGTGAAGAAAAAACCCGCTTTGCTCTTAAAGAAGGAACAGATGTTACCAACATTACCTGGAAAAATTACTACAAGTCCTGTGGTGCAAACAATCTTAAGAAGGTAGAAAACTTTAAAATCGTCAAAGGCACAGTTGTCACCTGGACTGGCAAAGTTTACCAAGTACAAAAAGATGCTGGTGCTGAAGAAATGAGGAAGTTTGATTCACACATCATAAGAGTCAAGATGCCTGGCTCTAACAGCCTCATGGCCGATGTCACTCTTAGAATCCCCAAAGGCGAACAAAAGCATCGTAAGTATAAAAAGGGCGACTATGTGACTTTTAGAGGCCCTGTAAAATACTTGGGATCGAGTATGAATGATCATATTGTAGAGGTTGAAAGATTCAAAAAAGTCATCCCAAAAGTAAAATTCTAATGAATCAATCTCATTGCCCATGTGGCAGCAAAAAACAATATAATTCTTGCTGCCAAAAATTCCATAATGGGGATTCATGTCTTACAACTGTCGATCTATTAAGAGCTCGTTTTTCTGCGTTTATTAAACATGAAAAAAACTTTTTGGTAAATACGCACCACCCTTTTTATGTTACACCTCAGCTGATAAGCAATTTGGAAGATACTTCGTTCGTTCCATCAAATCTAAAAATCATTAAAGTAAATCAGGGCTTGGCATCAGACACTGAAGGATGCATCACCTACTCTTTTGATTACCTTACCGAGAATGGCAAAGAATCTTACCAGACAACATCACTCTATTCTAAAATAGGGGATCAATGGTTTTACGTGAAAGATACTTAAGGACCTGCCCTTAATATAAAATTAAGAGCTGGCCAACGATGGAAATTGTTTTTTCATTATTTGCTTTTTTAACGCTTCTTCAGCTTTCTTTTAGTGACCTTACTTACACCAAGACCTTTGCACTCACTTAAGGCCGCACAGGCGTGGACACATCATTTGCATCCACCGACATTGTCATTGCACTGTTTGAGTTAAACATATTTGAACTGTTAGCTGCCATAACCACAAGTCGACTTCCGGTAATACCTGCCAGAGCTAGCTTAGTGAAAGTTTTGTGATCCATTTTTGACTCCTGTATATCATTGATATTCAAAGAGTTTATTCATAATAAAAACCTGACAATGTCTCTTACATTCAAATAATCATAACAAAGGAAAACTTATGGTATTGAAAAACCATTATCAATAAATAATTTAAACGGGATTTTTTAGGATGATTATGAAAAAAACAGTTACAACATTAATGTTATTTACATACCTCGTGCTACCCGCGCACTTTATGTTGCATTCGTCGTGTTCTCATGATCATCAACAGCAAAATAGTCACTCATGCGATTCTTCCAGCTGCTCTGATGAACAATCACTTTCGAGTTATGACGCGAACCATGCATGTCAGCTTTGTATTTCTAATCTCGACAAAACCCAACTATTTAGTTTCACTTCTTATTCATCAGCTAACAAACTGCCAAAGCTTGGCACTCAAATCAGTCACGACAAGCCGTTTTTAACCGCTCTCCCTTTGTTTAAAAAATCAAGAGCTCCCCCATGCCTTGATTATTTATAAACTCATTTCTTTCCCCAAAAGTATTTATTTAAACCAACAAAAACCCAGGAATTTACTGTGAAAAAATTCTTATGCTGTTTCATGACAGTGTTAGTCCTATCTCTACCAGTATCGGCTGCAGACATGGAAAGCAGAATGAAGCGTATGGAAAAAATGCTTCAAAAGATGCAAAGCGAACTGAAAGCTAAAGATTCCAAAATCGAAAAGCTTGAGAAAAAAGTCACTATTTTAAACGAGCAAAAAAAACAAAAAGACCTCAAGAAACTAAGTGATGACCAAGTTTTAGACGAGCTTACTAAAGATAATCACAACAAATCTGTAAGTTATCAGACTAGAAAAAACAGCTCTGTTAAAGGTAAAATGTTGACTCTTGGTAAAGACGTTAACTCTTTCCTTGAAACTCTGAACATTTCTTCTGTAATAAATGTTGTTGCAGGTACATCATCTGTGAGAGATTCTGACCTTGAAATGTACCAAGGCGGTGGTCACGACCCTAAGAAGCGTGGTTTCAGCATGCAATCTATGGAACTAGCAATTAGCGGTACAGTTGACGACTTATTTGACGCTCAGTCTTACATTCTATTTACTGAAGACGAAGTAGAGCTTGAAGAGGCTTATATTACAACGAGATCTCTTCCTGCTAACCTACAGCTAAAAGCTGGTTACTTCCTAACTGAATTTGGTATTGTCAATCAAGAGCACGCTCATAGCTGGGACTTCATGGATCAGCCTATTATCAGTACTAGAATATTCGGTGGCGAAGGTATGAAAGATGCAGGTGTTCGCCTCAGCTGGTTAGCTCCAACTCCTTGGTACAGTGAACTACTTGTTGGTGTACAAAACTCTGACGGCGACGGCATGGTTAGTTACCGTGGCGAAGGTCACGTTCATGGTGAAGATGAGCACGGAGATGAAGATCACGAGCATGAATTTGAAGAAGGTGTAGCTGGTCGCCCTTATGAAGATGGTGAGACAGAAACCCTAAGTGATATGGTTTGGTTAGCTCGTTGGGTTAACAGCTTCAACGTAAGTCAAGACTCAACTTTACAACTCGGTGTATCAAACCTTTATGGTGACAACCACACTGGTGGTGAGACTTGGATTTATGGTGCCGATGCAAAATACGTCATCGAAGACAAAGAACTTGGTCGTGCTGATTGGGTATTCCAGGGTGAAATCATGAAACGTCAATATAAAGCTAACTCTTTCCTTATCGAAGAAGATGATCCGGCGGATAACATATACGTTCCAAGTGACGAAGTTGATGATTGGGGTTTCTATGTACAAGCTCTCAAAGCTATTGACAAAAAGTGGTCTGTTGGTCTACGTTATGAGTATGTCAGTGGCAGTGGCGACAGTTTCGAGGGCGAAGAATTTATTGATCGCGAAGAAGACTTCGAGCGTTCTGATCGCGTAAGAATTTCACCTCTTGTTGTTTACCAACACAGTGAGTTTACTAAAATGAGACTTCAGTATAACTTCGATGATTCTGACACTGAAGGCGAAGCGAATACTCTATGGCTTGGCGTTGAAGTTATCTTGGGAAGTCACCCGGCTCATAAATTCTAAGAATGATAAAACTAATCATAGTTTTTACAGTTTTTCTGCAGTTCTTTGTAGCTGCAGAAAAGCTTAAAGTCTGTGCTACAGTCACTGATCTTGCCTCAATTACTGAGGAGATCGGTGGCGATCTTGTCGAGATTACGACATTTGCTCCGGCACAGGGCAATCCTCACAATGTCATAGCAAAGCCAAGCTTTATTCGACAACTGAGTCAAGCCGACCTCTTCATGCAAACGGGTTTTGAACTCGAAGCCGGTTGGGTCCCAGTCCTTCTTAAAGGCTGTAGAAATGCTCAAGTTCAACCTGGTGAAAAAGGCCATCTTGACCCTTCTAACATCATCAGCCCTATTTTTGAAAAAGAAGGTATAATTACACGTGCAGATGGTCATATACACCCTCTTGGTAACCCGCATTACCTTATGGACCCTGTAAATGGTCTTATTGTCGCTCACCTGATTGCCAGTCGTTTAAAAGTTCTTCTACCAGAAAAAGTCACAATCATTAACGATCGCCTTGAAGTCTTCCAAGGTAAATTAATTTCTAAGCTAATTGGTGAAAAGCTGGCCGCTAAATACCCTATGAGTAAGCTCTCAACACTTGTTCGCAGAGGTAAACTTGAGCAGTTTCTGGAACTTACCAAGCAGGAAAAAGATCTTGGTGGTTGGCTCCATTCAGTCAAAAAACACAATAATAAGCGTTTTATTGCAGATCACGCTAACTATCTTTACTTAGCTAAACGCTTTGATATGGATGTTGTCGAGTACCTTGAACCTAAACCGGGTATGGCTCCAACCACTCAGCACTTGATGAAGTTGGTTAAAAATATCTCTGAACTTAACCCTAAAGCACTACTTACAAATTCATATTTCCCTGTAAAGTATGCGAAAATTGTTGCTTCTAGGACCAAACTTCCTATTGCCAAGCTGGCTCATCAGGTAGGAGCACGTAAAGAAGCTGCAACATACTTGGAAATGATTGATTATAATGTAAGAGAAATAAGTAAAGTATTGAATGACTAATGACAAAGATATTCAGGTAAAAATTGAAAATCTTACACTCGGCTATTCAAATAATCCTTTAGTCTCAGAAATTAATCTGAATATCACCACCGGTGATTTCTGGGGTATAGTAGGTGCCAATGGGCAAGGTAAAAGTACCTTTATTAAATCTATTATGGGCCTCGTTTCTCCTCTTAAAGGAAAAATCGAATATAATTCCCTCAAACAAGCAGACATTGGCTACATTCCTCAATCAAGCTCTTTCTCCCCTAACCTACCGGTAAACGTTTCAGAATTTATTTCGTTAGCTGCTCCTGGAATTATTTTTTCTAAGAAGCGCAAAACTGCTGTAAATGAAGCTCTTGAAACAGTTTGGCTTGAAGATAAGAGAAAAAGATCTTATAGCACCCTTTCTGGTGGGGAAAGGCAACGTTTACACATCGCCAGAGCATTAGCAAGAAAGCCTAAACTGATTATTCTTGATGAGCCGGATACCGGCCTGGACTTTACCTCTGTCGGCAATCTTTTCGACTTACTTGTCAGGCTAAATACCGAACAGAATATTACCATTCTCTTGATCACTCACCACATCAACACGGCCATTAAACTGACAGCGAAAACCATGCTGTTCACTCACGGTCAGGTTAAGTCAGGAAATACCAAAGAGATCATGACCAAAGAAAACATTGTTTCGGCATTTATGAGTCATGGAACTAAGGAAGCCTTAGTCGATAAATGGCTGGGAGAAGTCTAGTGGATAGAAACATCTTCCATATTTGTACTGACTGCAGCGATATTCTCCGGGAACTATGGGAAGCTCATTCTTTCTTCCCCGCAATCTTTCACAGCGGCTGGTTAATCGCTATTCTTCTCAGTATGACTGGAGTACTTATAGTCGCCAGAAATCAGATATTCATCGGTGCTGCTATTACTCAAACATCCACTTTTGGTATCTCCATCGCTCTCTACATCTTAGGCTTTGAAGCCATGAGTGATACCACCGGTCAAGCACGTGAAGACTTAATAGTCAGCTACTCTATTCTGGCTGCATCTATTTGTACGCTTTGGGCTTTTGTTAACAAAAGCAGCCTCACTGCTCTTCTAAGTAAATTAAAAATTCCTGTGAATGTCTCCAAAGAAGCAGCTAAAAAGCAACGTGAAGATATTACCGGCTGGTTATTCCTACTTTCTTCTGCAGGCGCCATAGTCCTTCTAAGTCAAAGCCCTGTTGGCAAAGAAGTTATCGACAAACTTATCTTCTCGACAATTATTGGCGCTGAGATGAAAGATGTAAAAATACTCATCACGCTATTTGCCATAACAGTCATTTTACTGATTCTATTCCTCGATAAACTAACCTTGGTCTTTACAGATCGAGACTATGCCGTATCGATCAAACTCCCGGCAACCAGAATCGAAGTGATCTTCGCTCTTCTTTCTGGGGTGATTCTTGGGTTCTGCCTGAAGATATCAGGGACTCTTTACACATTTGGCTGTTTAATACTACCGGTACTTATTGCGGCCAACTTTGTAAAATCTATCAGGATCCTTTTTCTTATCAGCCCAATTATCGCGTTTACATTTTCATTTATCGGCTTTGCTGCGGGTAACTACTACGACATACCTCAGACACAACTTACCATCTTTTTTATGAGTCTATTCTACCCTGTCTCTCTTATCATCAAGGGTATTTTTCTAAGGAACTGACGCCCAGTATAACCCGGGCGTCACAACCTTAAATTTAATCGCCTTCGTTCAAGATCTCATTGACGTCAAGTTGCCCCTTATCTCCGGCAAATGCCTTATCCAGAGTATTATTCAAGACTCTCTCTGAGGCTTTGCCGAAACCGGTATTTGGCATATAACGAGCACCTGCAAAAATAGCTAGACAGGCAATAGATAAAATCAACAACAACCTCATAATCAACAATTGACTGCTTAAGAAACGAAGCTTTTGCTGATTCAAGCGTCTTGACTCATTATTAACTTTGGGGGATTCCGAGTCTTTAGATTGCGTTGTAATCTTTTTGGGCTCTGCTTTCTTTTCTGTTTTAACAACCTTAACTTGCTCCTTAGTTTCTTCAGGAACAAGTAATTTATGGAGTTCTTCAAAGGACGAAACCTTACCGTCCAACAGATTTTGAATAGCCCCATTAAAACTGTCTGGTGTGTCCAATTCTAAATCTGTCAAATTATGTGAAGCAGCTCCAGGAAATACACCTGTTAAAGCTTTATAAATACAGACACCAAGACTATAGAGGTCTGTTGATTCATCTATGCCACTCTTCGAAACATCTTTAAAATACCTGGGATCTACAATCTTCTCTTTAACTTCTTCTGGAGCATTATCTCTGGTCCTCTGACGTAATACAAAATCGGTTACTTTTACTTCGCCTTCACTATTAATCCAGATACTATCTAAACTCAGGTGACCATGGTGAATCTTTTCTGTCGATGCCTCTTTCATAAGAGCAGTAATTTCCTGAGTAATAGAAATGACTGAATCCGCTTCCAGGTTCATTCCTTTTTCAAGATAGTGCTCCAATGTATTGCCATCGATAAACTCAGTTAAAAGAACCAGCTCGCCATCGATACTTTCAGCCCCAAAAACTGAAGCAATTTTTTCATGAAAGAAAGAGCCTATACTGACATCATAAACTTTATCTTGATCTATAAGATCTTTATTGACAACCTTAAAAAAAACACGCCTGTTAAGCTTCTGATCTGTTCCGCAGTAAATGGCTAAAACACCATCATCAGATACAGGGCTTTCGTATATGAAATCTTTAACTTGCTTCGGTATGTAAAATACAGCTTCGCATTCTGGACAGTTTGCTTTTTTAAGAGGCTCAGGATTTTCGATTAATATACGGTGATCGCACTCGTGACAGCGTACCTTTAAAACATCTTCAGTAGGCGCAGAGGCTTCCAGTGTATCTTGGCTCATTTGTTTCTCCATTCTAACAACAACAGGTAAAAATACTCAAGCCAAACCAAAACATGACTCGAATAGACTTCTATCCCCAGGGACACACAAATCACACATACATAAGAAGCAAATCTTCTCACTTGTACTTCTATAACAAGTAAAAAGTTCCAATCCTATCAGCAAACATAAAAAAACTCCGAACAAATTCATGAACGGAGCTCTCATATATAAAAATATTAAAGAATTTTAAGGTCTTTCAGGTTCTATTCCACCACCGGTATCACTGTCACCGCCGCCTTTACCTTTCTTACCTTCACCTTTTCCTTCGCCTTTACCACCGCGTTTTTTCTTCATTTCAGACATAAAAGCTTTGCGCTCTTCAGGAGACATATCTTTCATCTTCGCCTTCATTTCAGCAATTTTCTGCTTAAACTTTGCTTGCTGTTCTGGAGTCATATTCTTCATACGCTCTTCCATGCGCTTCTTGCGTTCTTCCGGGCTGGGTCTTTCGCCTTTTTCTCCACGCTCACCTTTTTTACCTTTTCTATCGCCCTCTTCTGCATACGCTGCTGTCGACATGACGAACATCAGACTAAGAATAAATGCGGCTATTGTTTTCATGCTCTTCTTCCTTTTTTAGTAAATTCATTCCATTAAACGCCGTGTATTTTTAATTATTGTCCAAAAATAAACTTTTATGCAAGAATTTGTTCGGCTGCCTCTCCGTAAACATCTGTTAAGCGGAAATCACGGCCGGCATAATTAAACGTTAGCTTTTCATGATCAATACCAAGGACTCTCAATATCGTCGCGTGCCAATCATGCGTCGATAAACGACCATCAACTGCTTCATAGCCCATTGGGTCTGTTGCGCCATAACTTATGCCACCTTTAACTCCTCCACCGGCAAACCAGGAAGTGTAGCCTTTATTATTATGTCCACGGCCATCTTTGTTTGGCGCTTCTGGAGTACGTCCAAATTCTCCTGCCCAGATGACCAGGGTGGTATCTAGAAGACCGCGTTTTTTTAAATCATAAAGCAGACCTGCAATAGGCTTATCTATTTCACCGGTTCTCGCCTCCATATCCGCTTTCATATTATTGTGGTGATCCCATGAACCATGTGAAATTTCAATAAACCTTGCCGCAGCTTCAACAAATCGACGGGCCAGCAAACACTGCTTACCAAACTTAGAAGTGTTGCTCTTATCCATGCCATATAAAGACTGGGTCGACTTTTTCTCTTTAGAAACATCTAAAATTGCCGGCATCGAATCTTGCATTCTGTAAGCCATTTCGTAAGAATCAATAACTCCCTTAACGTGAGCATTTTTTTCTTTTTTGAATTGAGAACGATTCAACTGCTGAATAAAGTTGACTTGCTTACTTTGTAGATCCTTTGAGATATATTTGTTCTTTATATTCGGTAACTGCTCGCCCTCATCTTCGGCAAAGCGGCTTGACTGCCCCACTACAGTTCCTTGAAACTTTGTCGGTAAAAAACCACTACTATAGTGAGCCGTTGAACCTGAAGCTGGATTTAGAGATATAAAGCCGGGAATATCTTTATTTAAACTTCCCAGTCCATAAAGAAGCCAAGAGCCCAATGAAGGTCTTGGGAACTGAAAATTACCCGTATGCATTAAGGTTTGAGCCTGAGGGTGATTAGGCTGTGAAGAGAACATCCCCTTGAGCAAACAAAGCTCATCTGCCATTTTACCTAAAAATGGAAATAATTCTGAAATCATCAAACCGCTTTTTCCGGATCTCTTAAAATCCCATAATGGAGCCAGCATGTTTTGACCGTACTTACCACGAGTACCATTTTTCTTAATCAACTCCGGCTTGTAGTCAAATGTATCTACATGAGAAGGTGCCCCGCGCATATTTAAAAGAATGACCGATTTCGCCTTAGCATTGAAGTCGGTTTGCCCCCCGCTGCTTGTGCCTACGGCTGTAACATTCATGCCACCAAAATTTAACGCCGCCAAACCGGCGGACATCTTCATCATATCTCTTCTGGATAAATTCATCATTCTGTCTCCTTAATTCCGGTATCTAAATTCTGCGGACGCTAACAATGCCTGACAAACTGCGCTGAGTGCGACAAAATCTTTGGTTGTAGTCTTCTTTTTTGCTAAGTCTTTGCTGCGTCTAAAACTGTCATGTAAATTTCGAGCTGCACTTAACTCATGGGATTGAGGGATGCGACTGTAAGCCATAATAAATGCTTCCTTAATCCGCATATCTGTGGTCGAATTCTTGGAAATGATTCTCTCCGCCATGTTATCACTGTGAGCCAGAATAAATTTATTATTCATCATAAATAAAGCCTGTGCGGCGGTATTGTTCTGCTCTCGAGTACCGGTGGTTAGCATCGACTCTGTGAAATCGAAGGTTTTCAACATTGATGGCAACATGTCCCTAACAATCGGCAAATAAACCGAACGGTAATTCGAATTACCATCAAATGGATTATCACCGCGAACTCTAACTCTTGTTTCATTTGCCGCTTTTTCTGCTAAAAGAGATGAATAGCGCGGTCCATCTTCAAGTTTCCCGGATAACTGCAGTACCGAATCGCGAATAACTTCTGCATCTAATCGGCGTGGAGTGAGTCTCCATAAGTACTTATTATCAGGATCTTTTTTAAAATTCACTTCATTCATGGTCGATGCCATTCTGTAAGTCTTAGTCATCACAATCTTCTTGATCAGGCTTTTGACAGACCAGTTATTATTTACAAAAGTGATCGACAGGTAATCAAGCAACCCTGGGTGTGTCGGAGCTTGACCAGTAGCGCCAAAGTTCCCAAGTGAACTGACAATGCCTTCTCCCATAAGCTTAGCCCACACTCTATTGACCATAACTCGGGCAGTTAAAGGATGTTCCTCATTGGTGATCCACTCTGCCAACTCTTTACGTCCAGTTGATGAAGAAGATACCTTAAATGATTCATCGCACATAACCCGTATTGTTCCGCGGGAAATTTCCTGACCGGGCTTACTGACCTCTCCTCGCTCAAAAATCCTGGCATTTACCGGCGCTACTTTTTGCACTCCCATACAAAAAGAATGCTTCACCCCATTATCATCATATGATTTTACTTCTGATTGCAGCTTCACAACTCTTTGTTCCGCGACGATGGCCTGACGTTGTGAATTATTATCCAGACCGCCATTGTTCTTTTTCTGTCTCAGACTCATTCGCAGCTCCCGCAAATCCGCTTCAGCTTTCGCCAGGCTTTCCTTTAAGCCAGCCAGTTCTTGCATCGAAATTTTTGTATCTGCTCCTGTTAAATCTTTAACCGGCATTTTAATCAATGAAGTACCGTGTCGATTTTGACGGCTTTTAAGTGTTCCATAGTAAGTTTTTGTACTCTGAAATATCCCCGCAAGTGCATAGTAGTCCGACTGCGGTATAGGCTCAAACTTATGATCATGACAACGGGCACAGGCGACCGAAATCCCGAGGATCCCGCGACTCACAACATCTATCTGTTCATCAATCAAATCTGCTTCAAATTGTCTTCTGTCCTGATCTGCCAGATTTCGCGGACCTAGAGCTAGAAAGCCTGTTGCTATTATGTTGTTTGTCCACTCTTCATCTGTTTTGGCTTTCAGGAGGTCTCCCGCAAGCTGCTCCTGAATAAAGCGGTCGTAAGGTTTATCTGTATTAAAAGACTCAATCACATAATCTCTGTAACGCCAGGCATGAGGATAAGGAGCGTTAACACCATTGCCTGTTGACTCTGCATAGCGCGCGACATCCAACCAATGTCTTCCCCAACGCTCTCCGAAGTGATGACTCGCCAACAATTTATTTACAGTCTTGAGCATCGCCCCATTTTTATCTTGTCGATAATCAACTGTAAAACGTCTAACTTCATCTGGTGTAGGCAGTAAACCTATTAAATCTGAGTAAAGTCTTTTGATAATCGTTGTGGCATCTGCTTCACCTGCCGGCTTTAACTGTTGTTTCTGTAAACCTTCATAGATGTAAGCATCGACTTTACTTTTAGACCAATCGGCATTCGTCGGTCTATCCGGTGGAGTATACTCGACTTTTTTGTAAGACCAAAACTCCTTACCTTTCTCTATATCTTCTTCAGTGACTTTGGTTTTGACCAGAATATTTTTGCGTTCACGAGGGTCTGGAGCCCCCATCAAAATCCATTTTTTGAAGTCGGCTATCTCCTGATCCGACATCGGCTTCTTAGGAGGCATCTCCATATCATTTTTGTAAGTAATCGACTTCCACAGGATACTTTTTTCCAGATTGCCCGGAACAATAGCCGCCCCGGAGTCTCCTCCCTGAAGTAAGCCCATTTTTGTATCCACCAACAAACCGCCTTTTATGCGGTTTTCTTCATCGGAGTGACAACGGTAACAATGCGTTTTTAACGCCGGTCTGATTTTCTTCTCAAAAAAAGCAAAACCTTCATTTCCTGAAAGGCTGCTAAGAAGACTAAAAATAACAAAAATTGAAACTGTAAATCTCATCACATATATCCTCACCTGTGCTTAAGATACTACAGGGAACGAGTCGAATGAAACTTTATTGTCTCGAGCGGCTAATTTTTTTTAAAAATTTTAACGCAGATTCAATTTTTCAGGTATTGTATAGCGGTATGGCGTCGTCAGCATTAAAGCACTTAAAGACGTTGCATAAACTCTATTGGTCACATCATCTTTAGCATCCCCATGGTATTTACCTGGGTATTCCCAATAGCCTTCATTGCTTTGATTCTCAATCAATACTTTTTGAATTTTCTTATTCCAACTTTCCCAGGATCGTCCACCGGCATTAAACATAGCTTGAGTAGCATAGTACCAGCCATATAAACATTCATTTGGGCAGTTCTCAAAATTCAACTGTTTAGAATCTTCTACACTTATAACTTTTATGTCATTCTTGATCTCAGACGCACTTCCTTCACCAAATATTTGTAAGGAGTAAGTGCCCGCAGCTCGCATGGTGTGTTTAGAAGCAGTAAAAGAAGAGTTTCCTTTGATGCTATAAGGAAAGCCATCCAGTTTTTTAGTCGCCATCTTCAACCATTTGATAGCTTTAGAAATTGATTTTTGAACTTCCAGATGATTCTCTGCTGCATAATAAGCAACTCTTAGAGCCTGATAGTTCCAAGCTGCAAATGACAAATCCTGCCTAGTAGATTCTGCTCTATATCGGTAATCATAACTGCCATTTGTTTGTTGACCTTCAATGATAACCTCTATATTCTCTTTAAGAGACTCAAACAAATCTTGATCTTTAGTTAGCATGTAGGCTTCTGCAATAGCAATGCTTTTAATTGCATGGGTGTACCCCATACTCGTGATTGTATCCAACTTTGAATTCTTCATCCAATCAATAGCTTTTTTTAAAGTCAGACCAAATTCTTCTGAATTGCCATTTTCGCCGTAAGCCATGAATGCCAAAGATGCAAAACCTGTGTAAGCCGCCTTTTTCGTTACCCCCCAGGATCCATCCGGATTCTGCACAGACTTCAGCCATCTTAATGACTTTAACAGTGATTGCTGTCCCTGTTGACTGGCCCGGTATTTTGAAATGGCTTTAGCTTTTCCTAAAACTGATCTGTTTTGAAAAATACCAGTAAAAGTATTGTTACCTTGAGTGCTTGGCTGAACTGCAGCTCTCGCAGCTTTTTGATTGTGGTAAAATACCAGCCTCAGACCAATAGATGAATGGCCTTTCTTGGGTAGATTATATCGACGCAAAGCTGAACGGCAGTATTCACTTTTGACGTTCCAGCCGCCACCGCGAACAT
Source organism: Lentisphaerales bacterium (assembly GCA_022446985.1). Classification (GTDB taxonomy): domain Bacteria; phylum Verrucomicrobiota; class Lentisphaeria; order Lentisphaerales; family Lentisphaeraceae; genus JAKVBD01. Next base: position 65,244 of record JAKVBD010000019.1, read on the forward strand.
TGCGGTAAGACTTCTTAGGAGAATATAAATCCAGACACCATTCCCAAACATTGCCGTGCATATCGTACAATCCAAAGGCATTAGGCTGTTTTTGACCGACAAGCTTTGTGCGACAATTATTTGACGCTAACCCTTCTTTAGTGAATTCATTGAGCATTTTATTTCCCGAATTCTTATAAAACCAGCCGGCTTTATCAAGAGAATCATTTCCTGTATAAAATGCCGTACGGCTTCCAGCCTTGCAGGCATACTCCCACTGATTCTCTGTAGGTAGACTTATTGTTCCACGTTCAAGGCCTTCGAGCTGTTCTAACTTTCTACAGAAGGCAATACTCTCTTCCCAGGTGACATTCTCTACCGGTAAACTTCCTTCTCCTTTGAATTTCGAAGGATTCTTGCCCATCACTGCCTGCCACTGTTCCTGAGTAACCTCAAAAGCACCCATGTAAAAAGATTTGCTCATGACTGACTTTCTCAGAGCTTCATCTGGACGACGCCCTTTTTCAGTCTTTAAGCTTCCCCGATAAAAAGTACCGGGCGGAATCATACGAAAAACCATCAATGTTTTTTTAAGGTTGATTTCCAAAGGAAAATGTTTCGAGTACTTACTTTGGCTTTCAAACGCCTGCTCACTGCCAGCAGCCAAACCTGTAGTCGAAACCTTGAGCGGCAATGGCGAAACATCCACCTTCTTTAGAAAAGACAAAGCCCCTGTCTGGGAATGTAAATTTTCCAGAAACCCAAATACAACAAATAGAGTGAAAAAATATTTCACTACGACCCTCATAACTTTTATTCTCAAACGCCATAATAGTAGCTGAGAAAGGCACAAATGAAATGATATCTAAACAGATTGATTCAGAATTGATATATCTTGCTTATGCTGAAAAAAGCAAGACCTTTTATACCTTAATCATCTACGAGTAAAAAGAGTAAGTTTGGTATATCAGCTGTTAACCAGTCAAAAAAGAAAAATGTAGATTTAAAGAAAATATATTTGGCACTTTCGTGTTTAGCGGGGGTAAAGCTATATGCTATCGCCTTCGCTCAAGAGATCTTTCCGCATAAAACCGCTTCGCTATTTATATGAATGATCTCTTGCGAGCAGTTGATTTACTTGTGTAATGCTTTTATCTACAACATGAATCCTTTGGATTCCAGTTTAATTTTCTTAAAAACATACGAGATCAAATGCAGACCCAGATCTCTGAACAAGCGTTAGGGCTTCAGGCTCCTTGGTACATCCAGAATATTGAATTTTCTTCAGAGCGCAAGCAACTTGATATATACATTGATTTTAAGAAAGGCAGTAGTTTCCTCTATGGAGAAAAAGGTCCTTTTAAAGCCTTCGATACGATTAAAAAGTCTTGGCGTCATTTAAATTTCTTTGAGCATGAATGCTACCTTCATGCGTGAGTTCCGATAGTTAAGCCCAAAGATGGCCAGAAACGGCGAATTAAAACACCTTGGGAAGGAGTGAACTCAGGATTCACTTTACTCTTTGAAGCCTTAATTATGGAACTGTGCACACATATGCCAATTCAAACTACTGCAGATATGATTAACGTCGATGATGAAAAGATTTGGCGAATTCTTCATAAGTATGTTGAACGAGCTCGAGAAGATATCGATTTATCAAAGACCACTCGCATAGGCTTAGATGAAACTAGTAAAGCTAAAGGGCATAAGTATGTAACCTGCTCTGTCGATATGGATGCAAAGAAAACTGCCTATGTTACTGAAGGCAAAGATAATAAAACTGTCATTGACTTTGTTAGCGATCTAAAAGAGCATCATGGGGACGCTAAGAATATTACAGATATAAGTTCAGATATGTCTCCGGTTTTTATAAAAGGAGTCAAGGAAAACCAGCCAAATGCAGAAGTTACTTTTGACCGTTTTCATCTCATGCAGTTTATACCCTAGGCCGTTGATAAAGTTCGCAAAAATGAAGTAAAAGAAAACCCTTTGCTTAAAAATACAAAATATCTCTGGTTGAAAAATGCGTTAATTTAATCTGTTGTGAAATCCAAAAGCTCTTAGAGCTGAAAAAACAAAAATATAAGCTAAAAAATGTGCGGGCGATGCAAATCAAAGAAGCCTTTCAGGATACCTATTTAGCACAAACAAAAGAAGAATTTGAGCTAGGTTTCAAACATTGGCTTAGTTGGGCAATGAGGGCACGATTAGAACCGATAAAACAAGCGGCGAAATCAAGAAAAAAACATTGGGAGGGCGTCATAAAATGGTTTGATACACGTCTGAGTAATGGTTTTTTAGAAGGTATGAATACTAAAATCCAAGCCGCGAAAAGAAAGGCATATGGCTATAGATCTTTCAGATCATATTCAACCATCATTTATATGCTAACAGCAAAGTTAGACTTTTCTAAAATAAATCCATCTCTCAAGTAACTACCCCCTGTAAGTACGAAAGCGGCATAAAAAAATTGTAAGATAGATATATTTTCAAATTATCAATTTATACTAAAATATGAATTGCTAATTCTCCGTGACCTTTGCGGCCTCCGTGGTTCAATTACTTTATAAAACCACAGAAATCGCTGAGAACACTGAGAGGCGGGGATAATACTCTCATATTGAAAGTGATTCTATACAAAATACTGAAAATGCAATTTTAAAGTACTGACTAGCTCCTCTATTTAGCCGAAATTGAGTGAGCATACATTAGGGAGCCGTCGGTGCCATTGTAAAATTGGATAATGACCTGAGGCTTTTCATAAGCAATTAATCTGTCGGGATTATCTTTTGTAGGGTTTTTCATAGTGTTATTAACCTGAACAACTGTGTATATGGGCTGTCTTCTAACAGCTTTGGGAACATATTCGTCAAACCAGGTAGACCATAGTATATCGCATTCACGATCTCTTGAAAGGAATTTGCCGGTTGCCGGACGGTCACCTTCCGCAATGGCATGATGATTATAAGAGTTATGTGGCCCTGAGGCATATTCGTGAATATTGTCAGAGATTTTTAGAGCAAAACTATTGTGTAAATCGCCAGTCAGAAAAAGGAATTGTTTGTCCAGTTTATCGCAATGATTAAGGATTATTTCTCTTTCTGCAAGAAAGGCCGTCCAGGCTTCATCTTTGTTGCTTTTTGGATTCCTTTTGTTGGAGACGTGGGGAATCATTAGATTGACTGATGAGACGATGAAAACAAAGTCTGCTTTAGTTTGAGTTGTTTCTTTAAGGAGCCAGCCCAGTTGTTTTTGGCCCAGTAGACTGAGGTCTTTTTTTGAAGGATTACTGATGTCGTGCATTTGTCTAAGCGATCTGGTGTCGAGGACGAGAAAAAGACAGTTAGCGATCTCTTTTTTGAAGTAAGAGTGACGTCCTATAGAGTAGCTGACTGACTCTTTGATAAGCGCGGCAGGGAAAACTTTGAGGGTATGCTTATCGACAATTTCCTGGATTTCATAGACACGTGAATTTTCAAAGCCCTCATGCACATGAAGGTTATTGATATTTTCAAGATTGAGCTGAGTGAAGTCTGCTTTTGTATCTGTCAGAAGGTTCGATTCAGAGGTAAGTGTAGCATTGCCAAAGTAGATAGGCTTTTGACTAACAGGGTTTGCCCAACCGAGGTAATCGTACCAGGAGCGAATACCGATATCGCGAAAAACGGCTTTGCGGTCTCTTAAGCCAATAGTTCCGGCACCATTTATATCTCCAAGAATTTCATGATCATCGAAAGTAAACCATGAAGGCACGTTGCGGTGCCACTTTCGGAGCTCTTCTTCACGGTCTAGATAGAGCTTATAGTTCTCCCAGCAACCAGTTATGCCTTTGGCTTGGTTGACGATTATAGGAACGTTTGAAAGATTGTTTGCTTTTTGCCAAGAGGCGACAGAATAGTCTCTCTTTTCCTCATAAACCCAATCGCCATTTAGAAGAGCAAAGTCGATATCTTCTGCTATTTGCTCATTCATAGTTGTATAGGTTTGGTAGCCAACTCCGGGGTGTTGTTTATTACCACAACCAAATTCAAATTTGAAATTGAATAAACCATCCGGATTTTCTTTTGTTTTCGAATTCTCAGGTAAGGTTTTAAAAGAACCGATGGCACCGCTTTTTTGGCCATTTACTAAAGTTTGGAAGAAATACTTTGTGCCTGCGTTTAAGTTATTGAGAGTTACATAGCCAGCAAAGTCATGGCTGGCATTTGTTTGAGCCGAAGAGCTAGTGTGTGTGAGACTTTCTGAACTTAGGCCATATTTGAAAGAGATTTTAGCAGCCCCTGCTGTACGAGCCCAGAGTTTCATGGAGTCCTGGGAGGGGCCTCCAACCATGGGTCCATGTGTCAGCTTGGTTTGTTGAGAATAAACGGGGCTGCATAAAAGTAGAAATTGTATAATCAGTTTAATCTGGGGCATATCTTTTCGCATTCTTTCTTTACTGTTTTTCAAAAGGCATGTCTTAGGAAGTTATACTTTATAGACTTTGCCATTTAAATTATTTCACACCTTGAGCTTTTTTCTGTGATCCTCTCTGTTCTCTGCGTGATGAACAAAAAGATATTTTTACGCAGAGCTCATTGAGCGACGCAGAGTATATTCGGCTAAGATGAGAATTGCTAAAGCTCCCTTTCAGGGGAGTAATTTTAAGCCACGTCCTGAGGGCGTGAATCTTTACTCTCATAAAATCAATTTTGTCTTTCACTTGTTACACGTATTGAAGAAAAATATTTAGCAAGAACGCTTGGAAAAGGTTTTTCAATAGCCAAAACCATATAGAGAGAAGTGTATTTATGTGCAATATCACTTCTCAAATGGAGAGATTAAAACTTCCAAAGTGGTTCAGACTGCTTCATTTCGTGATAGTTTTTACTATCCACACTGCCATCGAGGTAGTTAAGATTCATTTTGCGAAGGTGGATCAGATCTGAAGCTTGCAAAGAATGCCTTTCTAAAGATTTTTTCCACCAGTTAAGCCCTTGTTGCGTTGTAGAGCTGTATTTTTCACCATCACCAAACATAAGAGTTGTGGACGGAGCACTAGCCTTATTGGCAAATTTATCCTTAAGGATTAGGCTTAAGCCATAACTGCTATCTGCGTGTTTGGGGTAAAGTTCTGGGACTTTCGGGCATAGTAAGGCCTTTCTGTTCTTATTTGAGTCGGTTAGTATACTTTGCCAGTCATTTGTGAACAGAGTATTTGGTTGACTCATATATTGATGATCGTTTTCTTTGGTGTAAATACTAGACCATATATACAGCTGACTCAGATTGGCTTTACAGGCTGTACTTATGGTATTTTCTCTCGTTTCGTATAAGGCTGGAATCGAGATAGTTACCAAAACGCTCAGTACAGCGAGTGTAACTAATAATTCCACCATCGTGAATTTTTTCATTTCTTCCTCTCAATCTCTAAAGTCTAAAGTAATTGATATAAAACGATAAGAAAGTGAAGATATTGTACAATTCGTAAAATTATTTTATTTGCTGAATTACAAATGAGTGTCGCAACTCGACGAGCGTCTTGATCACAAATCTGAACTTTGGCTTTTATTTCTACTTCTTTATCATTTAGTTCAAGTGCTTTCTCTATGCTGTAACCACTAGGATTTTTTTTAAATTTTTTACTGAAAAAAATATTCTTGTGAGTTATCATCTTTAACCCATAATGAGATTTTAATTTTATCGTCATTGCTTGGGTTTCTTTTAGTGAGAATTCAAGAGAATTGCCTTTCTTCTGTTCTTGGGTAACCAGAGCCCTGGGGTTTAAAGGATACAACTTTTGTTATAACTCTTTCATTATTCAGTATTTTATACTCACCAGTAAGGCTCCAAAGCGACATGATTAGATCTTATATGCTGTCGAGAACTTTCTTGTTATTTTCAGAGCTTACAATATAGACTGACCTTGGAGATTTTAGCAACAGGTAACTCAGGTATCCAGAATCTGTTTTTTCTAAGAAGTAGTGCTTGGCATCAATTTCTTAGGTTCTGCCAATAGCTGAGAATGAGGTGCTTTCTGCATGACCTATGAGAGTTAAACTGAAAATAATAATTTTGATGAATTAAGTAATCATTTTAGGTGACTTTGTTCTAAAAAAACGCCTCTCAGAAAGAGGCGATTTTACTTGTGTATGGTGTGTGATTGGAGAGTTTTTCAAATCTAAGAGTGGTAAGGCCGCATGGGCGTGACCTCAGTGTGTGTAATGGAGAATCTTTAAAGCTTTTGAATTCTGATGTTCTTGTAGTGAACTTTGCCATTCATACGCTTGCCTGGATGAATTTGGAGGCCTATGTAACCTTCCATGCCCTGGAGTTTATGTATATTTTCTTTGTTAAACATAACTTTAGAAGTGTCTTTGCGGTAACGGCCCTGGTAAAAATTGCTGTCCAGTACCATGACTTTTGTACCGTTTAACCATGTGGTGTAGACTGGATACTTACCGACACAGGTAACTTTTACTGTGTTCCAGCCATTTGGATCCATGGCAGCCAGCCATTCTTCTTTTGAGCAAGCATAGGTGATTTTGTCGCGTTCATATGAGTTAAAAGAATCCTTGGCAGAGAGTGTGAGTTTTCCATCTTTCATTTTCCCGGAAACATCAAAAGGAGTAGTATTAAAGCTACCGATTCCTTGTCCGTGAACAAAACCAACAATTCCACTTTGAATGTGATCTATGGCAATCTACATACCGGCAGCTTGATCATTTGTTCGCAGGAAGACTGCAGAGTCAGAGCCCCAATCGTGTTTGAAGTCTAAGTGTAGTTCAAATTCAGAGTACTTTTCTTCTGTAAGCAGAAGCCCACCTTTTGACTTCCAGAGTGTTGTTCTCAGCAAATGGCACCATTTTTAATGGTCCATTTTCCTCCGTGGTAAGGATGTTCGGCCGGAAACTCTAACTGGCGCCAACCCCTCAGAGTTTTGCCATCGCAAGAGACTTTTGGGTTGCTGGGACGTACAGCTACATAGTGAAAGTCTCAACAGTATTAAAATTAAGGCACTTTCGTATTTAGTGGGGGTAAAGTTATATCCTATCGCCCTCGTTCAATAGATATTTCAGCATAAAGCCGCTTCGCTATTTATATGAAGTCTCTCTTGGCCTTCAGTTGATTTACTTGCGTAATGCTTCACCTATTAGCATGAATCCATTGGATTCCGGTTTATTTTC
>JAKVBD010000190.1 GCA_022446985.1 Lentisphaerales bacterium
CGATAGCATTCTTAGCAAGCTTAAGAAGATTCATGTCGAATACGTTCTCAAGTTCGTGATCCTGAGTCTGAGTATTGCGGATGTCAACTCCTACTGGAACTTCAGGTTTGAAAAGAATAGTAGAAAGATCAAGACCTTTAGCTTTAAAGTGCTCGATAGCTTCACGAGTCTCAAGTTTCTGAGACTGACCAACCATTTCGTCTATTGTGCGGAAACCAAGTTCTGCCATAATCTTACGAAGTTCTTCTGCAACGAAACGGAAGTAGCGGATAACGTGCTCTGGCTTACCTTTGAACTTCTTACGAAGCTCTGGATCCTGAGTCGCAACACCAACTGGACATGTATTCAGGTGACAAACACGCATCATGATACAGCCGGAAGCTACAAGTGGAGCTGTTGCGAAACCGAACTCTTCAGCACCTAGTAGACAGGCAATCGCTACGTCGCGACCAGTCTTAAGCTGACCGTCACACTCTAGAGCGATACGGCTACGAAGGTCATTCATAACTAGAGTCTGCTGAGCTTCAGCAAGACCAAGTTCCCATGGTAAACCACAGTGCTTAAGAGATGTTAGTGGAGATGCACCAGTACCACCGTCAAAACCGGAGATAAGGATAACATCTGCTTTAGCCTTAGCCACACCGGCAGCAATAGTACCGACACCGACTTCTGATACAAGCTTTACGTTTACACGAGCTTCGCGGTTAGCATTTTTAAGGTCATAAATTAGTTGTGCCAAGTCCTCGATAGAGTAGATGTCGTGGTGCGGCGGTGGAGAAATCAGACCAACGTAAGGAGTCGAGTTACGACACTTAGCTACCCATGGGTAGACTTTTTCACCAGGAAGCTGACCACCTTCTCCAGGCTTAGCTCCCTGAGCCATTTTGATCTGAATCTCATTTGAGTTTGTTAGGTAGTGACTGGTTACACCGAAACGACCTGAAGCAACCTGTTTGATTGCTGAACGACGCCAATCGCCATTTTCATCTCTTTCAAAACGACGAGGATCTTCACCACCCTCACCTGAGTTTGAACGACCGCCGATACGGTTCATAGCGATAGCCAGGTTCTCGTGTGCTTCACGGCTGATAGAACCGTAAGACATAGCACCAGTCTTAAAGCGCTTTACGATCTCAGTCCATTCTTCAACTTCTTCAAGTGGAATTGGCTGCTGATCTTTAAAGTCGAATAGACCACGGATAGTCATGAGTTTCTTAGACTGATCATTGATCAGTTTGCTGTACTCGTCGTATGACTGTGGGTTATCCTGACGAACAGATTGCTGAAGTTTAGCAACAGAAAGTGGATTGAATAGGTGACGCTCACCATTACGACGCCACTGGTAATCACCACCGACATCAAGATCAATCTTAGAAGCAACGTCAACTGCCGGGAAACCTTGAGCGTGACGTGCAGAAACTTCTTTCTCAACTTCTTCTAGACCAATACCACCGATACGCGAGGCAGTCTTAGTAAAGAATTTGTCGACGAAGTCCTGTCTCAGACCTACAGCTTCGAAGATCTGAGCACCGCGGTAAGACTTAAGAGTCGAGATACCGATCTTAGTCATTACTTTATTGATACCAAGACCTACAGCTTTGATGTAGTTCTTAACGGCTTTGTCATGGTTAACGTTCTTGAGGAATCCTTCAAGGATCATGTCGTCAAGAATTTCGTAAACCAGGTAAGGATTAACTGCAGTTACACCATAACCGAATAGTAGGGCAAAGTGGTGAACTTCACGCGCTTCAGCCGTTTCAAGAACAAGTCCACAGTGCGAACGCTGACGTTCACGTGAAAGACCGTGCTGAAGTGCACCAGCTGCAAGTAGAGCTGGAATAGCAGCACTGTCTTTATTTACACCGCGATCAGAAAGAATAAGGATGGTAGTGCCTTCTTTAATCGCAGCAACAGCATCTTTGATCAATTGATCAAGAGATTTTTCCATAGCAGCAGCGCCACCAGAAACTGGATAGAGAATAGAAAGTGTTGTTGATTTAAGGTCATCTTTGTCAAGAGCCTTAAGCTTCACCATATCTTCGTTACAAAGAACAGGGTTCTGGATGCGCAGTTTGCGACAGTGCTCAGGACCGTCTGAGAAGATATTGTGGTCTGCACCAATTGTTAAACTCAAGTCAGTAACAAGCTCTTCACGGATACCATCTAGAGGCGGGTTTGTTACCTGAGCGAAAAGCTGGTGGAAGTAATTGTAAAGTAGCTGTGGTCTGTCTGATAGAACGGCAACCGGAGTATCACTACCCATGGAACCGATACCTTCTTTACCATTCTGAGCCATTGGCAGGATAAGTTTTCTAACATCTTCCTGTGTATAACCAAAGGCACGCTGACGAGCTTTAGATTCTACAGGTTCAACAGGAATACTGTCGCCTTTGACGTATGGCAAGTCGCGGAAGTGAAGTTGATTCTCATCCAGCCACTGACGATAAGGGTGAGCTTCTGCAACTTGCTTCTTAACTTCTTCGTCACCAAGAATTGTACCGGCTTCCATGTCAACAAGGAACATTTTACCAGGTTCAAGACGACCATTGTACTCAACGTTTTCCGGCTCGACTTTAACAACACCGGTTTCAGATGACATGATAACCCAACCATCTTTAGTCACCGTATAACGAGAAGGACGAAGACCATTACGGTCTAGAAGTGCACCGATTACGTGACCGTCTGTGAATGGAATAGAAGCTGGACCATCCCATGGCTCCATAACAGCAGACATATACTCATAAAAAGACTTCTTGTACTCAGGCATGCTGCGGTGTTTTTCCCAGGCTTCAGGAACCATCATCATCATCACTTCAGGAAGTGGACGACCAGTTAACTGAAGAAGTTCAACAACCATGTCCATCGTCGCTGAGTCGGATTTACCTTCGATAATTACTGGAAGGATTTTTTGAATGTCTTCACCAAAAACATCGCTCTTGAATAATTCTTCACGAGCTCTCATACGGTTGATGTTGCCGCGCTGAGTGTTGATCTCACCATTGTGACACATGTAACGGAATGGCTGAGCCAGGTCCCAAGTCGGGAATGTGTTAGTAGAGAAACGCTGGTGAACGAGTGCTAGACGAGTTACAAACTTAGGATTTGAAAGATCTTTGTAGAAATCTTCCATATCTTCTGGGCGAAGAAGACCTTTGTAAATGATCGTAGTTGTTGAGAGACTCGGGAAGTAGAAGTATGACTTCTCTGACATGTCAGAATTCCAGATCTCACGCTCAGCAAATTTCCTTGCAACGTAAAGCTTAATTTTGAAGTTAAGCTCATCCAGTTTCTGTTCGCCTTTACCGATAAAAACCTGCATGATGTGCGGCTCAGTTTCTGCAGCGATGCGACCAACAATGGAGCGATCAACTGGTACTTCACGCCAACCTAGTAGCGAAAGACCTTGCTCCTTAATAGCTGTATCGAGAGTCTCAATACACTTAACTATTTGTGTTTCGTCTTGAGGAAGGAAAGTCATAACAAAGGCATACTCACCGAAAGCAGGTAGTTCAAAATCTTTAAGATCTTCTATAAAGAAATCGTGTGGAATGTCCATTAAAATACCGGCACCATCACCGGTTTTGGCATCAGCACTTACAGCACCACGGTGGGTAAGCTTAACAAGTATTTCAAGTGCTTTATGTATTATGTCGTGGGTTTTCTCACCACGTAAACTACAGATAAATCCTGCACCGCAGTTGGCAGTTTCTGTATCTGGAAGATACAAACCGCGCTGGCGCTGATTCATCCCAAGTTCTTTTGCCGTGAAGTCCATATGTAAATATCTCTCACTTAGTATCAATCAGTATTTTTCATTAAAAAATTTCGGGTACATTAGTATATGGAAAAAAGTTACTTTGTCGAATCGTCTAAATAACAAAAATGTAAATTTCTATTTGTGACTCACATTGATACTCCATATCAACTAGTATATCCTACTAGAAGTAAGTGATTTACATATATTTATCACAGAAAAAACACCGTAATTTCATGACAAGTTTTCACCATTTTAAGCATCATGCGGAATCACCCAAAATGGTATATTAAACATATGATTTACAATTTAGTAAAATTTGAAAAATATTTACATTTTCAGGTAATTATCAAGCTTCCATACTCAAATGGATTACATATTTGTAAATTGCAATATCTAAAAGCTTGTAGGTTATTTACACAATTGGCTCTTGTTTTTAAAGTAAATATAGACAAGTTAAATGCGGAAATTTTAAACGACTGGATTAACACAAACTATGTTACCAAGATACGCAATTTATTACCCTATACACTTTCTCGGAATCTTCATTACTTTCATGTGCATTGGTGCTATGTGCATTTACTGCAAAAATGGTGGAGTAAAGGATAACAACCCATCTAGAAAATTTCTAGCCATAACTCACGGCATCAGCCTTCTTTTGGTGATGATTGGCGGTATGGGTCTCATGAAAGCCACCGGTGCTGCAGTAAATGGCTTCCCTGTCTGGATAAACCTTAAGCTGGTTATCTGGCTAATCGTCGGTATGAGCTCAATGGTTATCTATAAAAAACCAAAACTTGCCACTCTCTGGTTCTTTATCTATGCCTCACTAGGCATCCTTGCAGGTCTAACTGCTAAATTCAAATCCTTTGAAGGTTACCTAAACTACTTCAATTCTTGATATGCTAACTAGTCTTCATATAAAAAACCTCGCTCTAGTTGAGCAACTGGAAATAGATTTTACAGCAGGCCTAAACGTCGTTACGGGTGAAACCGGTGCCGGTAAATCAGTCATTCTTGGTGCCATCAAACTCCTTCTTGGTGATCGTGCTGATAAATCACTTATACGCTCAGATGCCGCTAAAGCAGAGATCAGTGCCATCATTGAACTAGGTGAGATTCCCTACCTCAAACAACTGAGCGAGAAAATTCTTCAAGACGCTGGCATTGAAGCCGATGAAAATGGTCAGATTATCTTGAGAAGGGTTATTTCCCCTTCTTCAAGTAAAAACTTCATCAATTCAACACCGACTTCACTAGCGACGATGAAAGCTCTGGGCCGATGTTTCATCGATATTTATGCTCCAGGCGAACAACAAGGCTTGGCAGATAACAGAAAACAAAGATTTCTTCTGGACAAGTATGGCAGTCTGAATAAAGATGTTGAGAAAGTCCAAAAAGCTTTTCAAGCACTCAAAAAGTTAGAAGAAGAGAAAGAGAATTTCCACAACGAGATTCCCGATCGTGGCGAACTGGAAATCTTGCGTTATCAACTCAAGGAAATTAAAGACGCCAACCTTCAAGAAAATGAAGATGAAGCAATTCATCACGAGTACAACCAATCGGCTGGTGCTAAAGAATTAATGGATACCTCGATGCAGGTACAGAATATGGTAAATAGCGATGAAGGGTCTATCCTAAATTCTATTCAGTTTATGATTCGTCACATTCAGGAAATGAATTCCATTGATGAAAGTGGAACTTCGCCATTTTTGGCAAGAGCCGAAAATATAAGTGAAGAACTTTTTGAGCTTTCTCGCGATGTCGACAATTACACCAATCGTTTAAATCTCGATCCAGAGAACCTCGCTTTCCTTGAAGAGCGCATGACAACTATCCAGCAAATTAAGCGCAAATTCGGCCCTGAACTTTCAGATGTCTTTGCCTATGAAGAAAAACTGAGCGAAAAGATTTCCAAAGCCGATCAATTTGAAGATCTTTACGAAAAACTTTTAGCAGATATAGAAAGCGCCCAAGCGGCATATCTGAAAGCAGCTAAAGAGCTTTCCAAAAAGCGCCAAAAAGTCACTGGCGGGCTGAGTAAGTCCATATCTGATCAGCTCAGAGACCTTGGCTTTAAAAGCAGTGAATTCTCTGTCGAACTTTCTGAAGCAAAACACACTTCTCACGGAATAGACCATGTAGAGTTCTGTTTCGCGCCAAACGCAGGTGAAGGTACCAAGCCTATTAAAGATATTGCTTCAAGTGGTGAGATTTCACGAGTCATGCTGGCCGTGAAGTCTGTCCTTGCGAAAATTGACCAGGTTCCGGTCCTGATCTTTGATGAGATTGATGCGAATATTGGTGGTATCGTTGCCACGCAAGTCGCCAAGAAATTGGTCGAACTTGGTTCTGCACACCAAATCTTCTGTATCACCCACATGCCACAAGTAGCAGCTGGCGGCAGTACGCATTATCGAGTCGAGAAAAACATCCGAAATGGGCGTACATACACAGAAATGGTTCTTCTTGAAAATGAAGATCGTGTTGAAGAAGTTGCCAGAATGCTGGGTGGTAGTGATATTTCCAGCGTCGTCCGCTCCCATGCGACTGAGTTAATTGCTGCCAACGCTGTATAAAGCTGAATCTCTTCTACTAAAACCATGCTCTTATATTTATTTGGCCTTATTTATGCTCAACTCATAGCGCCTCTTCGACAATTTAAGTAGGATATAGGCAATCATCTCTGATGATTAAAATCTTAATAAATATGGGACAGAACTTTAGTGGGCCAATTACTCAAAAAACAGTTGGCGATTAATACCCTGGTCAACTACGCTCATCTCATAGTTCACATCATCTGCTCCATGTACCTCACCAGGCTCATTTATCTGAATATGGGTAAAGAAAGTTAGGGCTCCTGGCAACTCCTTTGGGTTATATTTGGCTACTCTCTACTTCTTGATTTTGGTTTTGGTATCACCGTTCAAAAGTACAGTGCAGAGTATACCGTGACTAAAGACTCCAATAATCTGGGCGAAACTCTTAGCCCATCTTTCCTCGGCAAATCGCTGAAAATGATAAAAAATTGAGATTTATAACCATTCGATAAATTGTAAACCATTGTCACTCCAATGAAATTGACTTTCAGGATTTTAGTGGCCGCAAATTATAGTGACCTAAATATTTTAACTTATTGTTTTTACCCTTGCTAAACTTTTTTTGGGTGCTAGGATGCAGCTATGTTTATTCGCGAATCAAAAACTACTAATAAAAAGACGGGTAAGGTTTATATCAAACATACTCTTGTCGAATCTGTTCGCACCGA
>JAKVBD010000191.1 GCA_022446985.1 Lentisphaerales bacterium
CCCATTCCGGCACGGCTTAAAAATTCTCGGCGATTGATATTATTAGTCGACATATAAAAACTCATTGCTCATCATTAACACTTGAGCCAGGCCGTGCCAGGCACTAAAACTTTGCAATTTCTGCACTTTCTTAAAATCTTCATCAATAGTTATTTCCTCATTCGAGGTCGGCATAGTCATTGACATGGAAACCGGCCAAATAAATGAGTCTGATGTTGGAGTCTTTTTCGAATCTACAACAAGATCAACAATGTCCCCGGCCATTACTTTGACATTTTCCAATTCAGTTGGAATTGAGCTTTTCTTACAATCCCATTCGCCAAGCTTACTGCCATTATGTAAGACCAGGACTCTAACACCATCGCCTTTATCATTTTTGTGCTGTAGTAAACCCTTAATCGACAAGTTACCAGTGCGGTGCATTTTGCAGCGTCTAACCACTGCTATATCACCATTCCCCGGATGACCTCCTTTTTCACTCAAGAAAGCATAGCCTTTGCGTTTATCGGGAAAGCTCTTACTAATCTGCCACCTGGATTTATTGAAGAAAGTAAACTCTGTGAACTCCTCCAACTTGTCCTCATCATTCAAGTTTGCAAAGCCATAGAGCCACTCTGGGAAAACTCTTTCTTTAAAAGATTCTGTCGCCTGTTCTAAAAATTCATTGGCGAAATCGACTTCTTCCAAAACTGGTTGCCGCCCGTAAATACGCGTAAACAACTTCCGAACCTTCTCTTCTTTTTGACCGGATAAATTAGCGGCTGTCATTCTCGAAGATCGTACCATAAAATTGGAATTCATTAAAAATAAGCCCTGTTGAGGAACGATCGTTTTAGTCCGAAATTCACATGTGATTTCAGCTGCTGGAAAATCAAATGCCTTGTAGACTCCCGGAATCTTATCTCTAAAAAGATAACCATATACTGTTCGATAAGGCTGATACTCCGCCTGCAGCATGGTCACTGATTTTCCACCTGGGAATCTCTTAAGTTTCCCTGTGGCCTGAACGACTGAGTCTCTTAACTCTTCCCAACCTAGACGTCGGCGATTCATCTTCCACAAGTAGACATTTGCTTCATCTATCTCTGCCATATCTTCTCGAAGATCACTCTTCTGCTGATACACGGCAGATGTCATGATAAGCTTATTCAGTTTCTTAATTGACCAGCCATTTTCCATGAACCAAACAGCTAGGTAATCCAAAAGCTCTGGATGGCTTGGTTTACTCCCAAGGACACCAAAGTTACTCGGAGTATTAACAATCCCCTGACCGAAGTGCCACTGCCAAACACGATTGACTAAAACTCTCGCAGTTAAAGGGTTTTTATCATCGGCGATACTCTTGGCAAGCTCCAAACGGCCGCTTCCTTCAGTAAATTTTTCCTGATACTTTTCATAGGACAATGCCTGCAAAAAGCGACGTGGAACTTTAGGCCCACGGCTATCTGGCTTTCCTCTTTCGAAAATATAAGGTTCGGTTGGTTTTGCTTTATCCTTAACAACCATGGCTCTGGCGGGAGCACCTTCACTAGCCAGATGCTTTTTGATTCGGTTATCGATTTTAGTAATCTTATCATCTTCAGCATTGCTTACATAACGCTTTACATCATTCTTAGCCAAAAGCTCTTTAAAAGCTTTTCCTGCAAAGGAGTCATAGACAACCGGATACTTGTCTTTTTCAGAAATAACTTTTTTAATCAGTTCTGAATAAAGGCTAAAAAGCTCATCTTTCGTCTTAACTGTTTTTCCTGATAATGCTTCTTTTAGGAACTCTGCATTATCCCCTCTTTTCAAAGTGCCTTTTATCAATCCGGGTATCTTGGAGTTATTAATTCTTAGGCTTCTATTTAACAGACCAAAGAACGGATCGTTTTTCCTATCGCGAGTTAACATATAACGAATATCTATGATTAACCTTGGTCGCATTTCACGGCCCTTGCTATCTATCTTTTTAAGCCCCTTAAATCCAGCTATACTCTTCGAAATATAGATAAAATAATCGGCTGCGACTTCCTGCCAATCTTTGAAAATATTTTCGCGATATTCAGCATAAATACTCTCTTTCTCTTTCTGCAGCTTTTCATAAGCTCTCTGGTACTTCTGATACGCCTGTTTATTTTCCGGAAGGTTTATGATCGGTAAGTCTGTCACCTTTGGCTCTTCAGTACTCGCAAAGATACCATATAAAGAATAATAATCGGCAGTTGGAATAGGATCGAACTTATGATCATGACAACGAGAACAGGCAACAGTCAAACCCAAAAAACCTTGAGTCGTCACATCGATTCTGTCATTGATTATTTCATGCCTTTTATTCAAAAAACGATCTGCTGCAGTCTGAAAACCAAGAGCCGCAAGATCTCGTTTATCCTTCAACTCTACCTGATCAGCAGCCAATTGTTCGATGATAAAATCCTTATAGGATTTATCTGTATTGAAAGCACGAATGAGATAATCTCTATAGGTGTATGAAAAAGGGTAACTTTGATCCCGGTTCGCAGGTAAAAAACCTTGAGTGTCTGCAAATCGTGCGACATCCATCCAGTGTCGGGCCCACTTTTCACCATATTCTTTCTTAGTCAGTAAATCATCTATAAGCTTTTCGTAGGCTCGTTCAGAATGATCATTTTCAAAACGCTGAATTTCAGCTGCTGTTGGGGGAAGGCCTATAAGATTATAATAAGCGCGGCGAATGAGAGTTCTCTTTGACGCTTGCCCAGAAGGACTTAATGACTGCTCCTTTAGCTTCTTTAAAATGAAACCATCTATAGGAGTCTTACACCAGCCTTCTTGCTCAACATCTATTTTCAGAGGTTGTTGAAGAGACCAGAGTTCTTTCTTAAACTTCTCCATCTGTTCAGGACTAATTTCATTCCCTGCAACAGAAAAAGACACAAAAACACACACTAAGAGACGTATCAATTCATACACCTTTTATTATTTCTTACACACAAACACAGTTATCGTTACATACACACATTAAAAAAATGACCTGTTCTTACATTTAAATATGAAATTTTAGTAAGTTTGTTATATTTTTATCATACCTCGTAAACAGTAATAATTTCAAACAAACATAAAAAAGGCCACTTCTCAACAAAGTGGCCTCAATAAATTTCTTAGTTGGCTGTAAATCTATTACTGAAGAAATAAAGCTTCGATTTTGTAACCAAGATCAGTCAAAGTAATCTCAATTCTTTCCTCAATATCACTTCCAAATGGAGTAAAGGTAGAAAAGACCACTTTATTCGGATCCATCACAGTCATCTCTTCATTGCCTTCTACGATATATACAATCACTAAACCATGTTCAGCTGTTTGTACTTCATAAATCTTGACAGCTGCAGTCTCAACAGACGTCAATTCATCATCCCCCGAGCTATCTTCTGTTATTGACGTCATTACTTCATCTTCAGTCTTCGTACTATCAAACTCTTCATCAACTATTTCAGATTCTAAAGTTCCTGAAGATGTAGTACCTTGAGTTTGAGCTACCTGATGCAAAGCTGACTGTTGCTGAGCTACGGAAACTTTTGCCAACAAGTAACCAACCGACTCCGCAGCATGATTCACTTCTAAATTTTTAGACTGTTCTTCTTCAATGAAGACCTTCACGTCTGTAGATATATCTCCTTTCATTCTTACCCAGGCAGTATCTCCACCATTTTCTGTCTGCTGGTCAGCAATGAGCATAGAGTAACCTGTCTCTGGAACAGTTGCATCTGCATGCGTCACACGCCCAATTGTTGAAGCGAATAATTCATAACCTGATGCAGTAATTGTTCCCGACTCTATAGCGACGTAATTAACAGTCTCAGTGGCATGAACATGATCTGCAATTTCTGCTTCACGCATGCGAATCTGAAAGCTATTTGCGTTTACGTTACGGATACGAGTTGTTACCGCTGTCGTATCATTATCAGTTACAACTGAAGCAAAAACAATCGGTAATGATGATAGTTCACTTCCTAAATCAACTGTCTTACGAGTAGAGTTTGTTAAGTCAACAGAATCAGCAATCAACCTCTTTCCTCCAGGTAGCTTATAGCTTCCTCGCTCAACCACCATAAAAGTAAGGTTTTCAGCTAAGTGCATTTGATTCTGATAAGCAAATTCCTGAAGTTTTATTTCAAAGCTTGTGGCTGTCACATTTCTAATTTTCACAGTTACTGGTTCAGCTTCTAAATGACTCACTGGTCCGGTTATTACCACAGGATCTGCGTAAGTCCCCGAAACATTAACAGTCTGCCACTCAATACCTACAACTAAATTACCTATTTCCATTTCTAGATTAACTTCCGGCTCTTCGACATAAGGCTTCACTGCTATATATGCTACAGTTTCATTTGCATGCTTTAATTCATCATCTTTTGACTGTTCCTCTTCAAAAATCAATTGAACACCCTCTTGTGGTGTTCCCTGCATTCTAAGAGAACCATTATCAGAACCTGCGTAAGTTTGATCTGAAGCTATAAAATAATCATAGCCAAAGATACCTACATCTTTAACTCGCTCATCAACTGGATTCACGCTGGAAATCAACAACTCCATCCCTTCAAAGACCACGCTCCCCTTTTCTACTGCGATAAAGTTCACTGTTTCTGCTCCGTGATCTTGAGCATTTATATCCTGCTCCTGAAGACGTATTTCAAAACTGCTCGTTGAAACATTTCTAACTCTGCGGGTTACTGCTGCTGTATCATTTTCAGTCACGATGCTGCTCAATAAAACCGGAGTAGTTGGGAAAGCTTTGCTGAATGTGCTTGTTGCAAATGATCCACCTGAGATATCTGTGGAACCGGCTTCAATAACATTTCCGTTTGGAAGTGTGTAACTGCCTCGTTCTACGACTATGTAAGAAACGGTTTCAGCTGCATGGATTCCATCCAGATAATCCCACTCTTGAAGGCAAACTTCAAAACCGGTCTTTGTAGTATTTCTGATTCTAACATTTACGAAATCAGTCTCATTCCGTGTCGGCGGGCCGATGACTACGACAGGATCCTTAAATTCTTTCGAGTATGAAATGGAAGACCAGTCTGAAGTAACTGATATTTCACCATATTCAATTCTTAGAGCATCATCGAGTTCGTACTCTGCGGTTACTGAGACTATCCCTGTTACATCTTCAATGATAAGTGGATTCTCTGTGCTGGTTATCGTTCCAGTCCATTGCTTGAACACATATCCGTCGTTAGGAGTGGCTGTAATGCTAGTAGTGCTCTCTCCATGGGTAACCACCTGTGATTCTTCACCGTTAAGTGTACCATTTTCGCCAGAAGAAAAAGTCACAAGGTATTCATTAATTTTAAACTCTGCAGTTAAAGTTAAATGATCAATAACATTTGCCACAGATAACGGATTATCTGAAGTCAGGCTTGAATTTGCACTGCCATCATACGTACCGCTATTCACGGTCCACTTCTCGAAGGAATACCCTGTATCTGGAACTGCTGTAACTAAACTGCTACTTTCGCCATAATTTAAGGTTTGAGACATATCACCACTTACAGAACCATCTTGTGAAGCATTGAAAGTCAATGAATAGTCAACTAATTCATACTCTGCAATAACTGAGACTGAACCGGTAACATTACTAACCACTAGTGGATTAACTGTACTTGTGATATCACCAGTCCACTGCTTAAAAGCATAACCAGGGTTCGGAACAGCTGTAACTGCTGAACTATTACTTCCATAGCTTACAGTCTGAGCTACATCGCCAGTTAATGTTCCATTCACTGACGTTCCAAAATAAACTGAATATTCGTGAGGACTGAATACTGCAGTTAAGTTTAGGTCATCATTAACATTGTGTACTGTTAATGGGTTATCACTGGCTAAACTGGAATTAGCACTTCCATCATACGAGCCGCTATCCACTCTCCAGTTATCGAAGTAGTAACCTGTATCTGGAGTCGCAGTTACTGATGAAGTCGAGCTTCCTGAATCAAGAAGTTGATTATTAATACCTGAAATTGATCCATTTGCACCAGTCCCAAAAGTTACAGTGTTAATCTTGCCGCCATCTTTAATCTTCCAACGATGATCATTAATTAGCTGATTCCGGGCAGTTTCTGCTGCAGAAGAATATCGACTACCCCCTCCATGAAAAGGAACTCTGGGTTTAGCTAAGAGCTCCCATTTATTCAGGATATTATCATATATAGGAGTTGGTAAAGTGATCCCTAAAAATAAATTATACATGTCATTTACATTAGAGACATCCCAACCCGAAATATCCTGGTTAAACGAAGTAGCATACTTAAACATATAATAAGTATCTCTTACTTTAGAAACATCCCAACCCGAAATATCCTGGTTGAAAGCTGTCGCCTTATGAAACATTGTCTTCATACTTGTAACATTAGACACATTCCAACTCGAAATATCTCTATTGAAAATCGTTGCTTCTGAAAACATCGCAAACATCGTAGTCACTTTTGAGACATCCCAACTCGAAAGGTCACCATTAAATAACTTTGCTCTTGCAAACATTGCATTCATCTTAGTTCCTTTTGAAACGTTCCAAGCGGAGACATCTCCATCAAACGCTTCTGCAGCTCTAAAAACACCATCAAATTCCGTTACATTGGAAACATCCCAACCTGATACATCTGAGTTAAATAAGGTTGCAAATGCAAAAACATGTGACAACGACTGAACATTGGAAACATCCCAACCTGATACATCTGAATTAAAGCTAGAGGCACCGTAGAACATACTGGCCATAGATGTCACATTGGAAACATCCCAACTTGAAAGGTCTCCGTTAAAACTGGAGGCCCCAAAAAACATTTCTGTCATTGAAGTGACATGAGATACATCCCAATCCCCAATATTCGGAATAGCACTTATTGAATAACATCCTTCAAACAAAGAATTTGCGTCAGTCAGTAATGATAAATCAGGAATATCTGTAGCAGAAATCACAAGATTCCTGCACCCCTTAAATGTTGTACCATCAGTAAATTTTATAGGCCCCCAA
>JAKVBD010000192.1 GCA_022446985.1 Lentisphaerales bacterium
AGCTTCTGGGAAATCATAGTATATGTATCCTGCTCCTAAAGTGAAAATATCAAAAGACTTTTCCCAATAGAGAGTATAATCGATTTCTGTTACTACGTCGCTTTCAACACCGTAATCATCATTGTCAGAGAGATCCATGTTGTACCAGATGTTGAAACCAAAAGTTCCAAGATCCTGAGCATCAACGCTCACATCTAGAGCACCTTGATTAACACCATCATCATTGAAGTTAAGACCACGCCAAACGTAGTCACTGTAGATACCTTGATCTAGTGATAGAGATACGTGGTACTCACTTTCATGAGCTTGAGCAGACACTGCAAAAAAAGCAATGAATAAGAACGAAATTAATCGTTTCATGTTTTGTTCCTTTTTATTTGGGTGCATGGAAAGGCTAACGCTCACTCCATGATTTTTATAATTAGTAACTCATCCATCCTAAACGAGTTACATGTTGTAAAAGGCCGTTATGGCTTTCTTCACTTAATGGAATATTGTCCCTACAATTTTCCGTTATTTGAAGAAAAAGCTGTTAAATATTTAACAGTTTGATAACATTGCATGTCAGATGTCATAAAATCAAGAGGTTTTTGTAAAAAATTAATATTTTTTGACAATATGATTACAAAATTGTTATTTTTTATGATCGCAATCCTAAAAGGGTATTTTTGAGTTTTAGGAATTATGCCTAGGCATTTTGTTATTTTTTTACCTTTGAAAAATTTATTACATTTTTGATTTATAGGTGTATTTTGTTTTATTTTAAAATGCATGAGATTTAATTTTCGTATTTTTCGTCATGTAAAAATACGTTTTTAGTAAAAATAGTTTTTTGATTTGAGTGATAGCTATGTATTGTCTTTAAAAAGGCTTAATTATAAAAATGGGTAGTTTTGTGTTTGTTTTTAGAATAGGGAGTTGGCTCTGGCTAATAGCTTTAAGTTGCTTTGAGGGTCCCGAAGCAACAAGTAGCTCTAAGAGCTTTATGATATCAAATTTTCTTCATTCATTTTAATTCTGAGCTTTTTAATAGCGGAATTTTGTATTTGCCTTACTCTTTCGCGAGTGCGATTTATTCCTATACATATTTCTTCCAGTGTTTTTGATTTTGATGAATAGAGACCAAAACGAAGAGTGATAACCAGTTTTTCTCGGTCATTTAAAAGGTTTAAATGAGTTTTTAAACTAGCTAGAGATTCTGCAGCACCAATAATATCTGAGGCTGTATTTGAATTTTGGTCAGCGATTAAATCTTGAGCTTCTTTAGTTTCACCATTTTTGAGCTTTGATTGGAGTGAAAAGGTAGATTTACAGGCTTTGTTCAGAGAAATAACGGTACGTTTGCTAAAATCTAGATGATCAGCAATTTCAGCATCTGTGGGCTCGCGTTTAAGCTTAGTTGTTAATTCGGCAGTTGCTTGACGAATTTTATATAGTTTTTGTGCCGACTGTGCCGGAATCCTGACAGTTCTTACCTGATTAGCCAGACTGCGACGCATACTTTGCTTGATCCACCACGCAGCATAGGAACTGAATTTGGCGCCTTTAGTAGGGTCAAATTTTTCAGAGGCCCTTATTAAGCCAATGTTTCCTTCAGCAATTAAATCGAGTATAGGTTGTCCCATGCCTTTGAAGTCATAAGCAATTTTTACAACCAGTCGCAGGTTCGAGAGAATGAGTTTTTCTCTGGATTGTTCGCAGCCGGATTTTATTTTATCAGCCAATTTAATTTCTTCCTCTTGTGTTACAAGAGGGTATTTGTTGATGCTCTGCATATAACTCTGCATAGAGTCAACTTCGGTATTCATTTTAGTTTCCCAACCCATTTCATTTTTATAGTTAGAATTTACAAAAATACTTTGAGAAGCAGAAAGCGAATATTTTGATGGAAAGTTTGCAACTCTATGATTTCTAATCAATTAAAGTGTATTTGTTTATATATAGGTGAGGTTTATTTGCCCCAAAGTACACTTCTGTCACAGTGGATTTTAAGAGGAATGCAAAAAAGCCGACAAGGAGCCCCTTGCCGGCTTAACAGTCTTCTATCTATGTAGGGAGATTTTTAGAGTTTTTTAAGTTGGATGTTTTTAAAGAAGGCTTTCATTGGTTTTCCGGCATGGATTTGCATGCCGATAAGACCTTTAAGGCGCATTTCTTTGTGATTGTCGGTAAGATCAATTGCAAGGCGGCCATTAACATAGTGGAGTAGTCGATTTCCTTTGGCGACAATTTTGTAGGTATTCCATTTTGATATATCCACAGGTGTAGCAGCTTCAGTTTTTCCTACTACTTTGGGTTTGCCGGTTCCTGCATCAACAACAACTTTTGTACCACGTTGAGCGACAATGCCACGACCGGTCGCTTCAGAGTAAAGCATGCCGCAGTATTCAGCTTTAGGGTGACAGTCTACCTGATTGCCTTTCAGTCTCCAGATTTTAGAATCGAGCATTTCTGCTCTATACATCATTCCAGAGTTATTCTGGCCTTCAACTTTACATTCATACTGAAGTTCGAAGTCACCGACGTCACCATCTTTCCAAATGAGGAAGGTATTCTTTTTAAGCTTTTCACCAAAAGTAGAGCCAACGATAACGCCATTTTCAACTTTCCATCTACTTGGATCGCCATCCCAACCACTGAGGTCTTTACCATTAAATAGGGATTGGGCCCCCTCTAGGGAACTTGGCTTAGCAGCAGCGAAGTATTTATGCTCTTCGTTTCCTGCTGAGAAGATGTATGCTATGAGATCTGATAATTCATCTTTGTTTAAAGAGTTGATAAGTCCCGGAGGCATTGGAGAAATGTGCCACTCTTTTTGGCTGATGATATTTGCCACTTTAATGTCTGCAGTATAATCAGCAGAGTAAGGGTTAGTCATTAGGTGCTGTATACCATCTTCCTGCGTGCCCTTACGGCCGATTACTTCAGAGCCGTCTTTCATTTTAAATACCGTGCTACTGTATTGATCTGAAAGTACTTTTGAGGGCTCGATTATATTCTCCATCATATCTCTTATCGAGTAACGGTTAGCTGAACCTGTGAGATCCGGGCCAATGCCACTGCCTTCTCCCGCAAAACGGTGACAGCTGGCACAGGCAACAGCGTGGTAAAGGTTTTCGCCACTTTTGAAGTTTCGTCCAGTAAGGTTTTTCTCAACAGCCTTGGTAGCTGAAGCCACTGTCCACATTTGACCGGGACCTTTAGGAGGAGTGATAGCTCTAGGAGGAATAAGTGACTTATTGGAAATATCATCATATTTTGCTTGTGCAATTTTGTCTTTGACATTAGCCAGAGCTTCTTTACGGCTGATCTCTATGAAGATCGCGAAACTATTGCCACCTTGCCAGGTTTTGGCGCGAGGAAACCATGAGAAGTAACTGGCGCGATCGGCTTTAGTCCAACCGTCAGTAATTGATCTAAGGGAAAAGGCCAGAGAAAACTGCTGAATGTTTGGACGGAACTGTTCCATTTTTTGAGCAGCCCGCTTGTAACGGTCATTTCTATTTAAGATTTCGTCAGAAAGAAGCTTTTTCTGTTCTTCAGTAGCAGTCAGCATTTCTTGAACTGTTTTTGAAACGATTCCAGGAGCGTTGAGGTAAAGAAGAACCTGGCATAGTTCACGATTTATAAAGTTATCTTTAGCTGGGAAAAGTGGGTTTAGTGTGGCGATAACAGCTTTGGCATCCTGCTCACGCGGTTTATCCAATCGAGTGAATGCCAATTGGTAAGAGCGAATAGCAGCTAAAAATTTGTTGTTTGAGGCAGATTTGTAATCAATTTTATTTAGCTGCTTAAGAATAAGTGACTGGTGAGCTTTCTCTCCCATGCGGGCCAGGGCAGTGGCACCTTCGATAATAGTCCAATCATTGTTTGCTGTGGCAAATTTATCCTGCCATTTAGCACTAGATTGCTTTTCCAGTGCGACTCGTGCAGCATGACGAATGTAACGATCTTCATGACCTAAGTAGGGCCATGCTTTTGAAATCGCTTCTTCTCCGGTTCCATCTATATGAAGTGTTTCCAACTCTTTGCGTAGTTTCATTTCTGCAGAAATAGCTTCGGCTTTAATTGGTGCAGTTGATTCATTGCCAACATAGCTGACTTTATAAAGTGCAGAAGTCGTTTTACGGCCACCAACCATGAAGTACATGTTGCCGTTAGGATGGATGATGACATCAGTCAAAGGTAGAGGTTTACCAGAGACAAATTCTTCTCTAGTTGCTTTATAAGTTGCTCCATCCGCTTCGAGATGAACAGCGTACATTGTACCATAAGTCCAGTCATTGATGAAAATGGCTTTTTGGTATTTGGCAGGAAACTTAGCTCCAAGTCCGTTCGTTACTCCAGTAGGACTTCCCGGGCCAATATCTAAAGTTGTAGGCAGAGTGTCTGTGTAGTAACCAGGCCATTTACCAGTACCATGACGCCAGCCATAATCAGCGCCTGAAACGACGTGGTTTACACGAGTAGGGCGGTACCATGGGGAGCCGATGTCATACTCCATATCGGCATCATAAGTAAAGAATTCACCTTCGGCATTAAAAGCACCATCGAATTGATTCCTGAATCCATGGGCTATGAGCTCTTGTTTCTTGGCATCTGGAGAGATTTTGATAACCAGTCCACCAGGTGCAAGACGCCCTCTATTGTGGCCACGGCCATCGGCCATCCGTGGAAGTATATGGTCTTCTTTCCAGTTTCTCGAAGTACGGCAGTTTTTTACAGAATCAGGTAGATCAGAGTTGTTACCGGCAATAAGGAAGAGAGACTTTTTGTCCGGAGTTAAAACGATGCTATGAACCCCGTGTTCCCCCTTTGCATTAAATGGGATAAGGTATTCTTCCTTGTCGTACTGGTCATCGCCATTTGTGTCAGTTAAACGGTAAAGTCCTTTTTCTTTACCTTCTCCAGAGAAAACATAAAGAGAATTAAAGGCGTAGAGAAGTCCATGAGCTCCTGTCACTTTGACTTTGAGCTTTTCAACTTTCAGTGGAGACGTACCGAGAGTCATACGGTAGATGCCGCCATATTGGTCACAGGCAACTAAGCGGTTCTTGTTATCATAAGTTAGTCCGACCCAAGAGCCCTGAGTTTTTTTCTGAACATCGTGAATCTTTTCAACTTTAAATCCAGGGAGTACTTTAATTGGCATAGTAGAAGGAGCTTCTTCAACCGGCTTAGAGTTTTCTAAGACTTTTCCCCAAGGTGCAGAACCGTACTTTTTAAGTTCTCTTGCCTGTTGCCAGGCTTTATCTTCAGGGCTCTTAGCGAGCCATGTTTTGTCCGAGAAAATTCTTTTGTCTTTAAGTTTCATGTCAAAGACTAAACCAGCAATATTTCCTTCGTTAAATGAGCGTATAACGATCTGATTTTTACCTTTTTTAAGGTATTTGGCAGCATCGACTTTAACGGGAATTTGCCAGTTGCTAGATTTCTCAACTTTTTTGCCATTGATGAGCAATATGAGCTCATTATCGCAAGTTGTGCGAATCTTGGCTTTTTTAGGAACAACTTCCAGATTAAAATCTTTGAGGAATGTAGCTTTTTCAGTATTAATCTTGCCTTGTTTCCAGATCCACATTGGTTCAGCCTGAACGAGCTGGATACAAAAAAGCAATAGTAGGATGCCTAGTATTTTATGTTTCATTTTTTCTTTTCCTTACACAGAGCACTTATTTATAAGTTATAGGAAAAGGCAATGAAAGAGAAGAATGATACCCTCTAGTGATCGATTTTACTGACTTTTTTCTTTAATAGGAAGTCCGGTTAGAGAATCGAGGACAATAAGTTTATTCTCCGGGAGTGTCAGGTTTAGTTTTTCTGGTAGTTTTTCTATTCCGGGCTTTAACCCATAGTAGTTGAGGCCCTTCTTAAAATTATCTAAATGGTGCTTTACCATGAAAGGTGGTAAGGCAAAATCATAGAAGGCGACTTCGTCGATGACGCCATTAAAGGCTTCGTTACGTTTTGAAGGAATATTACCGATAACGGCTAATCCAGGGCCCCCACTGAGGACTTTTGTACCAGCTTGATATTTATGGAAGGCCAATAACTCTCCATCAATGTAGATACACTTCATGCCAGTTTGAACATTATAAGTTGCGACCAGATGGTGAACTTTTCCATCTTTTAACATTTCCAAAGTAGGGCGTCCATCTTTTCCGTCGAGTGGCAGTTTTAGTTCATGGTAACCTTGACCAACCAGATACAATCCAAACGAGAGAGAAGGGATTTTGTAATCTCTGGGGAAAACATGCTTTTTGTCGAAGTCATTTTGAAAGCAAAAAAGCATTCTTAATTCTCCATCTCCTTTGCCGCCTGAACTGTGGTCTTTACGGAAGATTTCATCGGAATTCATAAATTTGCCGTCCCACTCAGTTTTGACCAGGGCTTCTATCGTGATTCCATTTACAACCGCAAAACTCCCTGTTCCAGGGGCTGTACCACCTCCTGTTCCAAGGCGAATATACTGAGAATGTTCATCGGTAAATTTATAAGCTCCTTTCCCAAGCAGCCCCTCGACTTTATGGATGCCATCGCCAACGCTGCCATGAGCCTGTCCGGCTGAATCCAGAACCGAGTCGGCTTGATTGTCAAAACTCCAGTAGTGATTGGGGCGCCATTGATCAGGAATAAATATATTTTCACTATTAACAATAATTTCTGAGTGGGCTGCAGTTTGCTTGACGTTTATGCTTTTAGATTGCGAAAGGATTTTGTAAGACCCGGTGCTTAGATTAAGCTTTTTGTCACTTTCCTGAATAAACTTAATATCTCCTTTTTCCAAATAAAATCTGTTTGGATTCGCTATGTTTATATGGCTTTCTTTAGTTAACTCCAGGGTACTGGAGTTGGTAAATTTTATGACAGAT
>JAKVBD010000193.1 GCA_022446985.1 Lentisphaerales bacterium
GATAAAAATACTTCAGTTACTGCTCCCGTTCACAAAAGTTGGAGTAAGTTGAGCGCCAATCAACAGGCCGTTGAAGCTCGTAGAATGGCGGTTTATGCGGCCATGATTGACCGCGTTGACCAAAAAGTAGGAGAGCTTGTCGCCAAACTGGAAGAGCTGGGTGAGCTGGATAATACACTGATTCTGTTTGCCGCCGATAACGGCTGTTCGGCCGAAGTGCCGGAACTCAAAATGCACAAGGCGGGACAGCGCGCCGGAGATGGCTTACCACTTGAGACCATGGGCCAATTGGATTACTGGGCATCCCTCGGCAAAGATTGGGCGAATGTCTCGAATACGCCGTTCCAAAAAGTAAAAAACAGCAGCTATGAAGGTGGAATCTGCACACCTTTTATCGCGTATTGGCCTAAAGGAATTGCCACGCCGGGTTCGATTAATCGCACTTTCACCGGTCATTTTATTGATGTAATGGCGACACTGGTCGAGCTTACTGGTGCAGAATATCCCAGCGAGTTTAAGGGGGCGAAGGTTCCCCCCATGGCGGGTGAAAGTTTTCTGCCCCAGCTAAAAGGCGATTTGGCATCCCCCAGAAAGACTGACCTGTATTGGCAGTGGGGAACAGGCCGTGCAATACGTCAAGGGAAATGGAAGGCAGTTGCTGCCGGGAAGAAATGGCAGTTGTTCGATATGTCAAGCGATGTGAATGAGACTGCGGATCTCGCCAAAAAGTACCCGGAAAAGTTAGTCTCTATGCAAAAGCAGTGGGCCCAATGGTATGAGTCAACTGCGGCAGCGAAGTTGGAACCGAAAAAGAAAAAATGACCTTTGTAAGTCGTGTATTTGGCTGAAAGGAAGACAATGAAATCCACCGAGGGTTATGACTAATGAAATATAAGGCAGACAAAATAAAGTTTCTCACTCATCATATGAAATTTGTGATCTTTCTTGTCATCGTCGATTACTTATTTGGACATCAAGCAGGCCAATGGCTCTATGCTGTATACATTTTTTACATTTGTAAAGATATCCTAAATGATAAAAAGTCAGGGATATTGCCCTCATTTGAAATAAGTGATTCAGAAATATGGACGGATAAATTTTCGAGGATCAAATTAAGTGAAATTGATTTAGAAAAATCAACAATCAGTAAAAGGGAAATTGTTCTCATAAACAAAGTGGATACCTGGAAAAACAAAGTCAGAATTTATCCAAAAATGTTTAATGAAGACATCGCAGATATCATATCAACAAAACTTTCACTCTCCGAAACTACGCAATCCATACCAGCAAACCATTTAGTGATATAATAAAGGAAATATGAGTGCCAGCCAATCTTAACGGCGACATGATCCTAACCTATGAAGAAGAACTGATCCGGCAGTACAACTACCAAAAGAAGAAAGCGCTGAAATCGAAAAAAGTAAATTGAACTGATATAAATCGTTTCATGTTTTATTTTCGTAAAAAGCCGCTCTTTCTGTGCTGGCAATTCAAAGCATTGGGATCCGGGTTTACAGTGAAAATTTTTTACGTATGTAAAGAATTTCTAAACAAGTTCCGTGTATAGTAATAAAGAGAAAACTAATTCGGATGTTTATGAAATTTAAGTTACTCAAACTTTCCCTGCTTTTATGGTTAGCCCAGCCATTGGTAGCAGATTTGACTATTCCCAGCTCGATCGAGCCTTTTTTTGAAAAATACTGTTATAATTGCCACGATGCCGATACAGAAAAGGGTGACCTCAATCTTGAGGCTCTGACCCGCAAAATCAGCAATGCTACCGATGCCGCTCATTGGCAGGATATTCTCGATCAGATGAATGCCGGAGAAATGCCGCCCAAGAAGAAAAAACAGCCTTCAAAAGAGGAGTTATCAGGGGCCATTGGCGACTTAACAAAAGTCCTGTTTGAAGCAGAGGATAAACTGAGAGACAGTGGTGGCGAAATAGCCCTTAGACGTCTGAATCGCCGTGAGTACCAAGCGACAATCAAAGACTTGATGGGTATTAAGTTTAACATGAAGAAACTGCCGGCCGATACCAGCGCCCGCTTTGATACTATTGGTCAGAATCAATCTTTAAGCTCGATGCAGCTTAGGAAATATTTTTCTTTTAACCGGGAAATAGTCAGCACATCTCTGTTCTGGGCAGTCAAACCCCGAAATAATACATCGGTCACAAAAGTGAGTGGCGCCAACAAGATGAAAAAAGAAAAGCGTATCTATGAAGTGATCAAGTTGGTCAAGCGAATCAACAAAACCGGTGAGAATTATCGAGATTTGGGCATCAGTGATGCAGAGTGGGCGCTGCATAACCCAGGTACCGCCACTTATAAAAAGCGAGATACCTACGCACAGTATTATATTAAGAATGTTGACTTCCACAGTAAAGGTCGCATGCTTCCTATGCATAATTTAGTCAGCAGTCTTGGTGTTCATTTTAGCCGGGATGCCAGGGCAACATATCGTCTGCGTGTTAATGCCGGTGTGGTCGATGGTGTAAAAATTCGTCGTGGAGTTCGCCTGACTATTCCTGAAAATGGGCTTGGTGCTAAAAACGGTAAGCCGATCGGCAGTTTTTTTATAACAGGAAGTATCGAAAAAACATCAACTCATGAGATGCTTTTTGAAGCGGAGAATGACATCTCTTTTAAGCCAACATCGGCGAAAAAGGCCAGGCAAAGTGTTAGCATATATGAAGATGTCAAAGGCAAACCGGGCATGCAGCAGATGTATCATCATTATAGCCCCATCGAACCCAATGCTCCTATGGAGACAATAATGGTTAAATGGGCTTCTGCTGAAGGTCCCATTTACGCACCGAAAACACCTTTCGAATTACTCGTCGAAAAGTATAAAGTGGCCTCTGCAGATGATGAAAAACTGGATCAGATCGTCCGGGAGTTTTTAGAGCAATTTGCTGTTGAGGCATTCCGCGGAAATGAAGCTTCCAAAGATTTTATTGATGGACTCGTGGAATATTACCACAACGAAAGAAAGAAAGGTAAAGACTTTAAAGAAGCGATCATCGATCCTTTGGCGATGATCCTCAGTTCAACAAAGTTTCTTTACCTACTTGAGCAATCGGAGAATAAACTGGATGCTGTCAGTCTGGCGAATCGCCTTTCCTACTTCCTTTGGAGTTCAGCTCCTGACGCAAAATTAATGAAGCTTGCAGAGAGTGGAGAAATCTTAAAGCCGGAAGTCCTGCAATCAGAAGTAGACCGCCTGCTTGTCAGCTCTAAAGCCGAAAGCTTTTATAGCGGCTTTATGAGTCAATGGCTGCACTTAAAGCGCTTTGATGGAGTAGGTTTAAATTCAAAACTCTTATTGCACCGAACTGATGCGATGATTGACGCTTCCAGAAGGGAGCCGGTTGAATTCTTTAAAACTCTGGTGAGTGAAGACCTTTGTGCTTCAAACATAATTGATTCGGATTTTGTTATGGCCAATGGCATTCTGGCCATGAAGTATGGTTTAGGAGAGCATCACAAGGGAGATGGTTTTAAAAAGATTAAGCTTCCGGAAGGTTCACCCCGCGGAGGAGTCATGACACAAGCGGCCTTTTTGTCGATGGGGACTATGGGGAACAGGACATCGCCGGTAATTCGCGGTGCTCTTGTTAAAGAAATTCTCCTGAATGATCCACCACCGCCGCCGCCGCCTAATGTTCCTGAATTGGTTCACACAGGAGTGGATCCACTGGCTAGCGTGCGCAGTCTGGTGGTCTTGCACCAGCAGAAGGCTCAATGTGCTTCCTGTCATGCCCGTTTTGATTTTATCGGTCTTGGCTTAGAAAATTTTGGACCGGTCGGAGTTTGGCGCGATAAGGAAATAGTTTCGCAAGCGACAGAAGCTCAGCAGTTAAAGAGAGCAAAGAAAAAAGTTTATAAAGTTGATGCCAGTGGGGAATTGCCGGATGGAACAAAATTTAAAGATATTTTTGAACTGAAAAAAGCTCTTATGAAGCAAAAACGCCAAGTAGCCGGTTCGCTCCTTGAGGGTTTGTTGTGTTACGCTCTTGGCCGTGACATCAGTTTTACTGACCGCCCCTTGATTCGTCAGGTGTTGGATGATCTTGAGAAAAAACAGTCGAAAGGGAAAGTTTATACAGTTAAGGAAATGGTCAAACAAGTGGTAACCAGTCAGGCATTTTTGGAAAATTAAGGAATAGATTATGAATATTATTACCAATACATCGCGTCGAAGCTTTTTGACAAATGGCTCCAAATGTCTGGCCCTTCCTTTTTTAACCAGTTTGTTGCCGGCTAACTTACAGGCGGCATCTGATAAAGCGGCTAAACCTGTTAAACGCCTTCTGTGGATGAGCATGGGACATGGCCATATGGAAAAGCATTTTTATCCAACAGCCACTGGTACATTGAAAGATATGAAGTTGCCGCCGGCCTGGAAAGCTTTACAGAAAAATTTAGCTCATACAACGATGGTTTCCAATTTAACGAATAAGCAGAATAAGCAGCCTCATGAAGGAAGTGAAGCCTTGTTCAGCAGTTGCAATGTCGTTGGCTTTTCTGGTAAATCCCGCCACAATAGTATCTCCTGTGATCAGGTGGCTGCTGAACATTTAGGACAAAGCACCCGTTATGAAAGTATGCAGCTCAATGTAAGACCTAAAGAAGATGGCAACGGTCATGGGGGTGTAGCTGTTTCATACCGAAAAGACGGCAGCCCGTTAATTGGTCAGAGGACTCCACTTGAAGTTTACCATGCCCTGTTTGGCGGCGGTTTGACTAAACAGCAGCAACTTGCAATGCTTAAAAAAGAACGCAGTATTTTTGACCTTCTAAAAATCGATACAGCGGATACCAAACGTCGACTCAGCAAGGGCGACCAGGAGAAGCTTGAAGAATATACGACATCTGTTCGTGATATAGAACTGGCCATAAGTCGCCAGCAGGACTGGATCAATAAACCATACCCCAAAGCCGGTTTTCGCGCCCCTAAAGATGGCTTGGGTGCAGAAAAAGAAATGCTAATGATGTATAAGCTGCTTGTGACGGCTTATCAAACAGATTCAACGCGGGTGATCACTTACCGGATGCCGGATGCCGGTTTGCTGACCAGTATGAACATTGGCCAATCTCCGCATACTTTATCACACTATGGAAGTAATGCCGCACTTCATGATTTAAATCTAAAACGTTCGACTAAGTGGCTACAGCTTTACTCGAAATTAATTGATATGCTGCGTGCTGCTAAAGATCCTCTTGATCCGAATGGTGGAACTATTTTTGATAACAGTCTGGTTTTCTGGGGTGGTGGTTTACGAACAGCTCATAGAAATACCAATGTACCTTGCTTGCTGACTGGTGGCGGTTTCAAGGGGATCAAACATGGATATCACCGTAAAGCGACTGAAGAAAACACGCCTTTGGCCAACTTGTGGACGACTATGCTGCAGGATGCCGGTGTTCCAATTAAGGCATTTGCCGACGCCAATGGCCATACTCGAGATATTTACTCTTAGAGTCTTTATGCGGGCAGGTTGCCCGCATAAGTATGGATCGCTGAGCACCAGCTCGGCATAGGATATTTTTTTTTGTCCGAATTTTCTCCAGCTTTCAAACTACCGGAACTCCCAGCGAATTAATGCAAAACTAAGGAACTGATATCTTGATAAATATAACTAAAATTCTCTTTTTAACTCTCTTTCTTTTACATTCCGGCCATAGCGTGGAATCATTATTTCTTGAGAAGGGAGAAGTATTCATCGATGAAGATTTTTCAGGCGACAGCATCAATCTAAAACTTTGGCAGTCGGCTAAGAGGCCTGTAGGGCAAAAGGTTGAAGGTAGATTTTACCACTACGATTGTTCTCAGAGTAAAGATCCCGTACAAAGAATTAGTATGGGACATAAGTTCAGTGAGCCAATCGGTGATTTAATTCTGGAATTTAAATTCAAGTCGATAAATGGCTTTAAGTCATTGAATATCGGCTTTAATGGTGAGCAAGGGCACTGCCTGGTAAACCGTTTCGATAAAGATAAAATTTACTCCTACAAATATAAGGAGCAAAATAAGCACTCATACTTTGAGTATGAGGATATTGCCGGTGCCAAGCTCACGGATGGTCAGGAATATACCATTACTGTTGAAATTTCAGGCCCTAATGTTTTTGTGCATATCGACGACCAGCACTTTCTAGTAGGGCAAAATGAACGCTTCAAAAACCCTAAGACAAGGATCATTTTTGGCTTTATAGGTGGTCAGGGTAAAGTGGATTCAGTGAAAGTCTGGAAGGGGAAAGCTGTTGCGAACCCGGATATTTCCAAATGGTCGGCAAAGAAAGCTCAACGTTACCCCTATAACCTTAAACTTGAGACTGATAAGGCATTTAAGAAAAAGAAATTATTAGCCGATGCCCGCGTTAGTTTAATGGATGATGAAGAGTATGTTCGCTTGCTGACTGCCACTGAGGACAAGTGGCAGAGCATTCGCAACAAGTATAAATTTTTTATGCACAATAGTTTACGTAAAAAAGAGAAGGAAGCCAGAAAAAGCAACGAGGACTATAAAAAGCTTTTGAGTGAATTCGCCGCTTTAGAGAAGGCCGAGCTGGCTTATGTTTACAAAAAATTTCCAGAGCTGAAATAAAAAATGATGCTGCCAATAACTGACAGTGTTATCAGTGTGTGCCTTAGTGTTTATGGGATAGACAAAAATAAACTATCCATAAAAACACACTTAGCTGAGGCCTCTTTTCTTTACACATCCGTAAAAATTAAGAAAGAAAAATTACACAATTGAATCAGGCTATATCAAACTTAACTTCATGTTATTA
>JAKVBD010000194.1 GCA_022446985.1 Lentisphaerales bacterium
CGGTTCTCTTTTTCAAGGTCGTAAAGTTCAAGAGCCTTTTCAGCTCTATCTCTTTGAATACGAGTTTGCTTCTCCTTTTCTTTTAGAGAGTTGATGTAGAAGAGCGAAAGACAAATAATAATGAGCAGGCTGACCAGAATACTGATTGAAAGTGTCTTGTGACGGAAAATGAGTAGCTTCAATTGTTTTTGCAATGTTGCCTGTTCCGCAGATGGGGCAAAACCTGATATCCATGCCTTAATGTCGGTGATAAGTCCTTCAGTTTTCTGGTAACGATCAGAAGCTTTCTCTGACATGGCTTTCAGACAAATAGCCTCGAGGCCAGTTGGAGTATTAGGTTTTAAATTTGAAGGAGCAGCTATATTTTTTTCAGCAGGAGCTTTACCTGTCAGAATTTTGTAGAGCAGGGCGCCCATTGTATAAATGTCTTGAGTAATATGAGCGGGCTCACCAGCAAGTTGTTCAGGTGACATGAAGCCAGGCGTCCCTTTGGTTAAAGCTTTGGATAGCTGTCCAACTTCTTGCTCAAGAACAGAGCCGGGAATAATTTGGGCGGAGCCCCAATCACAGACAAAAACTTCGCCAAAATTTCCAAGGAGAATATTCTCTGGCTTCAGGTCATGGTGTATGGCTCCGGCATTGTGG
Organism: Lentisphaerales bacterium; assembly: GCA_022446985.1. Taxonomy (GTDB): domain Bacteria; phylum Verrucomicrobiota; class Lentisphaeria; order Lentisphaerales; family Lentisphaeraceae; genus JAKVBD01. Next base: position 646 of record JAKVBD010000194.1, read on the forward strand.
GCACAGGCCATAGCTTCACAAATTTTTAAGAAGATATCGAGCAATTGGAAAAGACTGCTTTCATCCCCTTGTAGAATATCTGCCAGTTTTTGAGTGCTGCACAGCTTCATCGTAAAGTAAGGCGTCCCTTGCTGATTGAAGCCAAGGTCATAAACGGGGATGATATTCGGGTGTTCTAAAGAGGCGGTTAAACGAGCTTCTTCGAGGAAGTGTTGAACTTGTTCTTTCGTCAGGCTTTCATTTGGTAAAGCAAGGGCAACAGGACGGCCGCTGGTTAAATCAAGAACACGCTGAATTTTTTTTATGGCACCAGAGCCAATTTGCTCCATGCCGGTATAGCGATCATTGTCGGATTCATAACCGAGGGCCAGGTCAAATAGAGAAGCAGGGGCTGAATCTATTTTTTCAAAATAAGTTTTGTTGTCCATGCAATCTCCTTAAGCCAGAAGAAAGCTAGAGCAGCCTTTGTTTTGTGTCAAGTTAATAAACTTTTAACTGTAGATCAAAGCGCATATCACTACTCTTTTTACCAACTTGGTAAAGAATGACGGAGATAACATTTTTGCCCTGACTTAGACTGTCAACAGGTAAGCTGTAGTTGCTGTAGATGATTTCGCCACTATGTATACCAGCTCTATTTAGGGCGTGAGTCTCTTCATTTATTGGACCGTCAGTTAGGTTATGCCTTAATATGTCTCTGCCATTCAGGTAAATAACAGCTCCGTCATCGGCCAGTAAGTTCAAGTTGAGCTTTTGCATGTCAGCCAGCTCAATATTGTCCAGGTCAAAAACTTTTCTCAAGTATATTCTGGAGATAGTTTTTCTCAAAGAATTAGGACCGATTTTCGTTTTTAAATCATAATCACCATAACCAATACTTGCTTGTCCTTTGGGCCATTGATTGTCATCATAAGTCAGCTGTAACCAGTTTGCTTCTGGTTGCTTTTCGAAGAAGTATGACCACTCCGATGAAGGAGGAATAAGAAAATCGCCTTCGTAGGGGCGTGAACCTTTAGTCAGCAATTGCATGTTTTGCATCTTCAGTACGGCATTTTGAATACTGCCCTCCAGAGCTTTAAAGGTTATTTGAACATTGTCCAGATTGTTTACCGGTATGGAAATGTCAAATTCATCTTTGGCCGTGTGGGCAGAGGACTCATAAATAACTTTTCCCTGAGACGTGGCAACAAGTTGGTATTTGAAATCTCTGTCCCGCTCAAAGGACATAGAGATTTGTGTTTGAATTGACTGTGCTGATTTATCCAGGTTAAGCTCCATGTTTTGTCCCGGACGCAGTTGACGATAGCCAAGTCCAAAAAGAGAGATGTCCTGAGCTTCGAAAACATCTTCAGTAAAGATGGCTTTTTGAAATTCTTTTTCATTAAAAGTGACCGCTTCGCCTACAGTGAACTCTTTACTGTTGTTCTTGAGCTTTAAACGGACCTTACCATCATACACCGATAGTAGTGCGGAGCTTTTTGTCAGGTGAATACCAAATGCAGTTCCAAGGTCTTCAACTGTTCCAAAAGCAGTAGTGACTTCAAAGGATTTGACATTGGGTGCCAGGTGAACATTGAGAGAGCCTTTGGTCAACTCAAGTTGATGTTTGGATAGCGCAATAAGGCGGGCAGGGGACTTGAGCTCGATAATTGAGTTATCGGGCAATTTAAATTTTACGGTACCATCATCCAGTGCAATCACTTTGTTGTTTATAAATTGACCACTTTTAAAAGTAGATGAGGTACTGGCGATCACTTCAAATTGCTGCTTTTGAGGAATAAGAAGGAACAGGCCAAGGATGATGGATGCTGCGAGGAAGAGTATTTTCCAGGATACTGTCTTAAAAGTAGTTTCTTTTATCTCTGGAGCTACAGATGGTGCTACAGAAGTAATATTTGATGCAGCATTTAAGATTAACTGAGTTTCGATGAGGTAATTGGTAAACTTTTCAGCAATTTCATCATCCTGCAGTTTTTCCATTAACTCTTCATATTCTGAGTCTGTCAGTGAATCATTTATATAATTATCGAAGAGTGTATTTTTTTTCATGCCTCCTCCATTTTGATTTTAACGCACTGACGGAGTTGAGCTCGGCTGCGCGAAAGTGTTAAGCGTATAGCATTGGCTGTTTTGCCATAAAGTTCAGAAAGTGACAAACAACTTTTTTTATGGCGGTAAAACTCAACAAGTATGTTTTGTGAGTCCGATTCTAGTTTGGCCATGCAGTCTTGAAGAGCTTTTTCTTTCTCTTTTAAAAACTCGATTTTTTCCTTTTCTAGAAGGGCATCGAATTTTTTGTCGACCAATGGTAATAGCTGCTCGTGATTTCTGGAAGTTCTTTCTTGTTTGCGTATGTAATCGACGGCTTTATTTCGAATGACCATTTTAAGCCATGAAAGCGGAGACTCTTTTTGAATGTCTTCATATTTTTCATTCATACTGATGACTGCATCCTGAAAAATATCCTGAGCCAGTCCCCAGTCTTTCAAAAGAGTGAAAGCATAGGCCGTCAAAACAGGTCTGGCATCAAAGGCCATCTTTAAAAAATCAGACTGTCTATTTGTGCTCATTTTACCTCAATTTATACAGCTTCCAGAAATTATACATCAAGTAACCAGAATTAGCCATTTTATAAACAGTCGAGTCAAAAATGAAATCATGTCATGGAATTGATATATTTTTCAATAAAAAAATGGTATTGAGCATGCTTTAAAAATCTTTCTACGAATTTGTACTTGCGAATAGATGTGGCAGTATACGCCAAAGATTTTAGTGAGAGGCCTACATGCTGCAGTTTAGTTCAGTTCGAAAGTCATTTGGTAAAAAGAATATCCTTAACGACCTTTCTTTCCATATTCATCCAGGAGAAAGAGTCGGAATGGTCGGGCCTAATGGAGCCGGTAAAAGTACAATTTTCAGGATACTGACTAATCAGATATCTCCAGATAAAGGTGATTACTCAATAGGTAAAAACCTGACACTCGGTCACCTTAAGCAACAGATTGAAAATAGTGCAAAATCTAAAACGATTATCGACTATACTCAGCAGGCGATTCCAAGGCTTCAGGAAATTGAACACTCCATAGACAAAGCAGAGCATGTTTTAGCTGATAGCGAAGCGACTCAAGAAGAGCAAAATAAAGCTTTGGATCGCTTAGGGCGACTGCAAACTGAGTTTGAAGAGCTTGGTGGATATAACATCAAAAACCTGGCAGAAACCGCTCTCTCTGGATTGGGCTTTACAGTTGAAGACTTCCATCGACCTATGCAGGAGTTTAGCGGTGGTTGGCAAATGCGTGCTGAATTAGCCCGTGTTCTCATAGCAACTCCAGATATTCTGTTACTTGACGAACCTACCAACTACCTGGACGTACCGGCCATCGAGTGGCTTCAGGAATATTTAAAGACTTATCGCGGTACGATGCTGCTGATCTCTCACGACCGTTATCTTTTGAATCTTTTGACCAATGTGACTATTGAGATTTTTAGTGGCAAGGCAACGCGTTACGAAGGTAACTACGACAAGTATGTGAAAATGCGTGAAGAACGCAATATGCATCTCGAGGCGGCCTACAAAAATCAGCAGGCAAAGAAAGAGAAGCTGGAAAGTTTTATCAATCGTTTTAAAGCTAAAGCAACTAAAGCCAGCCAAGCTCAGAGTCGTATGAAAGAGCTTGAGAAGATGGAAGAGATAGATGCCCCTATAGCAGCTATACGTGGAGCAAAAATTCGTTTGACAGAACCTACTCGTTGTAGCCCAATTTTGACGACTTTGACTGATATGGGTAAATCTTACGATGGTAAGCGCTGGATATATAAAGATATCAATATCGAAGTCCAGAATGGCGAAAAAATCGGCATTGTCGGAACCAATGGTATGGGTAAGACGACTCTTATGCGTATTATTGCCGGTGATCTGGATATTGAGGAAGGCAAGAGAACTCAAGGCCACAATGTTGTTATGGGGTATCACTCTCAGGATTACACTCAGACAATGGCACCAGAGCTTACCGTTTACGAAACCGCTAAAGGCGTCGCTGCGAAGACTCCAGAAGCCGAAGTTCGTAGTTTACTAGGTAGTTTCGGTTTCTTTGGAGATGATATTCTCAAACAAGTTCAGGTTTTGAGTGGAGGTGAAAAAGTTCGTTTATCTCTAGCTAAACTGCTGCTGAATCCGCCAAACTTTTTGCTTCTGGACGAACCGACAACTCACTTGGATATTCAGTCTCGGGAAGCCTTGCAGGATGCCCTCAAAGAATTTAAAGGGACTATCTGCCTTGTAAGTCACGATATTGAGTTTTTAAGAACTGTTTCAGAACAGATATACGAAGTCAGCCCTAAAGGTTTTCGCAAATTTCATGGCGATTATGAGTACTACCGTCACAAGTTGGAAGAAGAACGTGAAGGGATTGAATTTAAAGAAGAGAAAAATACTTCTTCACCAGTGAAAGCCAAAGAGGAAAAGGATTCCAGCTCTACTTCGGAAAGCGCCGCTGAGCGCAAAGAGAGAAAGCGTCGGGAAGCCGAAGCCCGTAAACAATTGAGTAAGCAAAAAGGTCCACTTGAGAAAAAGGTAGCTGCCCTTGAGGCAAAAATTGCTGAATTGGAGGAAGTCGAGCAAGAGTTGATAGCTCAATTTGATGAGAATCTTGCTGGCGACAAATTTAAAGAGGTCAATGAAAAGCTCATGACTACGGCCCATGAAAAAGAAGAAGTCGAAACGGAATGGGAACAGGCTTCGACTGAATTGGAAGAACTCCTCGAAAAATACGGAAATATCTAATTGTCACCAGAACTCATAGAGGCTGTTTTATCTGTAGCTATACTCTTGGGGGTAGGTTTTGCTGCACGCAAGTTTGGTTTACTGGCTGAAGAGGCAGACGACAGCCTCCTAAAGTTTTTGGTAAATGTTCTTTTGCCGTGCTTCATCTTTTCTAAAGTAGTCGGTAATCCTATGATCAAGAACTCGACCAATGCTTTCTGGGCCCCACTCGCAGGGTTTATGAGTGTAACTCTGGCGATGCTCATCTGTTTTGTGGTGAGTCGCTATATTCTTAAGATTCAAATATTTAAGGAGCGCTCAGCGCAAAGTACTTTTGCAGTTGCGACGGGTTTACAGAACTATGGTTTCGTTGCCATTCCGGTTATTGAAAGACTCTTTGGAGGCGAGCTTCTCGGTGTTATGCTTCTTCACAATATGGGAGTTGAACTTGCCATTTGGTCTATAGCGATGATGCTCTTCAGTGGCAAGATTGGTAAAGGAGCCATGATGAAAATGGTCAATGGTCCGACAATAATGGTTCTTGTTTCGTTACTCATAAATGCTTTAAGTCTAGACTTATACGTCCCTGGTTTTATTGACTCAGCAGTTGATTCAATTGGTATGGCGTTCATTCCTTTTGGAATCATTTTGGTGGGAACAACAATTTATGGCTGTTTGCAAGATCCTGAAGGTAAAATCAGTAAATGGAAGAAAGATTATGCTTTGATCCTTTCAGCCAATGTTTTGCGCAGTGGAGTGTTACCAGCAGTTTTGATTTACCTGGCTTCAGTTATGCCTTACAGCGATGCCTTACTCAAAGTACTGATAGTTGAAGCGGCTATGCCTGCAGCCTTTTTTCCAATTGTACTGGCCAAGTTTTATGGCGGTCGTCCTGAACTTGCCATGAAGATATCTTTGACTTCACTAATTGTCGGTTTTGCAGTTCTGCCTTTCTGGGTGAGCTTTGGCCGTTCTGTTTTAGGGGTTTGAGTTTTGATTGTTTGAAATTAAAATAGCGTTATTTTTAACTACTAATTTAAGATCGGCTTGATCGCAAACGTAATTTAGTAACTCCCTAATAGGAATGTCATCGAGGTCAAGGTTTATTGTTTTCTTACCAATATTTCCAACAACAATATTCAGGCCGACTCCTTCTTCGTTTAGATCTCGTGACGTTCTCCTAATAAAATCAACGACAAAATCTATATCTCGATTTTTAAGGCGAACTTTTGGGATCGAAATCTGTAGAATTTTACCAATTCCCAACGCTGTCCTGAATTTATGCTACAAGTAAAATAGCATCGACCTCCTGAAGGTAGGTATAAGTTCATCTATGCTAATATTTTTCTGAAAATGATTTTTTC
>JAKVBD010000195.1 GCA_022446985.1 Lentisphaerales bacterium
CTTCGCTGGTCCCATAGTGCGATAGTGTATGGGGTGTCGATGAGATCGACATGCCCTTTAATAACCCTGAATCGGGCATGCGGTAAGTCATCACTCGCGTCGAGTCTGTCAGATAAGCCGCTATTAACATTTTGAACATCACTCTTATTTCTGCTTCACCGACAAGTCCATCTTTAGGAGCTTTAGTCTGTGCCTTCGGGAAAGAAACAGCCACCCATGATTCCTCACGGATTATGGCCTTTTCTACATCCCTTAAGCTGCTGCTGTACTCGTCCAGCTTAGCAAAATCATTCTTACTTAAAATCCTCTTAGCTGAGTCACTCTCAAATCCCATGATATCCAAAATACTGCGGCGATCTTTTAAGACCTGTAAATGCTCCTCACGGCTGATATTACCGCCATAAATTTTGTAATAAAGCTCCAAAGGTGATTCTAAACCCGGCAAAGGACTACCGCCGTGACGATAAGAAAGTGCCACTCCTCCATGACCATTGTCCGCATCTTCTTTGCGACAATTTAGCTGTAAGCTTTGATAACGTGTCTCTTTACCTAAAAAACCCGCGGCGACTTGATCACAGGAAACACTGTTGTGTCTGGCCTTTCCCGGGAAACCCACAACATTTGCACATGTTAGTAGCGCTTCTGAGCCGTCATGCGGCTGCACATTCTGATTATTGCTTAAATTACTGACCATGGTCATGTGCTTAAGGTTTTTCTTCAGCGGCACTAGCCCGGGTGGTAAACTAATCTTAGTAAGCTCACCATAACTTTCTGGATAAAAATGCTTTTCCATATGGCCGTGTCCCATACTCAACCACAGGAGTCTTTTTGTAGATTGAAGGTTAGCACTTTTGGCAAACTGTCGACCTTCCTGAGCGGACAATAAACTTGGAAGGAATGGCAATGCTAAAAATTTTGAGCCATTCGTTAAAAAAGATCTTCTCGATGTACTATTCTGTATATTCATAATTTATTTCCCTAGAAAGGCTTTACTGCTAATAATTTTTTTAATCATATCGCGTACTTGATATTCATTGGCACCATCAAGTTCTAAAGCATTCAAAGTCTGTTGAATAAACGGTCTGTCGGTAAAACTGAAATCACGCCCTATAGCGTAACAGAATAAGCCTTCTAAAAGTGAAGCGGCGACCTGTCTTTTTTGTGCCATCAAAGCCTTTTTTAGGCCAAATATATCATTGAAGGTATCGCCATTGGGTAAACTGCCGCTGGCATCTATTTCATAAACTTTTTTAGGTTTTTTGTCTAACTGCTGAGCTTCTTCTGCTAATGAAACCAGTTCTCTATCCCGCCACATGCCAATGGCATCGAAATTCTCCAGACCTAAGCCGATAAAGTCGAAGCGGGCATGACAGGAAGCACATTGAGCTTTCTCCTGATGTAATTCAACTAGAGTGCGCACGCTGGCAAGTGGGTCCACGCCTTCGTGAATTAATTCAGGTACATTGGGTGGTGGCGGGGGCGGGGGATCATTAAGCAAAATTTCTTTAACCAAAGCACCGCGGATAACCGGAGATGTCCTGTTGCCCATGGTCCCCATGGAAAGAAAAGCTGCTTGTGTTAATAAACCACCACGAGGAGAAGTCGCCGGTAATTTGACTTTCTCAAAATCATTCCCCAGTTCTTTATGATTAAGACCATATTTCTTGGCCAACAAAGCATTCACCGTCACAAAGTCAGAATCGATCAAGTTTGATGCACTAAGGTTCTCACGCACCAGTACTTTAAAAAACTCTGACGGCTCGCGACTGGAGGCCTCAATCATACCATCAGTTCTATGTAACAGAAGCTTGGAGTCCAAATTCAAAGCATCAAAGCGCTTCAAATGCATCCATTGACTCATGAAGCCCTTGAAGAAACTTTCGGCATTGGGATGATCTAGTAAACGATCTATCTGTTGCTCTAAAACATTCGTTTGTAGAAGGTTTCCCGTTGTTGCCAAGGCAAGAAGCTCTTCATCCGGTGGCGAACTCCATAGAAAGTAAGAGAGGCGATTGGCCAGGCTGACGGTATCTAAACTTTTTGGTTTTTCATCCGGCTCGAGCAAATAGAGGAAATGACTTGAACTCAAGATCATCGCCAGAGGATCAATGACGGCCTCTCTAAAACTTAAACCGGCTTTTCTTTTACTTTGATAGTAAGCATGTAAGCCCGAGATAAACTTTGCTGGAACTGTTTTTTGGCGAAAAACTTCTTTGCTGAATTCGCTGAGAAACTCTGCTGCGATGATATCTAACTCACCATCCCTGGCAGTCTTGACTTTATAACGTTCAACTAACTCTTCAAAGATAGACTTTTCATCGTAAAAAGGGCCTTCCAACTCCATCCACTTAGCAAATATCGTATCTTTGGGAACGCCTGCTTCAATGGGTTTGTAATGGTGGTAAAACTGTTCAAAACCCGGACCACCCCGTTTGTCTTCAAGGATATGAACAAAGTCGTTTTTAATTTTCTCTGGTTTATAAGAAGGTTTATAGTCAACTTCATGCACAGAAGGATGGTCTATGCTGCCATCGATATGCAAACTTGCGAAAGCTATACCGTGCTTACCGGAGAATTTCCCTTTACGCATCACACGAACAAATCTCCTGGTTTGCACGCCATCGACAACACCACCACAAAAGCGAATTTTGTAATGGGCTCTAGGGTCAGGGTTTATTGTCACCCCTACGCTACTTACCAGTAAATCGTGCGACAGCATGCGCCCCTTGGAATGAATGGCCATATTGCGCTCATAGTATTCTCGCTGTCCTTTCTTGACTCCACTAAAGGGAAAGGCTTTAGGGTTCTTTTGGTAAATCTCATAAACTTTCTTACTTCTACCTTCAGTATTGGCAAACTCTTTACGTTCAACTTTCGACTTAGCTCTTGGCTGTAGAGCCCAGTGAAGAGCCGTCCTGGAAACATCTTGAGCAAAGCTGAAATACTTTTCAAAACGACGGGAAGTAAAGCTTTGGTCCTTGCCAATAGTATCGAAACGGTCACCGGCATCATCCGGAAGTTTTTCGGCATTCAGGCTAATGCCCATGAGCTCCTTGATGGTCACTTCGTATTCTCTTCTGGTTAAATAGCGGACTACTTTTTCACCACCACTATCCTGTAGTTTCTCCTGAGCTTGGAATAGGACTTCTGTTAGATCTCCAATAGCTGCTGACAATTCTTCTTTGGATGGCTGTTTTTTCTTCTTGGGCGGCATCTCTCCAGAGTTCATTTGATCAAGAATATCCTGCCAATGAGCGGCATCGGTAGCATTGGTAATTTTGCGGTTCAGTCCCTCTAAATCCAGATCGCCTTTTTCGGTATCAGTATCATGACAATCATAGCAGAACTTCTCAAAAAAAGGTTCCAGGGAGCCCGGAACAGTCAACTCGGCTAACACCGGTTGGGCCAGCAATAAGGACAGGGAAAATTTGAGTAATTTAGATTTCATATTCGTCCGGTAAATTTCTGTTTATTTAATAAACACGAAACTCGTATATAATTTCTTTACATACGAACAAAATTTACTGCAAGGCAGGATCCCAGTATCTTGTAGTTCCTGAACAAAAGGATCTCGTTTTGGGGGTAATATGACCATCTGCAAACACAAGATTTTTCTTACTACTGTGTATATAGTCAAATTCTCCTCCCAATCTAGCATTACCATTAATGGCCCATGAATAAAACCCTGGTGAAGAAGTTCCATCATTGGTGTAATGATTGTATCCGTCGCCCAAAAAGATCATCTCGGAAGGAGTATCAACCGCAGTTGATTTAAGTCCCGGAAGAAAAGAGTTCATAGCAATATTTCTATGAGTTCCTCTGGTTAAATCCCCTGGAGTAATGGAGTAGATAACCGGACACTCAAGAATCTTCAGTTCTGCATCTGATAAAGAATAAGGGTAATTGTCTTCGGTATAAGTAAACTCTCTAAACCAATAAACAATCTTTCCTTCTGTTGGCGACTTTGACCAAACTATAAAATAATTATCATTGTCAACCGAATAGCTATCTGAAATATTATGGATTTGCCTAAGGTTACTCATACATACGGCACCCTTAATATTTAATCTGGCATTTTGTAAAGCAGGCAAAAGCATTGAGGTCAAAATACCGATAACAGCAATAACCACTAAAAGCTCTATCAAAGTAAATCTTTTTATATCTGCAGCTCCAATAACCATGTTTTAAACTAATACATTGCTAAAACGGCTGCAAATTTTTAGCTCTAAATATTGTCAAAAAGACAATATACATTTTCTTTCCAGAGGATATCTACTTAGAAATTAGTCACAACTTCATTGTTAAGCTCAGATGGAATCTGCTGAATCATTGGCTTCGGAGAAAATGCTCACTGCATATCTGGATCCCAATACCTGGTTCGCCCGGTACAAAAGGATCTTGTTTTGGCTTCAACATGACCATCGACAAAAATGAGGTTCTTTTTACTACTGTGTATGTAGTCAAATTCTCCCCCAATCTAACATTACCATTGATAGACCATGAATAAAACCCTGCCGTAGGAGTTCCGTCATTGGTGTGATGATTGTATCCATCTCCCAACAAGATCATACTTACAGGATCATTAATTCCAGTCCATTTACGTCCCGGAAGAAAAGAGTTCATACCAATATTCCTATGAGCTCCTCTGGTTAAATTCCCTGGAGTAATAGAGTAGATAACCGGACACTCAAGAATCTTCAGTTCCCCATCTGACAAAGAATAAGCACCATCGCCGCCGGTATCGGTAAAATGTTTATACCAAAGCCCATTATTATTACCCACTGGCCAATACATAAAATATTCATCGTTACTGTCACTATAACTTGACTTCATGATGTAAAGTTGTTTGAGATTGTTCTTGCATATGGCACCCATCGTCTTAAATCTGGCACTACTGAGAGAAGGTAAAAGTAAAGTTGACAAGATACCGATTATCGAAATAACTACTAAAAGCTCAATTAAGGTAAATTTTTTCATCTCTCTCGCTCCCCACATACATATTTAATCCTAACACATTGCCAAAACGACTGCAAATTTTTCAGCATCAAACTTATCACGAAGACAGACAGAGTTTTCTTTACAGATGGATGAACTTTTTTTTTAGTAAAAGTTTATCAAGTCCAAATGGAATCCGCCAGGCCATTGGCATCGGCGAATAGGTCGATTTTGCAACCGGCATCCTTCAACATTGTCGTCCATAAATTGGCCAGGGGCGTATTCTTTTCTGCGGCATTGTGGTGCTTGCCATGCTGGAGAGCTTTAAAGCCACCACCGGTCAATAGACATGGGACATTTTTATTGACGTGATTATTACGAAGACCACCGCCCAGGTAAACCATACTATTGTCATACAGAGTCCCGCCTTTAGGGTCAAGAGGATCTTTGGTTTGACGCAGTTGGTCAATTAACAAGGAGTAAAGCTCCATCCACTTTTTGGATCGGATTCGGTTATACTCCTGCAAAGCCGGTTGAGTTCCAGCGTGAGATAGCTTGTGCGGATCTGCCGGTATACCCAGGCCCTGCAGTAATTCGGCATCCGGTAAACGATAAGTAACTACCCGTGATGCATCGACTTGATAAGTAGCGATCAGAATTTTAAACATGGCACGCACTTCTTCCTCACCGATCAGACCTGTTTTAGGTTTGGCGGTAATCGCTTTAGGATAAGGAATATTGATCCACTCTTTCTCACGGGTGATCTCCAGCTCTATATCGCGTATGCTGGTAGCGTATTCCTCAAGCTTTTCGCGGTCAGCTTTATCCAATAGACGTTTATGAGAACTCTCCTCAAAACGCATGATATCCAATACACTTTTGCGTTTCTTCAATGCCTGAGCGATCTCTTCTTTAGTCAGGTTGCCGCCAAATACCATGTAGTAAAAATCGAGTGGAGAGCTGACTCCCGGCAGAGCACTGCCATCTATGCGATAAGACATGGCAACACCACCGTGCCCGGAGCCTTTATCTGAACGGGTATTCAACTGGATGCTCTGATAACGAGTTCCACTGCCAATCTGTTGCGCAGCAATCTGATCACAGGAGATACTGTTGTGGCGGCTCTTCCCTGGAAAGCCATTGACGTTGGCACAGCTGAGAAGGGCTTCGGTGCCCTTATGAGACTCATGATTTTTATTATTGCTGAAGTTAGAAACCAAACTTAGGTTGTCAAAATTCTTCTTCAGTGGTTCAAAAGCCGGAGCCATGGAGATGTCACGAAGATTGCCCGTTTCCTTTGGATAGAATTCATTTAAGTGACCATGGCCCATGGCCATCCACAATAAGCGCTTTGGACTTTGATTCTTTTCTTGAGCTGCCCGTACACCGGATGGTAAAAGGCTGGCTAAAAATGGTAAAGTAGTGAGTTTGCCGCCATTGACTAAAAAACTTCTTCTTGAGCTGGTTGTATTTATATTCATAAGTCTAACTCTCTGCTTAATTTTCCAAAAACATTCTACTGGTGACGATCTGTTTGATCATATCTTTGACGGCATACTTTTCGCCTTTTGCGGTCTGAGCCAGTTCTTTAAGAGACTGTTCTATAAAAGGCCTGTCGGTAAAACTGGCGTCCCGGCCCAGAGCGTAACACATGAGGCCTTCAAAAACTGACCAGGCAACTTTACCATCCTGATTCATGAGTGCTTTCTTCAATTCCTGAACACTGCCGAACTTTTCCCCGGTAGGAAGTTCACTGCTCGGATCGATGTCATAGAACTTGGAATTTTCAGCTTCATTCTCCAGTGCATTAATAATGTC
>JAKVBD010000196.1 GCA_022446985.1 Lentisphaerales bacterium
AAAGTTAGTTTTCTGGCTACCGAAAGCTTTCTAACTGCTGATCTGAGGCTGGATGAAAAACAAAGCGAAGCCTGTAGAGCTTCATAATTTTAAGCCTGGTGGTGAAACCCCAGGTCCTGATAAATCATGATCCCAAGTCTGAAAGACTTGATCAACAGTACCTTGCAATATATTAATTTGAATCGAGTTATAACTTTGATGAAGTCTCTCAGACTTCTTAAATTATTTATATTTATTTCCTGATATTTTATCTCAGAATGCTGGTAATTAAGGCTTCCAGCCTAAGGGTGAGTTGTTTTTTACACAGCCTCGTCTCGTCGGTTTAATTACTTACTGTTAGTGATTTTTGGATTTCACCTTCTCATAAGCTGTAATGAACCCCTCCCAATTTTCCCTTAAATAGACCGCATACAGTCGCTCAAAAGCCGTTTTGACGGTATTGCTTGGGAGTCAACCCCGTACTTTCTTTAAAGCTGCGACAAAAATAGGCGGAACTTTTAAAGCCGCACTTCTGACTGATTTCTGAGACATTGTAAGGGCTGGTCGATAACAGCAACTGGGCTTTTTCTATGCGCAGTTGGTGAATGTATTTCATTGGCCTGACACCAAAGTTTTCTACAAAGATATCGGAAAAATATGTAGGAGCCAAAGCTACTTGCGCCGCCAGGTCTTTTAAGCTTATCTGTTCCGACAAATGTGTCTCCATGTATTTAATCACCTGAATAAAACGCTCGTGACTTTCACTAAAGCTCAAGGATTCCAGAAACGGCGTTAACAGTAAACGGGTAACTGCCGAAGCCTGCCAGTGAATTAAGGGAGCCACTTCTGTTAAAGGGCGATGAGCAATGGACTTGTTGTACTCTTTACCGGCAGGATTGTAACTCTTCAAGCCGTACTGCGGCGCTGACGTCACTAATTGATTAACAGCCGTCTTCATCACTTCATTCAAGGGGAACTCACATTTGACATTGCCATGCTGAAAGGCACTGCCATAACCCGCTAGTTCTGTCGAAAAGATAATGTAGTGCTGCAGGCAATAGTCCTTACAGCTATAATCGACCGCGGTAAATGGAGGCACCAAATAGATATTGCCCGCTGTCTGATGATAAGTTTTACCGTCGAAACGCACCTGCTGCTCGCCCTCCAGAATCACAAATATTCTGGCAAAGGGGCTGCTGTGCTTCGGGTAATTCCACCAGGTGCCGACCTTTACTTTCTCAAAGGCGTAAATCTTCAATTTAAGATCATTAATAAACTTATATCGATTCATGAAAATCCGTGATTAGAACAATTATTCCAGTGATGCGTTCAATAAGCGAGTTGGTATAAAAAGCAGTTATTACTAGTGTTAATCATATACATAACAAAAAACCTCATTGAGTAAAAATGCAAGCTAAAAATACCTTTTCTCCCTCTAGAAAATACCCCATCCTCATTATCGGGGCCGGTGGTATCGTTGCAGATGCTCACCTCCCGGCCTATAAGCTAGGCGATTTTAAAGTATGGGGTATATGTGATAAAGTCAAAAAATATGCCTCTGACCTGGCAAGTACATATCAAATAGAGAATGTATTTGATAATGCCGCCGATGCCATCGCCGCGGCTCCGCAAGATGTCATTTACGATATCGCTTTGCCGGCGTCCATAAGTGCCCAGATCCTCACTTTACTACCAGACGGAGCCCATGTGCTCATTCAGAAACCCATGGGTGAAAGCTTACAACAGGCCGAAGAAATTCTCCGTATCTGTCGCGACAAAAAACTATACGCGGCGATTAACTGCCAAATGCGCTTTGCCCCCTACGTGCTGGCCGCCCGTCAATTAATTGACCAGGATGCTATCGGTGAAATCACCGACATGGAGATCCGCCTCAACATCCATACCCCATGGGAACTCTTTCCATTTCTAGAAGGTCTGCCGCGTTTGGAATTAAACTATCACAGCGTTCACCACATCGACCTCATTCGCTCCTTTCTAGGTAATCCTCATGGTGTCTACGCCCGCACAGTCCCCAACCCTAAACAGCCCAAACTGGCTTCTACCGACAGCACCATAATTATGGATTACGATGATCCAGTGCGGGCCACAGTCACCGCCCGTCACTCTCATTATTTTGGTTCAAAACACCACGAAAGTTACATAAAGTGGGAGGGAACAAAAGGAGCTATTAAAGCACAGGTCGGTTTACTGATGAACTACCCAGAAGGCGGCAAAGATTATCTGGAAATCTGTCGCCTCGATGAGCAGGGACGGCCGGGCGAATGGGAGAATATCCCTTTTGAAGGCAGTTGGTTTCCGCATGCTTTTATGGACATCATGGGCAGCCTCATGCAGCATAAAGAAGGCTCGCTCGAAGTACTTCCGACATCCGTAGAAGATGTCATCTACACCATGGCCTGTGTTGAAGCCGGTTACAAATCCAATGAAAAACGCGGCGAAACTCTGCCAGTTACTATTTAAAACTAGAGGTAAAGGTGAAATCACTATTTTTTGAAGATTACCAATTAGGCGACTCGCGCCAAACCTTCGGCCGCACCATAACAGAATCCGACATCGTTCTTCACGCCGGTCAAACAGGGGATTTTTTCCCGCACCACATGGACGCCGAATGGTGTAAAACTCAGCCATTTAAAGAACGCATAGCTCATGGCACCTTAATTTTCAGTGTCGCCGTTGGTATGACTGCGGGTGAGATCAATCCCGAAGCCTTTTCCTATGGCTATGACCGCCTGCGCTTTATTAAGCCGGTTTTCATCAATGATACAATCACCTGTAAAATAACTATCAGCGATAAACGCGATCACAAAAAGCCGCAGTTCGGCATCGTCGCGGAGAAGCTCGAAGTTCATAATCAGAACGGTCAACTCGTTCTAGTTTGTGAGCACCTTTTGATGGTCAATCGCCAAAATACGGAAGCATAAAAATGGAAGCAAATATTTTCCTGGGCATTGCTTTACACGCCATTGGCGGACTTGCCGCCGCAACTTGTTTTGTGCCGCAAAAAGGTACAAAAAAATGGTCTTACCAGAGCTTTTGGGTCCTCATGTGCATTAGTTCATGGGTCGTCATGCCCTTTATGATGGCCTACCTCACGGTGCCGCAACTTGCTGCGGTTATTAGCGAAACGCCGATGGCAGTCAAGGTCAAAATGACTGTTCTCGGTGCGGCTTATGGTTTTGGCGGGATGGCTTTTGCCATGGCCATTCGTCACATCGGCTTTTCTTTGACTTATGCCATTGCCATTGGTATTTCGGCAGTACTCGGAACACTTTTACCGGCAATCGAAAACGGAACTTTGTTACAGGACATTTCCCGTGAAGGCGGCGGCATCGTTTATTCTGGTTTGGCCGTTGCCATGCTGGGGGTGATTGTCTGCGCTAGAGCCGGCATTTATAAAGAGCGTTCTTTATCAGCCACAAATTCCGATGATGCACAGAGCTTCAACATTAAAAAAGGTCTCATTTTAGTCATTATCGCCGGTGTTTTATCGGCAATTTTTGGCTATGCACTTGCAGCCGGAGCGCCGATGGACGCCATTGCGGCGAAATATGGCGCCGGTAAAACCTTCATGGGTTTTGAGGCCAGTGTGTTCCAGGGGAATGCTAAATTCATCTTTGCCATGGGCGGAGCTTTCATTACCAATATTATTTGGTGGGGCGTCGTTCACACCAAAGAGAAAACCTGGGGTGAATACTTTAATGTTTCAGGTAAAGTCAGCAATCTCCCTAAACATTACCTCATGGCCATTTTTGCCGGTGTTCTTTGGTACTGTCAATTTCTTTTTTACGGTGTAGGTCACGTTCGCATGGGCGACTTCCAGTTTATCAGCTGGGGCATTCACATGGCAATGCTGGTATTTTTCAGTTTTTCAATCGGCTTCATTTTACGCGAATGGAAAGGCGTCTGTGGTAAAACGACAAAAACACTGCTCGCCGGACTTTTTGTACTGCTCGCGTCATTTGCCCTTATTACTTATGGCTCATTTGCCGGCCAGTCCGCGGGCACTGGTAGTACTCAACACGCTAATTCAGGACATTAATTATGATAGAACTTAAAGGAATTGCCTGGAATCACACTCGTGGTTTCACCTCAGTTGTCGCAACGGCGCAGCGTTTTGAAGAACTCAATCCACAGGTGCGCATCACTTGGGAAAAGCGTTCATTGCAAGCCTTTGCCGATGCCACTATGGAAGATCTTACAGGCAGCTACGATTTGCTAATCATGGATAATCCGCACGTTTCGATCGCCGCCAGAGACAAAAACCTCTTGCCTTTCGATGATTATCTAAGCGCTGAGTTCATTCAGAACCAGGCCGCCAACAGCGTTGGCAAGTCACACGCCAGTTACAATGTCGATGGCAAACAATGGACTCTGGCCACCGATGCTGCGACGCCGGTTGCGACCTGGCGTGAAGATCTTATGGAGAAGAATGGGCTGGAAGTTCCACAGACCTGGGAAGAACTGCTGGATTTGGCTAGAGCCGGTCATGTGGGTTTTGCCTCAATTCCAATTGACACACTTATGCACCACTACATGCTCTGTAAGGCTTTAGGGGCTCCTGCCTTTACGAGCCAAACAGAAGTCGCACCGCGCCAGATAATGATTCAAGCTATAGAGATGTATAAGGAGTTGGTCGATCTTTGCCCCGCAGATTGTCTAGAACTAAACCCCATTGGCATAGCCGAGAAAATGACGCAAAGTGATGCTATCGCCTACAGTCCATTTAATTATGGCTACTCGAATTACTCAAAAGAAAATTACGGTGGCAAAACCTTAAAGGCTGGCGGTCTAGTGAGTTTTAAAGGTAAGCGTCTATGCTCAACCTTAGGCGGTGCCGGCATTGCGATATCGGCCAATACGGCGCATGCTGAAGTGGCCATGAAGTATTGTGAGTTTACTGCTTCTGCGGAAAGTCAAAAAGGCTTTTATTTTGATTTTGGCGGACAACCGGGACATCGTCAAGCCTGGCTGGATGAGCGCGTCAACAAAGCGAGCAAGGACTTTTTTAAAGATACCTTAGAAACACTCGACGAGGCCACTATGCGCCCACAGTACTACGGCTACATGCACTTCCAGGACGAAGCCAGCCCGGTAATTTTTGATGCCGTGAGAGGTGCTATCTCCATAGAAAATGCGGTTGATCGCATGAATGACATTTACCGCGAATCATTAGAGAAATAATTTAAATATGAAACCACTCGAAAATTTAACCGTACTCGACTTCAGTCAATTTTTGGCGGGACCGTCGGCCTCAATGAGACTGGCCGACTTAGGTGCCACTGTCATCAAAGTAGAACGCCCCGGCAGTGGTGATATTTGCCGCCAGCTGTATATATCTAATTTGGAAACAGAGGGCGAAAGTTCGCTTTTTCACTCCATCAACCGCAATAAAAAAAGCCTGGCGCTCAACCTCAAAGATCCTCAGGATCTCGAAAAGGTAAAGGCTCTGCTTGGCAAGGCGGATGTGATGATTCAAAACTTTCGCCCGGGTGTCATAGAGCGCCTCGGACTCGGCTTTGAGGAAGTTCAAAAAATCAATCCTCGTCTCGTTTATGCCTCTGTCAGCGGTTACGGAACTGAAGGCCCCTGGGTGAATAAACCCGGCCAGGACCTTTTGGCTCAATCCCTAAGCGGTCTGACCTGGTTAAGCGGCGATGCTGACAATCCTCCTACTCCGATGGGACTGGCCATTGCCGATCACATCTGTGGAGCACATCTTACCCAGGGTATACTCGCCTGTCTGGTTCGGCGCGGTATAAGCGGCAAGGGCGGACGTGTGGATGTCAGTCTGATGGAGTCAATTCTCGACATTCAGTTTGAGGTTTTATCTACTCACCTCAATGACGGCGGCACGCAGCCACAGCGTTCGGCAAAAAATAACGCCCATGCTTATCTCGGCGCACCTTATGGCCTTTATAAAACTAAAAACGGTTATATTTCCCTGGCTATGGGCAGTCTGCCTCAGCTTGCTGAATTACTGAGCTGTGCACAACTTTTAGAGTTCACCAAGCCCGAAGACGCCTTTGATAAAAGAGATGAGATAAAAGCGATCATCGCCAAAACTCTCGAGGGCCATACGTCTGAACATTGGCTGTCAATTCTCGAAGCTGCCGATATCTGGTGTTCAGATGTTTTCACCTGGGAAAAACTACGACAACACGAGGGCTATAAAGTTCTCGACATGGAACAAACTGTTTATGCCGCTGGAGGAACGCCTTTAAAAACCCTGCGCTGTCCCATTCGTATCGACGGTGAAATATTTAAATCCGAACGAGGCGCTCCAGCCGTAGGCCAACACAATGACGATATTTTAAAAGATATTTTTACGGTCTGTTCATCATGATAATCGATACACACCAACACCTGCTCTATCCCAAAGAATTCAACTATGAATGGACGGCTGATTTACCCGCCTTGCAGGGAGAGTTCAATCTGCAAGATTACTGGAGTCAGGCCGGCGGCAGGGCGATAGCCGGAACTTTATTTATGGAAGTCGATGTGCCTGAGTCGGAGCAAGGAAAAGAAGCTCATTTTTTCTGTGCTTTAGCCGAAGACCCACTGCAAAAAATCCTCGGTGTTATCGCCTCCGCCCGCCCCGAAAATGAAGGGTTTGAGATTTACCTCGACTCAATTGCTCACCCAAAACTTAAA
>JAKVBD010000197.1 GCA_022446985.1 Lentisphaerales bacterium
ACATACCCGAAATGGGAAATTGGTATGACCGGGACATTTCACCCGGCTAGCTCCTGACGCATTAGTCTGGGCACACATTCGATCAAAGTAAATCTTTTCATCATTCGGTACATACAAAATATAGACATAGCTGAGGTAATGTCTCTGGAAGGCCAAATGCAAATTTTTAAAGATTATTAGTCGATTTCGGGTCTTTTAAGAAGCTGTGTTTCAACAGTTCTGTGAGCAATCGGCAAACGGATTTTGAATTTTGTCGATTCATTTTCAACACTGGAAACGCTGATAATCCCTTTGTGAGCTTCTACCAAGCGCTTTGAAACGGCAAGCCCAAGACCTGTACCGTTTTCGCCTTTACCAGAGTAAAACATATCGAAAATCTGTTCCACTTTATCGGCAGAAATACCACAACCATTATCTTCAATCGTCATTTCAAGAATACGAGCATTATCTGTAAGCGAAGCATTCACCAACACTTTGCCTCCTGGCTCACCATTGTATTTTTCATGTGCTGCGTCACAGGAATTGTTAAGTAAATTCAGTAAAACCCGGTGTACAGCCATAGCATCAACTTCAGCCATGATAACACCAGTCGTTATACCAGTTCCAAGATCTACCTCTATGTTCATGCCATTAAAGTTTGGTTTCACCAGCTCAACTGCCTCAAGAACTATCTCACCGATATTCTGCAAATGAAGATCAAGGTTATGTTCTTTAGCTAAATTCAACAGGTCCATGACCAATCCTGACAAACGCTTATGGTTCCGAGATAGAATTCCCCAGGCCTCATTCATCAAGTCCGGGTCTGCATCGTCAATACCCATTCGCATGAGGTAAAGACAACCATCAATTCCCGTTAAGATATTCTTAATATAGTGCGATAAACTGGCAGCTGTTGTACCCAAAGCCGCCATGCGCTCATTGGCAATGTTTTTCTTAATCAAGCGGCAATTCATTATTGCCATGCCTGAACTAAAAGCGACACCAGCCAATAATTTAAGGTCTTCTTCCGTAAATTTCTTATTGAGCTCAACCGAGGCCATATATATGGCTCCAATCATGTCACTTTGAGAAATGACCGGTACACAAATAACGGTTTGTGTCTTCATAATACTTACCGAGTCTGAAGCAAAACGCGTATCGTTTGGCGGGTCTTCAGATAAAACCGCCTCTTTTTTACGCTTAACGTATTCTAGAACCGACGAACTTATAGGTTGCCGGTTGATCGTTACTGCCTTACCACTCTTATCTTGTCCAAAAGAAGGTACAAAACGATCAGCTTTCTGATCATAGACCATCATATAAATGTAGTCGGCGGCTATTTCACCTAAAAGAGCTGAGGCCACACAAGAATAAATGTCGTTTTCATTGAGTAGTAAAGACAGCTGATTCTGCAGGTTATACATCACCGTCAATCGACGGTGCTGCCAACGAATATCTTCTAATGGTAAATCTGAGGTATCTTCACCAATTGGAGCTGGCTTAAAGCTGTATGAAATGGAAGGGTCAACTTCTTCTTTCGGTTGATTTCGGAACTCAACTTCAAACATAGAGTTTCCTGCACGTACCCGCTGAAAGTTCTGCAGCTCACTCGCTTCTTTAATCTCACGACCACCAATCCAAGTGCCATTGCTGCTCTTCAAGTCTTCTATAAGCCACTTGTCATCCTTGAGAAAAATTTTAGCATGCTTTCTGGAAAGAAGAGTGTCTCCTACAAGAATATCGGCCTCGCGTGAACGACCTACAGAAGTCGACTTCTTGGTAATTGGAAATTCTTTCCCAGCAAACGGGCCGGCTAGAAAGCGAATAATTGCTAATTCTTTTTTCTCTGAACTCAAAGTAAAGATCTCTGTACTTTTTACTTGTTTACAAAATGATCACATCGGGAAATTATACTTAATTCGAACAACTCTTTCCATACAGCTTGAGGTAAATTAAGCGACAATTAAGCAAGTCGGCCATCCATTTTCATGAAGTACTTTTGTCACAAGTATTTAAAACTTTTATTTTATTTTCAAAAACTTTGCATCAAAGCAGCGCATAGATTATTTCATATGTAGAGCCACATTACTATTGGTTAAATTGAATGAGTCTTAAACGCCATACCATAACAATACTTATTGGCGTCTTGCTATGTGCGTCTACTCATGCAGATATCATTAACCTGAATAACATTGATGCTGGTTATATCCAAAAACAAGAAAAGTCATTTAGCCACACTTCGGGGTCTGCCTATGCTCAAAAACATGGAAATACTGATAGCAACTCTTATTATGTATTTGACCTATCTGGAGTTTCTGGAACCATCACAAATGCAACTTTTGATTCTACTGGTGGTTGGCAATCTGGCAGCCCGATGCTAAATCTCTTTCAAGTAAGTAGTTGATGTCAATGATTTAATGAATGGCAATGGTAACCTGAGAAGAATGTTCAGAGATTTAAGAAATGACGCTTACTCAACAAGCAACAGTCCTGGACTGTTTACTTTGAATGCAGCAGCATTAGCTGATTTAAGCAACGCCGATGAATTATTTGCAATAGGCGTAGATAATAGCGCAAACAACTCATGGTTTTGGGACCTTTCTACGACATTGACTCTTACAACTGCAACTCCAGAAGCATCTGAAATCATTCTCATGATTTTAAGTATTCTCTATTGTATAAATTTAACAATGACCAAAAAATGAAGCCAGGGCAGCAAGTCTAATTGACTGACTGTTTTCGCGACACTCTCCCCTCATATTCCATCACAACATTTTAACTACCATGCTCAAGCCTATACTGGCCCATATCCTGCGATTACAAATTTCCGGTGACAACAGCAAAAAAGATTTGTAAACTATTCAGACACAAGCGTCATACTGGTACAATTTAAAAAACGGGTCGAACAATGCAGATAAATGAGGATTTCCTACTCGACATTCTTATGGAGAATGGCGTGCTTAATCAGGAAAGCTATGAAGCCGTCCTGGCTGCTTCACTTGAACACAATATTTCAGTCGCAGATGTCTGTGAGCAATTGGAAATCATGTCTGCAAATGACGTCCTTATGCTCCTTGCTGCTGAGTACGAATTGGAAACTGTTCGCTTATCCAATTACAAAGTACCTCGCAGGTTAATTAAACTTGTACCACGTGATATTGCTTTACGATATAATATCATACCAATCGACTCTGATGAAAATTCCATCACCATCGCTATGGCCGATCCGACAGACGTTCAGGTTTTCGACGCGTTGAGTCACCTGCTTGAGAAAGATGTCCAGGGTGTTATAACATCTATCTATGATGTAAATGCCGCTATTGAAAAATACTACTCTGACGACTTGATACTTGATGAAGAAGATGTTGACAGCCAGCAGCAAATTGGTATAAGCGATGTTGTCACTAATAGTGATGCCGAAGAACAGACGCCGATTGTTCAGCTTGTTTCTATGATGATTGTCAAAGCTTATGAAGCCAAAGCCAGTGATATTCACATCGAACCTCTTGAAGATAAACTGCGTCTGCGTTACCGCATTGACGGCATGCTTCACGAAATTGAAGATCCACCAAAACACTTACAAAACAACATTACCAGTCGACTGAAAATTATGGCTGGCCTGGACATTACAGAAAAGAGGCTGCCACAGGATGGTCGTATTGGCATGCGCCTGAAAAACATCGAGCTTGACCTTCGTGTATCAAGTATACCAACCACCTATGGTGAAAGCCTCGTCATGCGTCTTCTAGATAAAGGTAATGTCCAAATTGGCATTCCAGAACTGGGCATGTTTGCTGACGATCAGCAAATGATAGAGAGAATTATTACCTATCCAGACGGAATTTTCCTGGTTACCGGCCCGACTGGCTCAGGTAAAACAACATCTTTGTATGCTTTTTTAAACACTCTAAACTTACCTGACCGTAAAATTATTACAGCCGAAGACCCTATTGAGTATGACCTGCAGGGTATTAACCAGTGTCAGGTTAACAACACCAAAGGCATGACCTTTGTCAAAATTCTAAGATCGATGCTGCGTCAAGCACCAAATATTATCATGGTAGGTGAGATTCGTGACCTTGAAACAGCTTCTATAGCCATACAGGCATCGCTAACAGGTCACTTGGTTTTCAGTACGCTGCATACCAATGATGCACCAAGTGCTATTGCCCGTTTGACCGATATCGGTGTTCAGCCATTTCTGATTGCCTCAGCCCTCAAAGCTGTAATGGCTCAGCGCTTGGTACGAAGAATTTGCACTGATTGTAAGCAACCTTACGAGCCTACAGACATAGAGCTTGAATACCTCGAGATGAGCCGCAACAAAGAGCCTGGAAATATTCTTTTAGTAGAAGACGATCCTGCCACTCAAAAACTCATCCGAAAAATTTTACATCGTAATGACTATAGAGTTCAATCAGCATCAAATGGAGCAGAAGCTCTAAAAATGGTGCGAAACGACACTGATCGTAAAATTGACATCGTCATTACTGATTTGCATATGCCGGAAATGGATGGTCATGACTTGACCAAAGCCCTGAATGAGGAATTCCCTCAAATTCCAATAGTCATTATGTCTGGCGCCGAACAGGATGAAATTGACAGAATGACAGAACTGACCATTAAAGGTTGCCTTCTTAAACCGATCAACTCTCTTCACCTATTGAATACACTACAAAGAATTTACTCTAAAGTTCTCAAGCGTAAGCTAGATCAGAGTACTTCTGGTGATGTTGACACCCTCAATTGGTCTAAAGGTACCGGCTGTAACACCTGTGGTGGCTCTGGTTATAAAGGCCGTGTTGGTATCTATGAAATTTTCCATATCAATACCGAGATCCAGGAAATGATATTTAAGAGTGAATCTACGGCATCTTTACGGAACCGTGCAAGAGGAATGGGCATGCGCACTCTTCGTGATGATGGTATTCGAAAAGCCACTAACGGCTTGACAACTATTGATGAAGTGATACGAATTACAGTTGATAATGATGTGGAAAAATTTAACTGATCAACTAAATGAAAATATCCTCCCTTTTTCTTGGTAATGAGTTACTCAATGGCCAAACGACTAATGTAAATATCATCACCCTCGGTGATGTTCTTTCTGAAAATGGTTATACTCTTGACGGCTCTCAGACTGTTAAGGACTCCATGGAGGATATTCAAACCAGTATTAAAAGGCATTTAGGTGTAAGTGACATCTTAATCATTTGTGGCGGTCTTGGCCCTACTGAAGACGACATAACCAGAAAAGCTGTTGCTCAGACAATTGGCCTGAAAACCGGCTTTTCAGAAGAGGTTTGCAAAGGCTTAAGAGCTTACATGAAAGCCAAAGGGAAGACACCTTCTGAAGACTATTACCAAAAGCAAGCTGAAGTCATAATAGGCGCTGATATCCTTAAGAATTTTGTGGGTCTTGCTCCTGGTTTATATTGTCATTCTAAAGGTACTGATATCTTCTTACTCCCCGGCCCTCCGCGTGAATTCAAACCAATGGTCGAAAAAACTCTTATTCCGTTTCTCCAAAAAAAATCTCCTGCAGAAACACAGGCAATTTTATTTCACCTTATAGGATTATCAGAAACAAGAGTGGAAAATGCGCTACAGGATTTCCTCAAAAAGTACGACTTCATAGTTCCTGCCTATTGCGCCAATCTCGGCCATGTTAAGATGACTATTAACTACCCTGCACCCCAATCCCATCTCAGAGAATCATTCATATCTGAAATTAAAGAAATTTATGGTACGCACCTGGTGCAGTCGGCTGATATGATGCAAGACATCGCTAAACTGTTAGAATCTAAAAAATTATCTTTAGCAACCGCTGAGTCATGTACTGGAGGAGGTATTGGCCAGGTAATCACTTCCTATACAGGAGCCTCTTCATTCTTCATGGGCAGTATAAATACCTATGCCAATGAGTGGAAAGTCAATCAACTTGGAGTTCAAGAGCAGACTCTAATAGATCACGGTGCTGTAAGTGAAGAATGTGTCAGTGAAATGATTAATGGTCTTTGCCATAAATACTCAGTCGACTGTGGCATAGCAGTTACTGGTATTGCCGGACCTGGAGGCGGGTCAGACGAAAAACCAGTAGGTCTCATTTACATTGCAACTAAAGTTAAAAAGTCCGTTGAAATCACCCGTCATACTTTCGGTGGAAACCGCAAAGAAGTCCGTGAACAAACGATCCGCTATGCTCTTAATCAGTTACGGCTGCAGCTCATCAATTATAAAAATTGTAATCACTAAAAAAGATTCAGGTAAATACAGCAGTCTGTCCTGATGAATTTTTATATTATTTAGACGCCTACTCGTCAATTCTTACAAAATTTGCGCGTAGTAGTAGTAATCATTACTTTTATAACATAAATTATACCATAATATTTAAATATTTTAGGCATGTGGATGAAAAAATTTTTAATAAGCTCTCTTGTTGGTCTTCTCAGTCAGACTCAGGCTGCAGACCAGGCTTCGATTGATCGAGGCAAAAAAATCTATGACACCGTTTGCTTTGCCTGTCATGGTAAAAACCTCGAAGGTGCAACTGGCTTTAATCTTAAGGATGCCGAGTGGGTTCATGGGAACTCTCCTGAACAAATCCTGGCGACCATCAAAAAAGGCTTTCCAGATAAAGG
>JAKVBD010000198.1 GCA_022446985.1 Lentisphaerales bacterium
GGGAAATTTAACCGCTTCTTTTACTGCCGGCTCTACTTGAACTCTAGGAGGTTTTATATCTTCGACATCCACAGCATTCTCGGCATACGACCAGTGCAAGGAGTCAATCATATGAGTGAATTCAAGATAAGTCTTGCGGGCTTCTTTACTGCCTTTGAGGATAACTTGCAGTTCTTTTTCGCCTTCATCTGTCAGAGAATCATCGGCAATTGCATCGAGAAGCTGCTGTAGACGCTTTACATCGTATTCTTTGCTATCTTCTATCATACTATTACCGTTTTTTCTTTTATACATTTCATCAAAACATGCCTAATCCGGCGTAAGGTTTCCGAGACTGCTTTAGGAGCTTTCCCCAATTCTTCTGCCATGGCATTTACTGAAGTACCCGGGGTATATCGTTTTGAGACCAGTTGACGGCGCTCCTGAGGTAAAGCCTGTAAGCATGTTTCCAAAGCACTATGTCGAGCATCGAGATAATCAGCGCTGTCCAGAGCTTCATCAGCTAAAGCTTCAATCAAGTCAGTATCGAGCCACTCGCGCTCAGTAAGCTTGTATTTTTTCTTGCGATAAGCCATAACCTGAAATTGGGCGATTTTATAAGCCCAGGCTCTAAAATTCGTTCCGGGTGTATAGGTTTCGGCACGACGCCAAAGGACATAGTTTGTTTCCTGTAAAACATCCTCGGTATCTTCTCTATGCCTGACTAAGGAAAATATATAAGCATGCGACTGACGCTGAACTTTAGCAATATTTGCCACAAATTCAGCCTGATGCTCTTCTCCATACTTATCTTCAAAACCACTCATAACCGACCTCAAATTTGTCAATAGTATACAACACTCACACGAACAGATTCCACTGATAATCCAATATAAATACAAACCCGTTCAATTAATTCTATAGTGGTTAACTCGCAATCCCACGGCCATTTTTCAAAAAAACAAAACTATTCTTCTGGTGTTAGAATTTCCATGGAGTATGCAATCATGTTTGGGTCAACTTCTATGGTATACATTTGAAAGACGTAGATCTGTAAACCATCTATATGCTTTTGAGACCACGGCTGTAGCTTATTAAATCCTTTGATACTCGTCTGTATCTCAAAGTTACCAGCTTCATCAATATCTGGTATAATCTGTTTATAGAAATTTCCGGCAAAGTCACCTTTTGGTTCTTTAGTAAGAAAGAAAAGATCTATCCTCTCGGGCTTATCCATGCGACCTTTTATAATAATTTTTGAGTTCTCTTTAAGAATTAACGGAGCAGTTGTCCGCCACTGCATTTTTTGCCCTATCCTGTGAATCATCGCTTTTCTCTGCTTACCTTTATGAAACAATTGCTTTGGTGCAGACTTTACCGCAGCTTGACCATCTATATAAATTAATTGACCAATAAGGGATTCTGTAGGCGTATTGGTAAAATCACTCTGCCAATTGTGAATCGGTTTTTGAATCTCCTTAACGACTAAATCCTGACTCGCCTGGTCTGACGCAACAACCGCCTCATTGGCTTTAACTTTGACATCTTGAGCATCGACTTTACGGGTTAGTTTCACAGCACCTTCACTGACGCTGAGAAATGTATTATTGGCACTTGAATCTATGTTTAACTTCGTCCCTAAGACTTCCATTTGAGCCGTCGGAGTACTGATCAAAAATGGTTTTCCCTTAGGTTGTGGATTCACATCAGCTGACATAAAGCCTTTGTAAAGGTTGAGCTTTTTCTGTCTTACTTCCGATAAACTGGCCGAAAACTGGCCGTACAAAGTCACTTTAGTTTGATCCTGAAATGCCAATTTAATGGAAGATTGATCAGACGTTGCCTCAATTGAGCCACTCGGTAATTCGGTGCCGACATCGAGATTTTCGTAAATGACACCATCTTCACTGATCCATTTAAATGAACCTGTTACCGAAGTAACTCGGACAATCATTTCATTCTGGTTTCCATTTTGAAAAAGCAAGACTGTAAAGGCTATAGCCAACAATGCCGCCAAAGCATAAATGATTTTGACTTTTCCAGGATTGGGAACTTCTGTAATATCCTCCTTTTTACTGAGTGATTCGGACCGCTCCATACCAGCGAGCATTACCGACTGTTCTGAAATAGAATATAAAAATTCACGGGCCTCAGCATCTTCTTTCAGGAGGCTATTTAGCTCAGTGACTTCTTCCTCGGAAAGAGCGTCATCGACATAACGCATGATCAATTTTTCTGTATCAGTCATTATCCTTCCTCACCTAAAAAGCTGTTTGAATCAGCACCTTGGAGTTTACACTCCATACAAGTCTTAATGTTCTTGTGTAATCTAGAAAGTCTTTTATAAACGGCATCCAAACCAAGACCGACTATTTTGCCAACTTCACCACAACTGTGGCCTTCAAAGTAACGCAGTTTAAGCATTTTTCTGGAGGCGTCCGGAACTGTTTCCAAACAATCGCGCAAGGCTTCTAACTGCTGATTACTTTTTTCTTTATGCCTTTGCAGCCATTCATTGTCCATGATCTCCAGAACTTCAGAGTCCAGGCCAGTAATTTCTCGTTTGTGCTTACGCTGCCAATCGATAGCTTCTCTTTTGGCGGTGATAAAAGACCAAGAGAGAAGATAATCCTCTGATTTAAAAGTGGCACCTTTTGTGAGCGCCTTAAGAGTTACATTCTGGAAAATATCTTCGGCAATATGCGCATCTCTTAAGATAAGAAATATGGTCGCCGAAAGTCTTCCTCTGGCTTTCATAAGTACTGCTAATATGTCTTCATCTGTTAAGTTCATATGCTTGTAACGGATAACAAAAGAGAATCCTGCCCCTGCATTAAGTTTTTTTATATTATAAATTTTTAGGAATAAGAAGGCAATAAGCTAATCATTAGTTACTCTGACTTTATCACCGCGATAGTCTTTCTGCAGATCGCGAGAAAAACTGACATGACCGTCCGCAAAAGTATTTGATTAGCGCATTTAAAACGGCTGACTTACCCTTTTCCTGACTCAGCTTACAATAAAATTTTCTCTAACGGTCAGGATTCCTGAACTTCACTCGTTCTATCTGCTCAAATAACTTCTCAAGAACCGTGGGATTTATTTTCATATCCCTATTTAATAGAAAATTAATGTATGTATAAGGTGTGTTTTAATGAAATATATTCTCCTATTCCTGCTGTCGTTCCCATGTCTTGCCAGTGACTTAAGTGTCATCGATGGTTTTAAAGTGACCAAGCTGCACAGTGTCGACAGTAAATCACAGGGTTCATGGATATCTCTTTGTTTTGGTCCCCAAGGAAATATTTATACTTGCGATTAGTACGGTAGCCTTTTTCGCATAAGCCTGAATAAAAGCGGGATTGAGAAGATTACAAAACTAGAAAGTCCCGGTAAAGCTCAAGGACTTCTGTGGGCCTATGGCAGTCTCTATATGATGAGTAATTACCAAAACCACAGTATTATTCATCGCCTTTGGGATAAAGATAATGACGGACATTTTGAGAAGATTGAAGACATACTAAAATTGGCAGGTAAAGGCGAGCACGGACCGCATGCCATTATTCAAACACCGGATAAAAAGAACCTTTACGTTGTCATTGGTAACTTCACTAAAACACCAGACATTCCTTCTCGTGGAACACGAAACTGGCAAGAAGACACTCTGCTTGAACATATGCCGGATGCCGGCGGCTTCTCTGCCAATAAAAAGGCTCCGGGAGGACTAGTTTTAAAAATCAGCCCGGATGGTAAAGAAAAGGAAATCTTTGCTTCCGGCTTAAGAAATACCTACGACATAGCCCTTAACCCTCAAGGTGAACTTTTCGGCTATGATTCCGATGCTGATAGAGATGCCGGAACGCCATGGTACCGCCCTACTCGTATAAACCACATAGTCAGTGGCGCTGAGTTTGGCTGGCGTACAGGTACGTCAAAATGGCCGGATTACTATATAGACTCTCTGGGTGCTGTTATAGACATTGGCCCCGGTTGTCCGACAGCAATGATTTTTGGAACAAAGACAAACTGGCCGGCAAAATACCAAAAAGCACTTTTTGCAATGGATTGGACTTACGGTAGAATTTACGCCGTTCATCTCGAAGAGAAAGGTGCAAGCTACACAGCAAAACAGGAAATCTTTATTCAAGGTAAGCCTCTGGCTGTCACGGATATGGACGTCGGGCCCGATGGCCATATGTATTTTACGACAGGCGGAAGAAGGCTTCAATCAGCTCTTTATAAAGTTGAGTATGTCGGCGACAACACAGCCAGAGCTGAGCATACCCCGGCAAATAAATTAATTGGTATAAGGAAGTATCTCGAAGGTTTTCATCAAAAAGGTAAGCGTCGAGATCTTAAAAACAGTATCCTGTTTACAGCTCACGCAGATCGAAATATTCGCTACGCTGCCAGGATTGCCATAGAGCATCAAGGGTATGTTTTTAAGGAAGAATACCTCAACGCAGAAGAAGTAGATACAATCTTGACTCTGGGAGTTGCTGCAGCTCGTTGTGCTCCAGAGAGCGATAAAGAAGAACTCTTAAATAAACTGTTGAAGTTAAGCTTAAGTACTTTATCCGTTCGACAAAAAATAGACCTTACACGGGTTTACTCTTTGATATTCTCAAGAATGGGAGAGCCTACAAAAGTTCAGAGTGAGAAAATTGCAGCTCAGCTTTCAAGTCTTTACCCCAACAAAAACCCTATGTTGAATCGCGAGCTTTGTAGAGTTCTTGTTTACCTGGAACACCCTGCGGTATTAGAAAAAACTATCGCTGTTATGGAGCAATCAAAGTTTACACCACAGGAATTTAAAACTGACTTCATTCCAGATTACTATACCGGTGGCGAAGCCTTTAAAGACATTCATAAAAACTCACCCAACGAACAGGGCATTCACTTTGCCCTAATGCTAACGAACCAAAGAAAGTTTTGGACTCCTGGTTTAGCCGTGCGAACTATGCAGTGGCTGGCAACACAATACGACAAGATCGGCGGACGCTCCTATTCCGGTTATCTAACAGAAATCCGGCGCCGTATTCTTGAAAACCTTGATGACAGAAGTCGCAAAGCTGCTGTCAAAGTCAGTATTTTCAAACCTAAATTTTCCACTGCTGATCTGCCGGTGCCTAAAGGCCCTGGCCAGGCCTGGACTGTAAAGAGTGCCCTAAAGACTGTAAGTACATTGCACGGCGATCCGATCAACGGCGAGAAAATGTACCGGGCTATTCTTTGTGCTAAGTGCCACTTTAAAGATGGCAAAGGCGGTGAAATTGGCCCTGATTTAAATAATCTGCATACAAGATTTAATGGCCACGATATTCTAGATGCTATCATTAACCCGTCTTCAGTCATTTCGGAACAATTCACCAATACTCAAATTCAATTGAAGTCCGGTAAATCCTATATGGGCCAGTTGGTCGAAAATAGTGATGGCAACTATAAAGTGGCGCCCAACCCTTTCGATCTTACCCAGACGATCTTCATTGAGAAAAAAAGTATTCTCAGCATGAAAGAGTCACCGATTTCGCCAATGCCACCGTCATTAATCAATGCTCTGAACCCTCAAGAGTTAGCAGACATCATGGCCTATCTGACTAAATCTAAATAAAACTTTACAAGATAAGCTTTTCCTTCAACGGTCAGGAATTCTTTTTTCGGTCGTTTATATAAATACAATCTCCCAACACACAACACACACGCAGCTCTGAAGAAGCCAATTCTTCAGAGCTTTTTATTTTTTTTCAAAATCAAGTCAGGATTCCCCTGCCAGATCCGTTTCTTCCTGAAACCTGCAACTTTCAGTTGCTCTAAAATCAAAAAAAGTAGTGTGTTATTATATGAAGAAACTTATAGCCTTTTTGCTGCTCATAACAAATGCCAATGCCGAGGTCTCATTTATAAATGATGTAAGACCAATATTATCTTATAAATGTTTTGCATGTCACGGGTTCGATGAAGAAACACGGGATGCAGATCTAAGACTCGATACTTTTGCCGGAGCTATTGCTGACCTTGGGGGTTACCAGGCCGTAGTTCCAGGCGATCCCGACAAGTCTGAATTGATCCAAAGAATTATTACCCACGATGAAGATGACATCATGCCACCGAAAGGTGACAGGTTGACTGACGCTGAAGTCAATATTCTTAAGGAATGGATTCGTCAGGGAGCCGAGTATAAGAAGCACTGGGCGTATGAGAGAATTGAGCAACCGCGGACTCCACAAGCCGGGAACAACTGGGCGAGAAGCCCGATAGATAAATTTGTAAACAAGAAGTTGCCGAAAGAGCTCAAGAACTCATCTGATGCAGATCCGGCCATCTTATTAAGAAGAGCTTCTTTGGATCTGACAGGATTACCACCAACGGTAGAGGATGTTTTAGAATTTGAGAAAGATCCAAGTGATGAAGCCTATGAAAAATATATCGTTAAGCTTTTGGCATCTAAAAAGTTTGGTGAGCGTTGGGCTGTATTCTGGCTGGATCTCGCCCGCTATGGAGACTCAAACGGTTACCAGCATGACCAACGCCGAACAGTCTGGCCTTATAGAGACTGGGTTATAAAAGCCCTGAATGA
>JAKVBD010000199.1 GCA_022446985.1 Lentisphaerales bacterium
TCTCGAAAGCTTTCACGCACGAGATGGGTTATGTAAGTTTTTCCGTTGCGCTTAGATTTAATACTCTCGAGATACATACTGGCTACACTCTAAATTGAAATACAGAGCTCAATTAAGCATGAAAATGGCATAAATAAAGTTCATTAATGGATTTTTAATTACAATATTACTGGCTACGTTTTTCCACTCATATAAACCGTAAGATCCTGACTCTCTTGTAGATGCGTCAAAAACTCAAAAGAATGTCCGTTTTCACTGCCTTGGCCATAAGCGTTTTTCTGGCCTGTTTCATAGACAACTTACCCTTTTTAACATCGTTCATAGTTTTCTCAGCCATTATTCTTAATTCTTTAGGAATTCCCATGTCATCATCTGCTGAACTCTGATTAGGCTGGACATACCACTCAAAATAGCCAATCATCATTTCATCATTTGTCTGATCGCCAAACTTCACAGTTACTGTTGGGTCAGGATTCGACTTATTATTCTCTGAATTATCGTAAGCTGCAGTCACTTTGAGAATATCACCTTTCATGACTTTCAATGGTTTTTGCAGTTGGTAATTAACCTGCCAATTATAATCGTATTTAGGAATATTGATTAGAGTCTCAGTACCACCAGATTTCCTTTGCAGTTCATACTTAAAAGCTTTGCGTCTGGAGTGTGCGTGTGGGTTAAAACCTACCAAGTAACCATCTTTATAAAATTTATGCTGAGCTGCAGAAACATAGTTCGCCTCATGGGGTGGAATTTTCAAACGTACGTTATATGCCGAAGCTGTTTCGATTTTATACTTTGGAGGTTCATCCATAAATTCGAAGGCAATAGAAACCTGATCACTCACTGCCGTACCATTTGGTGTGTAGTGTAACTGCACATGAAGGTGAGTCCCTGCTGGTAGATATTTACCGGTTCCTTCTGGAAATTCATTAATGGTTGTTCCTGGTACATAACCGGCAAAGAATCCTCTTAGGGTAGCACCTTTTGAAGCTTTACCATTGGATAAGAAAAATAAAGCATGGTGAAGGACTTGAGGATTTTCTGTGCGAACCTCCATTCTCTTAATCCACTTACCTTCTTTTGTAGGCACTTTAACAATTGGATTCTGGTATTTCATCAGACCTTCAGCTTTAACGGCAACTTTTGGAAACTTTACAACTAAGTCTGGATTTTTGATGACGTGACCTTTAGACCACGTTTTTGCTACTGGGGCATCAGATTGATTCCCTTCTGGAGTGCCATTATCAAGCCAGGTCATTAGAATTGATTTTTCGTCATCAGTTAAATCGTAATTGTGTAACCAAGGGCCACCCTCCTCTGCAAACCATGGTGGCATGAGATCTTTCTTAATGACATACTTAATCATCTTACGACGCTCTTTAGCCTGTTCATATGTCATCAACTCGAATGGCCCGACACCACCCTGGTGGTGGCACTGCTGACATTTATTCTGAAAAATACGCGATATGTCTTTATGGTAAGTAATTTCAGTTTTCGCAGTGGAAGAAGCTTCACTATCTACTAAGCACCCTGGAGCTCCAGTCAATTTGTGATTAACTTCTTTGCCAGCTTTCAAAGCGACTAATGCATCTCTTAGATAATTGTTTTCTGGTTGTGCCTTGATTGCGTTTATACCATACTGATCGTCAATTGCGCCGCGGTATTGTAGCGTACCATTTGAATCGATAAGAAAGACTTCACAAGTTGTCTTCACCTTAAGGGATGCAGAAAAATAAGCCTTTTCGTCAAAGAGCAATTCTCCTTTTAACTTTCTTCTCTCATACTCTTTAAGAACATCTTCTTTACTTATAAGTTTACTAAAAGAAACGTGTTTAAAAACGACATCAGGAAAGGCTGATTCTATAGATCTTATTCTTGGGATAAGTTTGAGTGAAAGTGGACAATCTACATCAAAAACCGAAACAACGGTAAGTTGTGCACTTTTATCATATAAATTGCCTTTTTCTCCCGACACTTTGGTCAGTTGCAGGTTATCTACAAAAGTTCCTACTTTATTTTCAAAGTAAGAATACTGAGGTTCTACTGCCCAACGCTCTAAAGCCGTACTTGCCGCTCCGGATAGCAGCAGCGTAAACATGATTAAAATGAGATTTCTTAATGGGTAATTCATATTTAACTCCATACACATAGATACAATTCAAACTGTGAAACCGGAGCCAAAATATTTTTTGGACAAAATCAAAATAAAAAAAGGCTGATTCGAAGATAAATCAGCCTTTTTATATTGCGTGTGTTTTAGGAGATCTGTAGTCTCACAACATAAGCTGACCCAAGAATGAGCCAGCTTAATATTTGTCTTATGAGGAGATTATTTACCGATGGCCTTAAGTTCATCTTTAGACAGCTTGCCATCATCATTTTTATCTAATTTCTTTAATTCTTTTTCAAACTTTTTAAAATTTTCGCCGCCTACTGCAGAAAGTTCTTCCATCGAAAGAGCGCCATCGCCATTTGTATCAACCTTCTCAAAGCCTTGAATAATTTTACCAATCATCTTTTCAGCTTTAGGATTAGCTGTAGCTGTACTTATCAGTGATAGACCGATGACCATTGCGATTATTGCTGAAACTCTCATTCTATACCTCTGTTCTTTTTGTATTAGGTGAAAAGTTTAACAGGAGCTAGTTTTAGGTTTTGGACAAGATTATTATTTCATTTATCTTTTTATGGACTTCATACAATTATCAACTCCCTTTCAAAGTTGGATAATTCTTATTGATTTAAGCATAAATCCAGGGTACTTAAGCTTGTGCTTGGAATTTTTAAATCTTATACTTTAATCCAATAAAATATTAGACTGGTTATGATGAAGTTTGGTAAGTACAACACAGATAAAAAACTAGGGCAAGGAGCGATGGGTGAAGTCTTCTATGGCCACCATCCCAACCTCGACATCCCCATAGCCATAAAAACACTGTCAAAATCACTCGTCAATAACGAACAATTTATCGATCGCTTTATCCGTGAAGCCAAAATGGCTGCAAAAATCAAGCATGAAAATGCTATCATGATTTACGATGCCGATCAGGAAGGCGAAGATTACTTCATTGTCATGGAGTATGTCGCTGGAGGCAACTTAGGAGATGAAATCAAAAAGAGAGGTAAGATTCCTCAGGATGAAGCACTACACATAACCAGATGTATAGCTTCCGCATTAAAAGCAGCTGCACAATTTGAGATTATTCACCGCGATATAAAACCTGATAACATCATGCTCTCTGAGGATGGCACACCAAAACTGGCAGATCTTGGGATAGCAAAGCAAAAGTCTGCGGAAAACCCAACAACAACTATGACCGGAGTAATTGTCGGCACTCCCGCCTTTCTAGCTCCAGAACAAGCCCAAAACAGTAAACGTGTTGATGCCAGGGCGGATATATACTCTTTGGGCTGTACATTATTTAACATGTTGTGTGGAGATTACCCATATACTGGTGACAATTCTCTTTCTATTATGATGAAACATATCAATGATGAAATCCCGGACATACGCTCCAAAAATCCAGCCATCTGTGAAAGTGTCGCCTTAATGTTAAAATGTATGATGGCCAAAAACCCAAACGACCGACCTCAGTCTGCCCAGGAATTAATCAAGCAAATTGATGAGATCAAACACCAAACACCACAAGTAAACACATCTGGGAAAAAACAATCTGACCCTAACCAATTTCTGATCTCGAAAAAGACACTGGCTATAACAATCAGTTTGATTATGGTTATCTCAATTCTGGCAATAACTCTGGCTTTATTGTCGGATAACTCTTTTACCAACAAAACCCTGAAGGCTAAAGTCCCTTCTCCTGAAAACCGTTCCCCCCTATTAAACCTTGAGCCAAATGACTCTGCGACTGTAGAAACAATAAGTGTGCTAGCTATTCCAGATCTGGATATAGAAATGATCAGAGTTAAATCAGGCTCTTTTTTAATGGGTGCCGGTAAAGGCGAACCCCAAACTGATGCAGACGAGACTCAGCATAGAGTCACTCTTACAGAGGATTTTTATTTAAGCAAGCTAGAAATATCAGTCGCTGCCTGGAAGGTTTTTGTCGCTGCGACCTCTTATCAATCAGTCTCAGAGGAAAGAGGCTGGTCCAGCATTTACAACGATCAGGGAAATTGGAGTCAAAGAATAGAAGGCCAAAACTGGACAACTATTGGACTGGAAGAGGATGATGCAATTAGCATGATCACCTTCAATGATTGCTTAAAATTCTGCAATTGGTTAAATGATCGTGAAAAGTCAGCAGGACGTTTACCAAATGGTTATGAGTACACACTGCCCAGTGAAGCTCAATGGGAGTATGCTTGCCGAGCCGGCAGTCAATCCGCTTTTGCCAATAATATGAGTATTGAAGATTTAGGCTGGTCTCAAGAGAACAGTAACCGTACAGTTCACAAACGTGGACTCAAAAAGCCAAATGCATGGGGCTTTTACGACATGCATGGCAATGTCTGGGAATTTTGCCTTGATCGTTCTCAAGGACAAGGCTTTTTCGATGTGCGAACAGATAATTATAATTCAACTGTCACTGATCCACTTTCAGAACGCGGTAGTAGAACCGTATATAGAGGAGGAAGCTTTCCTGATCGTGCAAACCGCTACTGCCGTTCAGCAAGTCGCGGTCATAGCTTACCTGACTATTCATCTAATAATCATGGCTTTCGACTCTGTCTGACAAAAATCAGAGACAGAAACTAATCGATGCAAATCAGGCTTAATGATTAAGCACGCCTATGTTGGCGTACTATAATTAAAACTATTTCTTTTTCTTCTTCTTTTTAGATTTCTTAAAAGCCATTTCTGGACTCCAAGTCTTATAACCATTGATTGGTTCAGGAAGCTCTGCGAGCCATTCTTGATAGGCTTTAAGAAGCTTTTGCTGTTTTTCAGGATACTGTCCAATAAGATCTTTACTTTCTGCAATGTCCTCATTTAAATTAAACATTTCAGTTTTTCCATTAATCCCGACAAGCTTCCATCCATCATTACTACGAACTGCCCATTTACCAGCAGAGTTATTCCAGAAAAAGTAATCTCTTAACTTCTCTGTCTTACCATCAATTGCCGGCATGATGTTTTTACCGTCAAGCTTATGAGTCGTTGGAATATCAACACCGCCTACAGCACACGCTGTCGGGAGGATATCCATTGAAAAAACTGGGACATCGCAACTTGTTCCTGCTTTAATTTTACCTGGCCAGGACACATAGAAAGGTACGTGAACGCCACCTTCGTAGTCATACTGTTTTGAGCCTCTGAATGGCGTATTATTAGCAACCATTTTTGCTGATCCGCCATTGTCACTCAGGTAAAAAACAAGAGTATTTTCATACTGACTGGTCTGCTTCAAAGTCTCAACTATTGCACCGACGCCTTTGTCCAGGTGATACAGCATAGCCATGAGGATATCGCGATCTTTGTTCCCTGTATTGTATCTTTTAATATCCTCTTCAGGAGCTTGTTGCGGAGAGTGAACTGCATTGTATGGCACATAACAAAACCATGGTTTGCCATTGTGCTTTTTAATAAACTCGATTGCTTCTTCTGTCAGCCTATTTGTCAGGTAGCCTTTTTCTTCAACTGGTCTAATACCTCTAAAGATTGGATCATTAGTATTTGCCAGGTCAAAATAATCGTGAGCACCTCTTCCCATAAATCCGAAGAATTCATCAAAACCTCTTTTAACCGGATTGTGTTCTTCGGTCAGTCCCATGTGCCATTTGCCGAAAGCGCCGTTGGTATAGCCCTGATCCTGCATATAGTTGGCGATGAGCTTATTTTCAGGTGGAATTCCTGAGCCACATACACCTGCAGAGTAAGTACCGTAACGTTGCTGATAACGACCAGTCATCATCCCCAGTCTTGTCGGAGCGCAAACATGACCGGTTGTATAACCATTTGTCATAACGACACCGGATTTTGCTAGAGCATCTATATTCGGGGTATGAACTTCTGGCGGGTGATTAGGGTTTAAGCTGACGTCTGCATACCCTTGATCATCAGAAAGAATCACTAGGATGTTTGGACGTTTTTGTTCTGCATTAACCAGAAATGACAATGTGAAGGCAACAAATATTAGAATTTTTAGCATTAATAAGCTCCTTAGTTTTCTCCTTAAACAACGAAGTGTTGAAAACCTTAACAGAATTATTATCAGTAAATTAATAAAAAATTTACCCATAACTTTGAAAGAAAGATGTCCTCATGTAAGAAATCTGCCTCTTCGCGCATTGCTGTAAAATGGCTACAATTCCTTTGCTATTTTCAGATTGGGTAAATCGAATATTTTTAGGATAAGATATTCTTCATCCCGATATCCATAAGCTTGTCTTGTCAACCATCCAATTTTGTTATTGAATCTCTCCATCGATACAGAGGTTATTCCAGTTTTCTAAAATGCAACAATTCCAGCGGCATGTTTACGTAGGGTTTTGGCCATACTGACAGGCTTCGGCTTTTTCACACCAATAAACCAGTGCATTTTCAACAAAGACCACATCGCGAATTTTATAAATTC
>JAKVBD010000002.1 GCA_022446985.1 Lentisphaerales bacterium
AATCGATAAAGAGCTGGACTGAGTTTATTTTGGTCAACACTACGCTTACGAAAAAAAGCTAGAATACTTCCTCCGCTCCCTCCGAGAGGAATCAAAAAAAGGCTCAGATATATTAGTTCATGAACTGAATGACCATTACGCTTTTCTCCTCCACATGCTTTTACTAAATTCGAAAGCGAGAGCATTGCGCGAACCGAAACGATAGCCCGATCTAATCGACTGCCATCTTTGAAAATATCATTGATTCTTATATTGGATGACGCTATCTTCATTGAAAGTGATCCTTTGAACTGTATTTGGAATTAATTTGTAACTAATTACAATATAGCACATTGGGTCACTTTTTCTGCCTGAATAAGGTGGCGCCTACTAGTTTTTTAAGCTCGATAATGAACTGTCAAACTTCAGTTATTAATCAAATCAGCCAAATTATCGAGACGTACACCACCTTTATCCTTATCTGCATTGTGACAATCGTAGCAATACTTGCCTACAAACTTTTTAACGTCAGACTGAACTGTTTGACCGGGCGGTTGAGCACATATCGCAATAATAGACAGCAAACTGCATCCAAAAAGAAATCTTCGCATCTTCTTCCTTACACATAAATTTTTCTTACTGTTAACAAACAGAAAGATTTAAACAGCGTTACATGAAAATGATTTTTTTTGAATAAAAGCGCTGTGTTTTATAATAAAGCCATCAGCTGATAGGTTAAAAAAATCCTTAAATATCGGGGTTACTGTATAGACTGCTTTTCTCAGAGAGTATGTATAACAAATCATATTCAAATTAAGCTGAGGCTATTAACACTAGGATTGCTATAAAAATTCCTATTTTTAGAAGCTGAGCAGGTTATTTTTAGCCTTGTGTATAAAAAGTTTGTGTTGGTGCATTTGATTAGAGTGAAATCAAAGTAATGACTTAAAAGTTTTGGAGAAAATTTATGTTTAAGCGTTTACTCGCTTTCAGCGGTATTGCTTCCGCACTTCTAGGAGCTACATGTGTGCAGGCTCAAAGCAAGAGCGACCTGGCTAAAAATCCTAAATATATTAAACACAGCGAAAATAATTTAACGCTGGATGACAAAGTTTTTGAAACAACACTTTTTGCGGCTCCGCCATATGTTGAGTATGTAACGGCAGTTTCTCCTGATCTGGACGGCACTGTATATGTTTCAGTAGATCCAAATGGCAGTCTTGGTCACATAGAAGGGATTGGTAGTGTTGTTACTGCTAAAGATACAGATGGCGATGGCAAAGCTGATAAGTTTGTTGATTTTATTCCGCACGTTTCCAGTCCACGCGGTGGTCATATCGTTGCTGACACTTTCTACCTACTACACCCTCCTTACCTGACGTCTTATAAAGATACTGATGGAGATGGCAAAGCTGACGAAATAAAGCGTCTGGCTGATGGTTTTGGTGGTGGTATAGAACACCCGCGTGGTGCTGATCACACTACAAACGGCGCTCGTATGGGAATTGATGGTTGGTTATACATCTCTGTTGGTGACTTCGGCATGATGGATGCCAAGGGCGCTGATGGTGCAGTGGTTCGCCAACATGGTGGCGGTGTTGCCAGAATTAGACCTGATGGTTCAGAACTTGAAGTCTATGTGTACAATACACGTAACCAGTTTGACGTTGCCATATCCCCTACCCTTGAACTTTTTACACGTGACAATACCAATGACGGAAAAGGCTGGAACTTGCGTATTCATCGCCAGGTTCCAGAATCCGATATGGGCTACCCGCGTCTTTATCAGAATTTCCCGGATGAGCACCTTCAATCACTTGCTGATTATGGCGGTGGTTCTGGGATGGGCTGTTTATGGCTCGACGAACCAGGTTTCCCTGAAGGAGTCAATGATAAACTCTACACTGCTGACTGGACTTCTGGTAAGATCTTTAAATTCGACATGACTCAAGATGACGCAACTTATAAAGTTGAGCAAAAAGTTCTGACTGATTTGGTTCGTGCAACAGATATCGATGTCGATGGTCAATCAAACCTTTACCTTGCTGACTGGCAAGGTGGTAGATTTAAGTTTGGCGGCAAAGGCGTGCCTGTAAGTCGCATTTTTAAGGCTAAACTAAAAGGTTACAATGCTTCAGCTGTACCAAACCTGAAAATAGCTGACGAGACAACACTCATCAAGCATCTTACGGGTAACAGCTCCTCCATACGCTTACAAGCACAGCAATACCTTCTCAATAAAGGAGTCTCAGCTAGGGGGCTTGAAGCTTTAATAAAAGTT
The DNA here is from genome assembly GCA_022446985.1 of Lentisphaerales bacterium. Classification (GTDB taxonomy): domain Bacteria; phylum Verrucomicrobiota; class Lentisphaeria; order Lentisphaerales; family Lentisphaeraceae; genus JAKVBD01. The sequence continues at coordinate 2,261 of JAKVBD010000002.1, forward strand.
GCATCAGATGCCGGACAACATGTAAATATTCGTGTAGCAGCTCTATTTACCCTAAAACAAGCTCAAGGCGAAAAGTGCCACGATGTTTGTAAGAAACTTCTTACTGATAAGGTAATGAGTGAATTTGCCATGAAAGCTCTTACAGACCGTAAGACTCAGCTCTCAAACCTCAGTCCAGATCTATTTATCCCTTACCTAAGTGACAGCAATCCTAAAGTCAGACTACAGGCTGCTGTAAGCTTGAGAAGACTCAATAAATACAGCGCTAAGTCTGTTGATGCACTTATCAAGATGGCTTCTGCTTCATGGAAAGAAGACAGTGTTGGCAAACTTGGAACTAAAGCACTGCCACACACAGCATCACGTGCTTTATCCGGACTAGGCCAAAGCCACACACAAGCCTGGAAACAATACCTTGAAGCTTTCAAAAAAGGTGACTTTAAAACTCAGAAAGCTCTTTCTTATGGTTTGAAAACTATTCACAGCCCAGAACTTATAAAAGCTTTAATTTCTGAACTTGCTTCAGATCAATGGAAAGATGACAGTCGTCTTCTTATCCTCGATATTTTAGCTCGATTAAGTCATGAAGATGGTGAATGGGATCTTAAAGCCTGGTGGGGAACTCGCCCAACTGATCACGGTCCTTACTACCAATCTGTTGAGTGGGCACAAACTAAGCCGATCATTAGCGCCATTGAAAAGAACTTTACAAAATTCAGCAGTGCTTCACAGCTCAAAGTTCTTGACATTCTCGCTCTGAATCAGATCGATGCTTCAAAACTAAAACTGGAAGGTGTTGATACTCTTTTCACTGCTTTAGAAGCCACTGTACCAACTAAGCAATTTATCTCAACGCTTAAGAGTGCTGCACAGGATAAGAGTCGTGACTGGAAAGTTCGTTCAAAAGCAGAGAAGAAACTTGTTGAGTTTCAAGACTGGATGGATCCCAAAGCAATCACCTTTACAGGTAAGAAGAAGAACAGAAAGAAGAAAGTCGATGAAGCTAAAGTTAAAGCATCTCTGGCTTTAAGAGCGGACTCTGCGAAAGCTCTAATTGAAGTTCTTGCTCAATGGCAAACTGAACTACCTGGTCTTGGCACAAAATCTGAAAGCCGCGACATGGTTGAAGCAGCGATTCACGACTACTGGACATTTCAGGTAAAACATCAGGAAGATCTTGCTGTTCTGGCTGACACTGCAAATAAAGTAAGCGATGGTGCTGCGACTCTGGCTTGGAAGAAGATTATGTACTCTTTTTACCGTCCAATCGGTGAGAAAGTAATAAGCTCTCAAAAACTAATCGATGGTAAAATTGGTGAGCATAACGCCGGTTACTACAATGCAATTGCAGATATGTACTTAACTGATGAAAAATTCATTTCACGTGCTAAAGCGAATGTCAACTGGGATCACGAAGGAACCCGTAAAGGTGCGAAAGCTGTTTTGGCGATGCACAAAGCCAGAGAAGCTCATGCTAAGTCAACTCAAGTTATGACTGCTGGCATGGATCAAGCAGCAGAATATGCTCTGAAGAACAAAGGCGACATAAAATTAGGTGAAGCACTCTTTAATAAACAGGGATGTATCACATGTCACGCAGTGAATAACTCTGGTATCCAAAAAGGCCCATTCATGGGTACGGCTGGCAGTCAGTTTACTCGTGAATTCCTTATTGAGTCAGTTCTTAACCCAGCTGCTGCCATTGCTCAGGGTTTCCCGACTTACATGTTAACTCCAAAGCAAGGTAGAGGTGCTCCTTCTCTAGGGTTCCTCGTTGAAGAAGATAACACTTACTACACACTTATGAATATTGCCGGTCTTTACCAGGACGTAACTAAAGAGTTTCTGGCTAAGAAAGAGATCGTCCAAAGTTCACAGATGCCTCCTGGCTTGGCTTATACACTGACTCTTCACGAGTTTGCATCCTTGATCGAGTACCTCGTAACAAAGAAATAATCTAAAGCCACACTGAAGATTTAAGCCGGTTCATTTGAGCCGGCTTTTTTTATTTTATAGATTGGTTGAAGTCAACAACCGCCTATTACGTATATTCAAAACTAGGCTCGTGGTTCCATAAGGTGCACCGACATAATACATGAGATTAAAAATCTGTAATTCTGGCGTATTTACACTACTTTGACGACAGTGGAAAATGCTTTTCGTGCGATGAAAAGTGACTTGGGCACAAGGCCGGTTTTTCACCGCAAGACTGAAAGGACCGAAGCTCATCTTTTTATTTCAATTCTGGCCTTTCATATGCTTAATAATATCGAGCATCGGTTAAAGATGAAAAACAGCTCCATGCGCTTTGCAAGTCTGCGCAAAATCGTCGCCAATCACAGACGAACCGTTATTCAATGGAATGACGCAAAATCAAAAGTATGGCAAAAGCATTGCAGTTCAAAACCAGAACCCGAAGTGTTGGATATATATCGAAAATTAGGTATCAAGAATCCACTGAGAGATAAAATATATTTAGCAACGAAAACCAAAATGTAGTACCTAATAAAAATACAGGCGTTGATTATTAAGTACTTACAAATATTTCGGGGAAAGATGGGTTAGTATTTTTGTACTCATAATTCAGATGCCCATTTAATGTAGGGTTATAGTTACCATTCCTAAAAGTTGGCACAGCCTTTAGTAAATTTCGGGCTGTCGCCGGAGCATATATAGGCTCTTTCACGCCTTTGGTGATCTGTGCTATGTTTCTATAGTCTCTTAAGTGTTTATTCATGCTATATTCACTGGCGCCTTGTTGGCCATGATCATAGCCGTCTCAATTTTGACGAATAACCGAGCAATGCATGACATCTTTATAAGGACCATTTGTCATTTGTAGAACATCTCATGTCCTACCAAAAGCCCTTCCTTGAATAGCTTCATAGACTATACGACTAAAATTGATGGCATCACTGCCTATCTCTTCATGGTGATTATTATTTGGTTTAAAAAGGAAATTACTATTCGATTTGGCATAAAGCATGGAACCGGTATAAAGCTGCTTGAGATTACTAATAGATACTGCCGTGATAATAACTACTCTTGCATCCCTAAATGAAGGGATAAGCAGGGTCATCAAAACACCAATTACTGCTGTAACAACCAACAACTTTACTAGAGTAAATTTCTTTACCGAAAAACCTTTCATATTTTCACTTCCTGTAAAATTATCTTTATCTGGTAACAGAAAGCTTTTTAGAATCTAAATAAAAAATAGAATATTTTTTAACATAAATAAATAACCGCGAACTAACATCAATTCGCGGCACTCATACATACACCTCAATGGAGGTTTGATTACTTTTTAGGCAGCCACTTAAAACTGTCGCCTTCAACAACCATTTTGAGTGTCTTTTTAGCAGTTCCGCGAGGTGCAAACTTCTTGGGAGCCATAGCTTTCATCTTGGCTTTAGTTTGAGCATACTCGGGATTATCTGCCAAGTTAATCCATTCATGCTGGTCTTTACGAACATCGTAGAGTTCTTCGCCAGCATCTTTGTAGTAAATATAACGGAAATTTTCATTGATTATGGCATAGCTACCTGGGTGATCATGAGGAAGTAATATGCTTCGTTCAGTTTTGATTTCCGGTTTTTCCAATACTGGTTTTAGAGATTCTCCTTCATGCCCTTTATCTGGAGCTAAACCACAAAGGTCCAAAAGAGTCGGGTACATATCGAGAAGTGTTGCTGTATTATTTGTACTTTTACTTTTGGCAATACCTGGACCGGCCCACAGGAAAGGAACATTTGAAGTTCTCTGCCACATAGTGTGTTTTCCCCAGTGACCTTTTTCACCAAGTGCATAACCATGATCACTCCAGAAAACAATGATGGTATTTTCCATCTTACCAGTTTCTTCAAGAGTATCTAACACCTTGCCAAGATTATAATCGGCATAAGAGATACAGGCCAGGTAGCCCTGTACACTTGATTCAACAATACCTAATGCCTGAAGTTTATCCTCGATGCCTTTTTTACGACCTATAAGTTTTTTACGGATTTTCTCTGGTAAATCATTTATGTCATCATTCTTAATGGGGCCTCTTTTTACAGACTCGATTGGATACATATCAAAAAACCTTTGAGGTGCATAGTTTGGATAGTGCGGCGCATACAAGCCCAAAGCCAGAAAGAAAGGTTTATCGTGCTTCTTTTTAATAACCTCACAGGCCCAGTCAGTACGTACGGTATCGACTATTTCACTTTCCTTGTCATTTGGAATAGAACCGACTTCCATGAAAGGCTTACCTTTCCATTTTTTATTCGCCTGATTGAACTTGCTGGCAGGATACTCTGCCGGCAATGGTGAACCGTGTGCCCAGGTATCCATAGCCCAACCATTCTGTTTTTGTTCTTTGCTTCTAATGAGAAATTCAGTCCAACCACGTTGATCTATCTGACCTGCAGGATGGTGAAATAGTTTACCAGCACCATAAGTGTTATAACCACCTTCATGAAAGGCTAGCTGAAGAGGTTTGTACTCTGGGTGATCATAAAAATAAATCTCTTCACTGTAGCAGCCTGTCGTTGTCGCAAAACGACCAGTAAAAATTGCCGAGCGCGATGGTGCACAGTAAATACCTGCAGTATGACCATTTTGAAAAGTCACCCCCATTTTTGCTAATCGGTCAAGATTGGGAGTATACGCCATTTCTGATCCCATAGGACCGATCCAGTCATTCATATCATCGACTGCAAAAAAGACAATATTCGGCTTGGTCTCAGCCATGGCAAAACAAGCTGAGAAAAGGAAGTTTAAGGACAAAAGTATTTTCTTCATAAAGCTACTCATAGTTATTTAAATTATTTAAATTATTTATATTATTTAAACCACAACGCAGATCTTTCCTTAACAGCTCCTTTCAAAAAATTAGTTTCAGGAAGTCATCTTGGATCAAACTGAATAGATTCCGGCAAGTGTCTGGATTCCTCTTCAGGCAGCTGATCTTCATTCGCAATAAGACGATTAATATTCAGCACTAAATTAATTCCACGAACTGACCTCATGGATGAACCTCTGATATCTAAAGTCTTAGCCGATGTTCCATTGATCTGCCTCATGGAGGCTATTTGACTATTTGCAATATTTAAATGGTTCACCTTGATAAGACGCAGGAAAGACAGCTTCGACGACTCATTGTTACTGCCTGCAAGAATTTTCAGATTGGGACCGGTCACTTTCAAAATCAAGTTTTCATTATTGTAGTCAAACCTATTTCGACGCCACTCTGGGTTCCAACATTTAATCAATTCCACTAAGACTTCCGGCCTGACATAAGCCCGTTTATTGAGTCTTAGGTTATAGATAATCATGCGTTCCATAAGACTTTTCCTAAGCCCATTCCTCAGTGAATTATTCATTTCCTTAAGTAAGGCTAAGAAGCTTTTGCGATTTAAAGCCCCATCGGCATTCAGTTTTTCGTTGGCATACTTTTTTGCCAAATCTGTCATGCTCTTTCTGTCTGGAATATCCAGTTTCACCACCTCGGAAAATTTCTGATGAATAAAATTCACTTCTCCAATTAACCGGTAAACACCCTTGTGTTTAGTCACTTCGTGATATTTCTTTAAAGCTACAAGTCCCTGCATGCCACTTTCCAAAGGCATTGTATAAAACAGTGGATTTCGTGTTTTGGCAAGAGCTGTATCGTAAGACTTCTGAAGTAGTTCTTTACTCAACTCAATCTGTTTAGCATTTTGAACTTTATAGAGTTCGAATGATTTTTTTTCATTTTCACGGGCAATCTCTAAATCTGAATAAGTTCTGGTCAATTCACTCAGTGCCTTTGCTGTTTCCTTATTACTTTCTTTAAGTTTAACCAGAAAAGCTGAAGTTCCTATGAGGATCATCATTAAGGCGAGTAAAACAACATAGCAGACGACTTTATTCCTCTTGTAGAAAAGTCTTGCTTCTTTGAGGAATCCGGCATTTTCTGCTGTTGTCGAGTGCCCTGTCAAATACTTATTCACCTCATCTTTTAAGGCCTCTACATTTTGGTAGCGCTCATTCAATTCAAGCGACATGGCTTTGCGCACTACTGCATCGAGGCTGGCAGGGATTTCTTTTTTAGGAAAACGATCAATCGGGGAGCGTATCTCGCCATTTATGGTATCGCGAATAACCGTATCCATACCACCTTTACCGGGTGCTTTATCTGTTAAGATCGAATATAAAAGAGCGCCTAATGAATAAATATCTGACTGGCAATTCTTCTCCTTGTGAGGCTGACTTTGTTCTGGCGACATATAACCGGGAGTACCTTTGATTTTCCCTCCGCTTTCACAAAGCTTGTCTATATGTGAACCAAGTCCCCAATCACAAAGTTGCACTTCACCAAACTTACCGACCTGTATATTATCTGGTTTTATATCCAAATGAATTACACTTTCAGAGTGAGCATATGCGACGGCATCGCATACCTTAAGGAAAATATCCAGCAATTTAGTTAAAGGGTATTCTTGTATGTACTGCTTATGTCGTGATGCTCTTTGCTTAAGAATTGTCAGTAGGGAATCACCAACCTTTAACTCCATAGTAAAGTAAGGGTTAAAGTCTTCATCCTTACCAATTTCATACACAGAAATGATATTCGGGTGTTCTAGTTTAGCAGTTAGATAGGCTTCCTGTAGAAAATCTTCGGTGCACTCTGTAGCAATATTCTGGTGCAGCTTTGCCATGGCTATATGACGATTTGTCTTGGAATCGTAAACTTTATAAATGTCTTTCATGCCGCCTGAGGCGATCAATTGTGAATTCTGAAAGCGTACTTGCTCTTTTTCTTCTGCTTGTGATACCTCAAGCCAGTCGTCTTCATCTGTATCGTCATAAAACTGATTCAAATTACTTTTAAGCAAGGAACTCTTCGGGGCATCACTCAAATTCAATTTCCTTCTTTAGAATCTGAATCTCTTTTTTAAGACGATTTTTAACTCGGCTGCGAAGGACAAAAACACTGTCTTCACTCATCTTTAATTCTTGGGCTATTTGTCGAGCACTTATGCCCTCCAGGCTTTTTGTAAAAACTTCCACGGCATATCCCGAAAAAGATTTTGAAACCTTCTCCATTGCCTTAGAAGTCAGATACCCGACCCACTCAGTCGCGATCACTTCTTCAATATCTGATTCTGATATTTTAAGATAAGCTTCCTCTGTAAGTTCAACGCTCTTGTCCCTGCCCTTTCTCTTGGACTTAGACAGATGATTTAAAATGGTATTTTTAATTAAAACACTTAACCAGGTTCTAAATTTGGCTTTTTCTTTCTTGTATTCATAATTTGGCAAACCTCTCCATATTCTAAGAAGGATATCCTGAATAATGTCATCCATATCATTCAGTGATATCTGCGACTGATGAAGAACCATTCTTATAAAAGCTTCATAGTAACTGACAAAGTCACACCAAGCCGACTGATCGTCTGGATTCTGGGCTCGCTCAATCAAGGTTAATCTGGTATTCCAGTCTTCCTGCATAGCCTCACCATACTTTACATAGCACACATTTAACTCTCCTCTCTAAAATAGATTTCCCAGAGAAGAGAAGTGATTTTATTAACTAGTATATAAAGAAATACGCCGAGTATTACGGTAAATACAAGACTTTAAGGTAAATGCGTTACTTCTTCTTAAGCTTTTTGGCGTCCACTCGATCCTGCCCACTTAGCAAAGTTGCTGTTTGTAAACTGACTGTTGGCGCTTCGTTTTGGGGTAGCATAGCTTTCATTTTTGCCTTTTGAGAATTGTACTCAGGGTTAGAAGCAAGATTGTGCCACTCATGCTGATCTTTGGCATGATCGTAAAGCTCTTCTGAACCATCGAAGTAATGATTGTAACGCCAGAACTCTGTTCGCACTGAGTAATTTCCTTTTCCCCAACTTATATATGCAGGCAGCTCCACTGGCTCCTCAGGATCTTTGAGCTGTGGTACCAGACTGCGGCCATCGACGTATTCTGGTACTTTTAAGCCAGACATATCTGCTAAAGTTTTATAGACGTTTATCAGAGAAATTGCCTGCGTACACTTACGACCTTGAGCGGCATTTTTATTTCTCAGATCGCGGATAATGAATGGTACTCTTGTGGACTCCTCCCAAAGGGTAAATTTCCGGAACTCCTGTTTTTCGCCCATGTGGTAACCATGGTCTGACCAAAGAACGATGATCGTATTATCCGCATATTTACTTTTCTTGAGTTCATCCACAACACGTCCAATGTTATAATCTGCCCAGGCGATACAAGCAAGATAAGACTTTCGCACTCTTTCCCAGGCCTTATCTTTTTTAAACTGCTTATCGTCTCTTGGGTTACTCAAACGGCCTGCTTCTCCAGTTAAATCATCAACATCATTTGCTAAAATCTCTGGAGGTTCAATTCTTTCCGGCAAGGCGTCAAAGAATTGCTTTGGAGCATCAAATGCCAAATGCGGCTTTACGATTCCAACAGCGAGGAAAAATGGTTTACCGTGCTCCTTATTCAAAATATCTATGCCATAACTGGCAACTTTATAGTCCTGATGATCTTTCAGAGCATTAGTTGTTGGGCGAAAAGACATCTTAGAAGAATTACCAATTTGATATCCTTCCCCTGATTTAAACTCCTTTTTCACTCCACTAAGTTGAAGATAATCAGTCCACTCTTCATCAGTTCCATTTTGTCCATGATGAATCTTTCCTGAGCCATAAGTATTGTAACCATTATCCTTAAAAAACTTTGGCAGAGTTGTGTATTTCTTACGCAGGCCAATGTGTACATCTTTGTGATTATAAAAAGGATAAAGCCCAGAATTAAATGGTTCTATGCCATAGAGAAGAGCATTACGACTTGGTGAACACCCTGGGGCAGAACAGTGCGCATTTGTAAAGTTCATTCCTTCATTTGCCAACTTATCCATATTTGGTGTCATTGCTTGAGGATGTCCCCCAAGAAATCCAGTCCAGTCATTCATGTCATCTATAGCAATAAAGAGAATATTCGGCCTTTTCTCAGCCTGAAGGCCAACCACTAATACTGCCGTCACTATAAGAATTATAAATTTTTTCATAAAAGATCCTTAAATAAACATTTAGTTTACGCTATTTACGAAAACAGAATTTAAAACGGGATATTAACAATAAAAAATTGGCTAAAATTCGGGCCGTAACCCCATAAATAGGTTTCTACTGAAAATCAAAATAAATATTCCCAACATTACTCCGCCAATCAGCAACTGTCGTAGCAGAAACATGACCGTCTCCATAGACTGCATTTGCCTTTTTTCCAGGATTATGAACGGTCCAGATCTTTCCCCAGTTTGTGTCCCGGAAAGAAAAATGATTTCTGTACGAATTATTTTGTTCTAAATGGTAACGACTGACTGTATCTCCAATCAAAATGAATTCTGAGGGCTCTGGTAAAAGAAGTAAATTTATAGTGCAATTCATCTCAGTTCCAGGCCCACCCGGCCTGTCTGTCAGCAACCAGTCTCTATCTGCCCAAACAGTATTTTTAAACATTCCAAAAACATTAAAGCCATAAGTTTGCTGATAATAAATCCATTTATTATTATAGGGCCCTGGACCGATATCATCTTTGGGACAGAAAAACGATTCATTTGGATCTTCCACATAACCATTATCATACAAAGGTGCCACCCAGCCCTTCACGGGATCGTTTTCCTTCACCATTATTTTAGAATCATTCTGATTGGTAAAGATGTTCATTTGAATATAGGACTGACGCATATTCGATATGCATAACGCTCCTATAGCTTTTTCCCTTGATTGCTTGATTGATGGCAAAAGTAAGCTACTCAATATACCAATCACAGCAATAACTACTAACATTTCAATAAGAGTAAATTTTTTCATATGCATACACATTTGTTTATATTATATTAAATAAAGCACTAAGCGATCTATTTCATAAACATTAAGTTTTACGATTTATCGTAAATTCAGTTACCTGAGCCCTAATGATTTGCAAGCATAGATGAACTGGCAACCAGCTTGACCAGATCACGCATTTTGTAATTGTTTTTTCGCCATTTCACTTCAAGTCTTCGCACTTCTGCTTTATCTGCAAAATTTAAATATCGTCCTGTTGCAAACATGAGCATTTTTTCGAGTACACAGTGTGCAACTTGATCAATATTTTGCTCAAAAAAGTTCACCAGTTCATCAGCATTTCTAATCTTACTATCCCTATAAACCGCGAAAGTATCAATAGGTTTTTTATTTGGATACTTTTTGCGAAAAGCACCTACAGGATCAAAGGCTTCCAAGGTAAAACCAAGTGGATCGATTTTCTGGTGACATGAATTACAGGTCTCAACATTTCTATGCTTAGAAAGTTGCTCCTTAATAGTCGTTGCACCTCGTATATCCGGTTCTATTGCCGGAACATCCGGTGGGGGTGGAGGCGGTTCAATCCCCAGAATATTCTCTAAAATCCAAACGCCTCTAACAATAGGTGAAGTTTCAACGCCATTTGAAGTCAAAGTTAAAATGCTGCCATGACCGATAATCCCTCTTCTTGGAGAATATTCTGGTAGAGTTACTTTAGTAAAAACACCTTCTTTAAGTCCTTTTGTACTTATGCCATAATGGATGGCCAACGATCGATCAACCCAGGTCGAGTTTCCGGCTATAACTTCCGTTAATGTCAAGTTTTTTTCAAAAGCTTCAGTCAGTAATAACTGACTTTCTTTTTTCATTTTAGATTCAAGGTAATTGCGATGATACAATTTAAACTTTTTGTCCGGGGGCATCATTCCAAGTCTATGAAGTTGTAGCCACTGATCTGCAAAGTGGCTTCCAAGATACTCTGCATTGTCTTTCGATAATTGCAGATCCACTAAAGTAGAGATTTCACTGCCTCTTTTAAGTTCTTGAAGTAAATGTTCGTCTGCAGGTTCTCCTTTCAGAAAGTAACTCAAGCGATTAGCATACTGTCTGACGCCTAAAGTTTTATTATTTGACTTCGCTTCCACCATGTACAAAAATTCTGGATGAGTTAACAGATAACGATAAGTGTTTGCCAAGGCTTTATTCATATCTCCAGACTTCTTATGGAGAGCAGCAGTCCTACTGACCAAGGCATCCAATTCACCTTTACGTAGTGGACGGCGCAAGATTTTTTCAGCGGCTTTTGAAAGTGTGGAGTTTAGATTAGCACTACCAAAGAATTCCTTGTATACCGGCATAGGCCACTGTGGATAAAAAGGTCCTCTCAATTTTGCATCCCAGATACGTATTCTTGGACCTTGGTAAGCGTCAGTCTCCACTATTCCGCTTCTTTTTCTGTCACGGCGGGACAATTTTTTGTAGCTGTCAGGCAGAAGTTCAGGGTAATACTTGCCCAGTAAAGCTGCCGCGTTAAAATTTGAGTTTGCAGGAGGACCATTTAAAAAGAGCATCGATGGTGATTCTCCCTTATTCAGCCATATTCTCAGCTTAAATGTCTGTCGTTGATTATCCTCTAATTCAATTAACTTTAAGGTTTCTCCGGCATCCTGACAATTACCATCACTAGTGTCTTCATATACTTCTGCGCCAATCTGCAGAACAAATTTATCTTCCATACGCATCGGAGAATAAACCCATCTCGGAAACTTATGAATCCGGCCATGTGCTTCAACATCGATTATGAAGTCATAGTAGCCATCGGCATGAACGCCTTCTTTCAAATATTTTGACATGGCTTTCGAAAGTTTTGGAGAACAATTAAAAAGCGACACACAGTCCCTTTCTTTTTCCATTCTTATACTGGTTCGGCCATTTTTGGTACGGAAAGACTTTGGTGGCATCTTAACAGTGCGAACTTTAGGTTTTTCGCCTCCTTGTGCTAAAGCATGGATGACAATATCATTAGCTGCTTTAAGAGCACTGTTCATGTAAATCGGGGAGTTTATCTGAGCTTCTCCGATGTTTTTAAAACCGTGATTTATCTCATCTTTGGGCAAATGCCTGGCTGGAGAAAATCGTTTTGATTCGAACTTAAAAATGCTGTGCGTTGTTTGGTCATATTCATATTGGGTCATCTTACGCATCGTTACTGTAGATGCATGGCCGTTAAACTTCTGCTCAGCTTTTGCCAGTTCTTGAGTCAACCAGTCCACTGCACCAAGAAGCTCCTCATTTGAAGGCTGCTTTTTCTTTTTCGGGGGCATCTCTCCAAGGTTTAAAACATCGAGTACTTCCTGCCAACGCTCAGCTATGTCCAAATCAGCTATATCTGGATTTAAGTCATCAAATCGCCTATCACCTTTTTGAATGTCTTCATCATGACAATCAGTGCAATAACGCTCAACAAATTTTTGGATATTGAAAGAGGGCTCTGCGGCGATCAAAGAAAAGTTAATTGCGAAGATAATAAAAAAAACTTTCATCCAATTACCCTTCGACAAGTTCATTTATATTACCATCGCTGGTACCAAACTTATCTATTTCCAGGCCATGGCTTTGAAGAAGCGTTGTGTAAAGATTACAAAGTGGTCTTTGTCCTTTGGCCTGAATAAACTTTCCTCCTAGAATGTTGCCCCCCATTACAACTTGAGGTAGGTTCTTGGAGGAATGTGAAGAGGCATTTCCAAGACCACTGCCAAAAATAATTTGGGTCGAGGAGAACAGGCTTTGGCCATCTGTCTGCTTCGTTTGCTTCATCTTCTCAACAAATGCCGCCAACTCTTCCATGAAAAAATTTTCAATAGACAGTAACTGCTTTAACTTTTCCGGATTCTTACCATGGTGAGATAAATCATGGTAACCTTTTGTGATACCAGGCAATTCGTTGATTCTGATCGTTTGCCCAAGGCTGAAAGTTATGAACCTGCTTGAGTCTGTCTGAACCGCCAGGTGAATTAAGTCGTAAAGCACCGGCATAAGTTCATTGATAGCCTTAGATACCGAAGGCAGCTTATATCTCGTTTTAGGCTTTGGAACATCAAACCATCTTTGCTGTTGAACGATCTTCTTCTCCAACTCTCTTACTGATGTATGGTACTGTTCAAAATGTTCGCTGTCTGTTTTATCTAATTTTGGTTTGAGTTTGCGAAAGCTTTCCAAATGTTCATCCAGAATAGAACGGTTTTCAGCAAGGAGCTTCTTATGTTGCTTTTTAGCGTTTAGATCATCTTTCAAAAACATTTTCTGGAAAATCAGTTTAGGGCTGTCGATGGTCGGAAGAGGCACTGCATTTCTAGTCCAGGACATTTGCCCACCAACACCAATTTCCAGAGATGGATATCTCGTTTTATAGCCAAGCTCTTCTACCAGCTTTTGATCGACAGTAATATTCCCTTCCTGAAAGCTGCTAGCTTTATCCTTTGTAACACCGCTTAACCAGGCATGCGCACCGCCATGTGAACCTTTCATACCTACGTGGTTGAATCCATTGATAAACGACAAATCTTCTTTGTGCTTTTTCAACGGCTTAAGAAGTGGAGAAAGTTCAAAGCTGCTTGCCGTCGATTTGGGGATAAAGCTGTCAGGATGCATTCCCAAATCTGTTCCGATACAAATTAATCTTAGAGGAGATTTCGAATTGTTCCCCAAAGAAGCCATGGTTGGTAAAGCAAGTGAAGATGCAAGAGCTGTTAAAAAAGTACGTCTGGTTGATATCATTTTCTGAGACCCGGTTTTCCAATTTTTAAGAAAAATACTCAAAGGTCCAGGCCCCAACCAGAGGTAATCTTTACGATATTCCGTAAACCCATTCATAGTTGGCCGTAAATATCACAGCTAAAATGAAGTAAAAAAAGGCCGGCTCGATTTCTCAGGCCGGCCTCAAGTGTGTGTTGTGTGAATTATTACACTTCACTGAACACCTGCTTGGTAAATTTAACGAGGAGTAAAAATTACGATATATCGTAAAGGTCCAAAAAGTTCTGAATATACTTTCCAATAAAAATAAAATTCTCATACAATATTCAGTAATGACCTACATTGTTTAGAATAAGAATTAATAAAAATTTATTTAAGATGAGAGGAGGTTTTATGTTCACAAAAGTAATCACCTGTTTATTAGTTCTTAGCTTCACAAGCGAACTACTCTCCAAAAAACATGGAGGCAAAAGTTCGAAAGGTGGTGGCATGCCAGATGCATAAGTCCCTACCAGAGCCGGCATGATTGGCAACTTGCTCTGAAGGAAGCTAAACGCAGCAAGCGCCCAATTCTCTTTATGGCAGATACTTCTCAATGTGGTGGTGTTCCTGGAGTATTTTGACCGGGGTATACCAATTTTGCAAGCCGTGCTCTTGTTGATAAAAAAGTTATCGAAGACTCCCGAGATTTCGTCTGTGTACGTATCGAGACATACGAGAGTGAAGAAAATCAAAAACCAGTTCGAAAATTACCGAATGGCAGACTCGCAAATTCTGCAGGGGTCATTTTTGCTCCGGATGGGAAAAAGAAACTAACCAGCTCGGGTCGTGGTATTGATGAAAGTGACTTAAGAAATTTGAGCGCGTATGCGAAAAAGTACCCTGCTAAAGCTGATACTTCCAAAGCACTTATACCGGATTTCAAATACCTTAAAATGGGTTTGGCAACAGCCTCAGCAGAACAACGTTTAATCCTGGTTTTTGCAAGGAGTGACAATCAAGCGACTGCCGTGCAAGGAGTATTAGCACCAGTAGTCTGGGATGAGTCTATACAAGGTAAATTCCATATTGATCTTGAGTCAAATATCAACAAATACCGAGATGTCATTAAAAACTTAAGAGTAAACAATAATGGTTCTATATTGATCATAGAGCCAGATGAATATGGCATTGAAAACAATTTCCTTTGAACCAAAGCTCACAGACATTTATTCGGGATATTGCTGCATGCTATGACAATTATATGCGAACTATGAAAGCCAAGTCTTATCCTCAGCATGTTAGAGAAGGTAAAAAGAAGGAGCATACCGCGATTTACCAATGCCTCTTGGAGAGGAATCTAGATGCCGTTGTTAAAGTCGATGACAATAATCAAAAACGATTTGGTTCGGCTAAGGACAAAGCCAAAAAGTCCGGCAAAATCATTAGAATTGATGATTAGAAAAAACTGCGGTTCATAGAAAGTATAAACCGCAGTCTTCTTACTCACCTACCTCATAAAGTAATTTTCTAAAAAAGAAAAAAGTGTATTATTCACTAATTTCCCAAATGCGAATAAGGTCTATTAGAAGTTTTCCTTTTGGAATAGCTTTCATCGCGATTTTTAGGCGATCACCAGTTTCTATATTTGCCCCCTCATAGACTTCTGTTTTACCATTAATTGACAGGCCTATTTTGCCTTTTTTAATTTCGATTGTTACATTCAGCCATTCATTCAAAGGCAGCATATTCCCATGCCGCTTATTATTAATTTTTCTTTTTTCTAAAGGCTTATCTTCAGAACTAAAGAGAACCATATCCTCTTTGAATCTAAAGTGATTGCGATGACCGCCGCCGACATCCAGCCATGGATTTTTAGGAGTGTAACTACCACCAGTCATTTTAATGCGCATATTACAAACAGATTCTTGAGGAATCTTATTGCAATGAATAACCGGTCTGGCACCATTCTTTTTATCGTTATTAACGACAGTTAAAATGCTATTCTTTGTACTGGTCGTACTTCCTGATCTCGCTTCAAAAACTTTTGGAAGTTTATCTCCGTTAAACTCTTCACTGAAATACAACTTACCCTTATCGAGAAAAAGAGACGGAAAAGCCTTAACTCCGTGAGATTGACATGAAGTCAATAAAACGATCAGTGCCAGTACAAAAATTTTCATAAACCACCTTTTAGTTATCTGTGCTAACTATTACTCCGTCACATACCAGGAAGCGTCATGGAATTTTTACGATATACCGTAATTATAGGGGAATTATTAACGCAACAAACCGGACTTAATCGCCTTACTTACTGCTGCCGTTATATTATTAACTTCGAGCTTCTTACAGATTTTCCGGCAATTAAAGTCAACTGTGTGCTTCGGTATTTCGAGCTTTTCTGCCACCTCTTTTTGAGCGTAGCCATCTGCGATCAATTCCAAAATACTCAGTTCTTTGGTAGATAATTCAACGTTCAGAACTACCGGTTGTTGTTTATTCAATGAAGCAACCAGATGCTTTGCAACATCTGGGTTTAAAGGTGAGCCTCCCTTTATCGCATCTTCCATAGCTTTGGCAATTTCTTTAGAAGGAGACCGCTTTAATAGGTAACCTGAAGCACCTGCATTTAGGGCTTTTATAACTTTCGGTCGATCATCAAATACTGTTAAAATCAAAATGTGAGTTTCTGTTGAAGCCGCTTTTATCTTCTTAATAGCATCTAAACCACCAATACCTGGAAGCCCAAGATCCAAAAGTAAAATATCCGGTTTTTCTCCGCCACCAGCCTCTAATAGATAAATGGCACTTTCACACTCTCCAAAGTGGTCATCACAAACTAAATTGGCTTCACGCTCAAGATTGCGTTTAAGTAACTTTCGGTACTTTTCATTATCTTCTATGATCCAAAAATTTATGGTGTCATCCATTCTTCTTTTGACTCCTGATTTTTAGCTTGAGCTTATTAACATTGTCGTCAGAATGACCGATTTGAAAATCCCAGCCGAGTTTATCGGCTCTTGAGTAAAGTGAAGGCGCCGCTTTTTTTAACGGCACTGAACCATTGTCTTCGATATCCATAAAAAATATTTTGCTGTCAAAGCCCATACAAATATATGTTGAAGTAGCTTTACTGTATTTTTGTAAATTATTCAGGGATTCTTTATAAAAGAGAATAAAATTTCGAATGAGATCTATGGGCCAACTCTCAATATGTTCAAAATTTTTAAATTGTATATTAAATTCAATATTCCTTAAGAGCCTTTCAGTAATTTCAGCTAAGTGTTTTTTGAACTCTTCTGGACCTTTCCTATTTGGATCCAGCATCCAGACTATGTCGTGCATAAACGCTGAGGTCTCATTTGTAATATCCATAATTTCACGGGCATTTTCCTTGAGTTCCTCAGGGTCAATATCATCCTGATTGAGGTACTCTCCTATAAGATTTATACAGGCTAGGTTACTGCCAATTTCATCATGTAAATCGCTGGCAATTTCACGGCGCAACTTTTGTTGATGCAAATGACTGTCGTAACGACTTTTGACAATAACTCCAAGAGCTATCAATAATAATGCAGAGATGATATAGGCAATGCTTTTGTATAGGGATAGAAAATAGGCTTCGCTTTTATATTTGCGTTTATTCAAGAGTGCCAGTTCTACCTCCAATTGATTGCGCTTAACTATGCCATTCAACCAATCTTGCAGGGGAATAATTTCGCCATAGCGTAATTTGCCATCATGCATAGCAGAAATACGATCTAAATTTATACTTTTAATTTTCTTTATTGAGCTCGATACCATAGCATCTTGAGTGATACTCTTGTGCCAATCTACCAGCTCAATTTCCGACATATTGCAATCATTCTTCTGGTTATAAACTGCCAAAAATTCAACCCGGAACTTTTGAGATCTGACCTCTGGGAATTGAATTGCTAAAGGATTATCTCCAATAGTGATTACAGAGCTGCGCTTTTTTTCATAAAACTTTTCCCAGGAATTCAACTTTTTGTTAAAAGAGTAAAATCTAATCTTACCAGGTAAATTATCCGGCCGACTGTGATTTGGTAACCAGGAACTGTAAAGGCGAATTTCATCTAAACGTCTTTCATTTTTAAAAACAAAATCAAAGCTTAATGATTTTTGCTGAGTCAGTAAACTTCCAATCCACAAAGACTGAGACTCTTGAGCTCTGTGAGTTAAGATAGGCATCCCTAAAGACGATAGCCCGTCAACCAGGCACTCAGGCCCCTCTTTGTTTTTTTCACAATCTGTGGATATGCTTTTATTCAGCGCTACATTTCGTCCATTACTGAAAACAAAGACTTCACCAAGTGCGTAGTAGTGTTGAACTAATAATTCAAGTAAATCTATTTTGAGGTAACGCACTTGTTCTTCATCCAAGTCGATTAGAATAGGCAAAGAGCTGTCAATATTTGACTCATCGCGAATGATTTCTTTGATCTCCTTAAAGTGGGAGTCGTCATTTTGAGAGACTGAGACTTTTAATTTTTTGGGAAAGCAATGAGCTTTGTTGCCATCCGGTGCCGGTTCAAGAGCAGGAACTATAACAATTTGATCTACGGCAAAAGCCTCACCAAGATCAATTGTCAGGTAACGTTTTGCTTTATCGTAGTGTAACCACTCACTTTTAAAGCCCATGGGCGCCCCTGATTCGTGCAAGGATGCTTTAGGTAGTTTGGTTAACCGAACCTGAATATCACTTATCTTTTGATTGAGGTCTTCTGCTGACGTCAGACAACACATCAACATAAGAGTACTTATAAAGATAAATTGAGTGATTTTCATAGGAGCTTAAGAGAACCTCTGCCAGTTTGGCAAATTATACTAAAGCTAAAGAGAAAATTAAAGAAAGATAATTTACGATAAAACGTAAACAAGAAAAACGGATATATGAAGGAATTGTTTAGGCCTGTAAGAAATATAGAATGCAGACACAAAAAAACGCCAATGAATAAAATCACTGACGTTTAAAAATTTCGCTAAAAAAGAATTACTTAACGTCGCAAGTAGTTTCTTCTTTTACGTTACCAGCTTCGATCTCGTCGATACATTTCTGGTAAACATCGTTAACAGGGCAGCCACATTTGTGGTCGCCATTTGTTGCGTGTAATCTAGCTTGTTCCATGTGCCACTGGGCAACTTTAAGGTGTTGATCAACGTTCATTGTATAATCCTTTTGTGTTTTACGTACGCAGGGTTTAACCCTGCCTTACTCTATACCCGCTACAGTAAGTTCAAGAAACATTTATCCAATAATTTAGGATAATTCTAAATTTTGACTGAATTTTTAGCTCATTTCCTGTAAAACTTCACTATCTGCATGGCCTGAATATAAAAAAGCCCGCAAAAGCGGGCTTAAACTAAAGCGAACTGTTATTTCTGGATAGAAATCAATTCAATATCGAAAACCAAAGTTGCGTTTGGTGGGATTCTTGGTGGAGCACCGCGCTCGCCATAAGCCAACGCACCTGGGATTTTAAATCTGTATTTTGAACCAATAGTCATTAGCTGAACTCCTTCAGTCCAACCTTTAATAACCTGATTAAGACCAAATGTTGCCGGCTGGCCACGATCTACAGAACTGTCAAACTTTGAACCATCTGTCAAGTAACCTGTATAGTGTACTGTCACTTTATCAGTAGCTTTTGGCTTGTCGCCGGTACCTTCTTTGATGACTTTGTACTCAAGGCCAGACTCAGTCTTAGTCAGGTTTTTTGCTTCCAAAAAGCTTTGAAGTTCTTTTCGGTTTTTTGCTTTTTGTTCATTCTGAATGACCTCAAAAGCTGCTTTCATAGCCATCTGATCAATTGGGTTTTTACCGCCCTTAACTGCATCTTGGACAGCCTTAAGAACCACATCGATGTCAACGTATTCTTTCTGAGAAGAAAATTGACCACCGATTTGATAGCCATAAAAAGTACTCACAGTTTTCACAGCATCTTCTAGACTTGGAGCTGCAACGGCTTTAACTGTGGCTTCTGCTTTTGCAGCGTCCTGAGCTGATAAAGTCAGTGATGCACCAAACAGGCTACATGCTAGAGCCTTCTTAAAATTGGTCATTTTCATTCTCGAATCCTTAATTTTTAGAAAAGTCGTAATATTTTTAAATAAAAGAGACTGCAGCAATTATTTAAAACAAGAACAAAACAGACTTTTTTCGGCCTATCATGTTCCAAGATGATCTATTTAAAAACTCAGAAGAGACTCACCTCCTCAAAGAAGGGAAACTTGTACTTATCAGAGGCTTTTTGGATAGTAATGACGCTAAGTCCTATTTTGAGCGTTTTATAAGGGAGCTAAACTGGCACCAAGACCTTATTACCATTCATGGTAAAACTATGCCAATCCCACGTTTAAATGC
Organism: Lentisphaerales bacterium; assembly: GCA_022446985.1. Lineage (GTDB taxonomy): Bacteria > Verrucomicrobiota > Lentisphaeria > Lentisphaerales > Lentisphaeraceae > JAKVBD01. The sequence goes on from JAKVBD010000002.1 coordinate 22,205, forward strand.
ATGGTATGCTGACGCTGACCACAACTATCAATATTCAGGAATTAAACTCCAAACAAATCAATGGACTAACACTTTACGGCGAATCAAAGAAAAACTTTTTGAGCAATTTGGTGAAAACTTCAACTCATGCTTAGCCAATCTTTATAGAGATGGTAAGGACTCTGTATCATGGCACTCAGATGATGAACCCGAACTCGGTAAAAACCCTACTATTTTTTCCATAAGTCTCGGTGAAGAAAGGAAATTTCACATTCGCAACAAGAATAACCACTCGGATAAACTCATCCTGAACCTTCCTCATAATTCTCTACTCATCATGATAGGTAGTTTGCAGCATATCTATGAGCATCAAGTTCCAAAAGAAAAGTCGAAGCTGCACTCAAGAGTAAACCTTACATTCAGAAAAGTTTACTGATTTTCAAAGAGTTACTGCTAAAGAGTTTGACGCATTTACAATCACCTCTAAACTTGGGTATTATTTTTCTTAAATTTATATGGATTGAACAATGTACGCAGTTTTAACACTGAATTGTTTAGATAAACGCGGCATAGTCGCTGATGTAACGACTTTTATAAATGAAGTCGAGGGAAATATCCTTGACTCTCAGCAACACAGAGAAGAACTTGGAAACCAGTTCTTTATGTTTACTAAGTTTGATATTTCTTCTTTAAATTGTACTCGCAAAGAACTTAGTGAAAAAATGTCAGAAATTGCCAGTAAGTACGATATGACCTGGTCTCTCACTTTCTCGGATAAACAGAAGCGCATGGCAATTATGGTTTCAAAGTACGACCACTGTTTATACGATCTTCTTCTTAGACACAAATACGGCGAACTCAATACTGAGATTGCTTTGATTGTCAGTAACCACCTTGATTTGGAAAATGTTGCTGAACACTTTGGGGTTCCTTACTTCTATATCCCTCGAGATAAGGACAATCGCGAAGAAGCAGATAAAAAAGCTATCGAGCTTTTCCAAAGCCATCAGGTAGACTTCATTGCTATGGCTAGATACATGCAGATTCTTACCCCTACTCTGCTTGATTGCTATCCGGATAAAGTCATCAATGTTCATCACGGATTCCTTCCAGCCTTCAAAGGTGCTAAGCCATATCATCAAGCTTATGAAAAAGGTGTTAAACTCATTGGTGCCAGCAGTCACTATGCTACAGCTGAGCTTGATATGGGCCCGCTTATTGAACAGGAAACTGCCCGCGTTGACCACTCTTACTGCGTTGAGGATCTAATACAACTTGGTAGAAGCATTGAGTCTCGCGTTCTTGCAGAAGCTGTAAAGGCTCACATCGAGGATCGCATCATTGTCTTCAATAACCGAACCATAGTATTTTCTTAAATGAGAAGGTTCATTCTACTTTTAATGCTGGTACCAGCCTTGCTTCTGGCAGAAAAGCCAGTTAACCACAAGGAAGCTTTTTTTGTAAATGCTTTGAACTTAACTGAAAAACTTGCGAGTATTCTAGAAGCGGCCAAAAGCAGTAAAAATATGCAGGCTGCTGCAGTAAGAATAGAGCAACTCGTTCCTAAAGCTTTAGAAATAAAAAAGAAAGCTCAGGAATCAGGAATGAATCAGCTCAGTAAGCAAGAACGCAAAAGGCTTACAGAAAAGTATAAAGATAGAATTGTCAAAGCCTCAACGAAAGTCATGACTCTTAGCCGTGAATTAAGCAAGTCTCCTGAAATACTTCAGGCTATTATGAAAATTCAAAAGGCAATGAATTAATAAAAAAGGCCGACTCTTTCGAGTCGGCCTTTTAATGAAATTACAGAGAAACTTAAGAAAGTACCTGGCGAAGCTTTTCGACAAAAGCTTTAATACCAATTGGCTTACTGATGAGATCGTCTGCTTGGATCTCTTCAATCTCTTGCTTAGTCTCTTCGTCTGCATAGGCAGTCATGATGATAATTTTAACATCCTTGAAGTCTGCATTACCACGCATTTGGCGGCAAAACTCAAAACCGTTCATTTTAGGCATTCTTAAATCAAGAAGAACAATGGATGGATGCCAACTACCAACGATAAGAGCTGCATCTATACCATTTGTTGACTCTTTAACTTCAAAGTCACCAGCAATACTCAAACAATCTTGAGCAAACTGACGGAAATTCTCATCGTCATCTACGATTAAAACTTTTGCTCGGTCAGATTCAGCACCATCCTTGGCTTTCTTCTCAGTATTTACGTTGATATCAAAGCCGCGCTTTTCTGCAAATTCTATAAGATCTGAGCGGCGGAATCTTCTGTGCCCACCTGGAGTTGTCGCAGGAGTCAATTCTCCTCTTTCGACCCAGTTAATCAAACTGGTACGAGCAATCCCCAACAAATCTGCCGCTTCATTTGTTGTTAATATTTCTTTAGACATTATTTAATATTTTCCAAAATTCGAATCTGTGTATAATAGATAATATAAAAAGTTTAAATAGATAAACAAGTCTGTATTAGCATATTTGTCACTTTGAGCACAATTTTACAAATTTAAACTGCTAACAGCAAGACCAGAATCAACTCTGCCACTTTAAACACTTAGTTGATATTTCATGGAGTATTTAGTTACATAAAAAAGTGGGGTAGCTAACCGGATTTGAACCGGCGACAACCGGAATCACAATCCGGCGCTCTACCGACTGAGCTATAGCTACCACATCAAAAATGTGCTAAACATTAATTCGCATTTACATGCTGTCAACTCTGCTTTTACTATATATTCACATTTTATCTAATCAAAGGATCTTTCTGCCCCGCTTTGCTGAATGCAAGCTCTCTCTCAACACAACTTGGACAAACTTTACATGGTTTCTCACCGCCACGGTAACAGGTCCATGTACGACTAAAATCAACGCCATTTACAATTCCTATAGTCACAACGTCTGCTTTACTCTTATGAACAAAAGGAGCTTTGATGGTAACACTATCTCGTCGGTTCAACGAAAGAACGTTGTTTATATTGTCCAAAAATGCTTCAGTACAGTCCCAATAACCATACTCATCTTGAGCCTGGGCTCCATAAAAGACCTGTCGACAGCCACAACTCTCTGCATAAGATGCCGCCAATGAAAGGAGCATCATATTTCTATTTGGAACGTATGTTATTGGCTGATCAAGGTCTTTCTCTGCGATGCTCTCAAGTTCCGGGACTTCAATTGCATCGCCGACCAGTGAAGATGAGTTTTTAAGAATCTCCTTCATAAAGCCAAGATCCAGTACTCTATGCTCTTTAACCTCAGGAAATTTTTCGCAGTTCCAACTTGCTTCTTCTAACTCTCTCGAATGCTTCTGACCATAATTAAACGACAGAGCATAGACCTCGTCCACTTTTAAAGTGTTTATTGCGTAGTGAAGAAGGGTTACGGAATCCATCCCTCCACTTATCAAAATAACGCATTTACTCATTGTTCTTTTCACCATAAAACAAAAAAGGCAGCCAAGGGCTGCCTTTAAAATTAACTAACTAAAGTTTTAAACCTAGAAGGCAACTTTTCTAACTTGTACAAGGTCTGTGTGGCCCATAAAGATTTTAGCAATACCATCTTGCTGAAGAGTACGCATACCATCTTTAACTGCCTGATCTCTGATTTCTGGTACTGTAGCAGCTTTAGCTACAAGCTTTTTCATAGCGGCTGTACCGTCCAGGGCTTCATGAATACCCATTCGACCTTTATATCCTGTGTGACCACACTTATCACAACCATTTGGTTTGTAAAGTTCAAGCTCATCGAAATTCAAATTCAATTCATCAATATACTCTTCTCCATAAAAATGAACTAGTTTGTCGATTTCTTCCTGATCTGGTCTATATGGCTGCTTACACTTACAAAGAGTACGAATAAGACGCTGAGCCACAATACCAACTAAGGCATCTGCAAAGTTCATCGGGTCTAGACCGATGTCCAGAAGACGAATAATTGTCTCAGGAGCGGAGTTCGTATGCAGTGTTGAGAATACCAAGTGACCTGTCAGTGAAGCCTCTATACCGGAACCGGCCGTTTCCTCATCTCGCATCTCACCAATTAGGATTACGTCCGGGTCACATCGTAAGAATGATCTCAATGCCGCGGCAAATGTCAGACCAGCTTTAGGTAGAACCTGTACCTGCTGAAGACCATTTTGAGTAATCTCCACCGGATCCTCTGCTGTCAAAATCTTTCTTTCTTCTGTATTCAGTACCGCTAGAATTGCGTGAAGAGTCGTTGTTTTACCAGAACCTGTTGGTCCCACCACAAGAACGATTCCGTGCGGGTGAGCAATCATATTATGTATTGCTTCAGCATTTCTCTCAGAAAACATCAGCTTTTCAAATGGAAGTGCACCACCACCGGCAAGAATACGCAAAACGGCACTTTCGCCATTTACAACAGGAAGCGTAGCTACACGAAGCTCTAGTGGCTTACCTTTTAAACGAACGGCCATCTTTCCGTCCTGAGGTTTACGTCTTTCAGCAATATCCAGATTAGACAAAACTTTGATACGAGCGACAACAGGTCTCATAAGACTAGCAGGAATATCGAAAACCTTACGACAAACACCGTCAACCCTCATTCGAACTTCACCAGGTGTTTTACCTTTCATTGGCTCAATGTGAATATCTGAAGAACCTTCCTGAACGGCACGGATAATGATTTTGTTTACCAACTGGATAATCTTTGATTCTTCGTCTGAATCAAGATCTTCGGAAAGGGCTTCACCTGCTTCTTCTGTAAGTTCATTGGTATCTCCACCATCTTCGAGAAGGTTATCAATATCGGCAATCGACAAACTCTTAACCTGAGCACCCGATGGATCGAGACCAAGGTAACGAAGAATATCTTCACCAAGACCTACATGAAATTCATAATTCATCGCCTTGACGATGTTTTGAATTTCCATAACCAGTTCGTGATTGTTCGGATCTGAAATTAAGATTGTCGCTCTATCACCAGTATTTGATAAAGGAACCCAGTGATTACTGGCTAAGAAACTAATATTCAGGTTGCCCATTAATTCTTCATCAAGAATCAAGTTTTCATCATGTGAGTGGAAAGGCACCTGATAATAAGTGGAAAGACATTCGCCAATTTCTTCAGCTGTAAGATCAAACATTGTACGAAGGGCATGACTTAAAGGAACTTTCTCACTGGCAGCTTTATCTTCAGCTAAATCTAATTGCTCCAAATTGATTCTTCCACTCTGGACGATAAGATCGTAGGGCCCAGATGATGTACGCAGTTCATAACGGAAACTTTCAGAGATAACTTCCGCTAATTGAACAGCTTTGTAATAAGTATCATCTTCAAATGGACCGCCTTCAACATTATTAATGACCTGTAGTACGCCATAGAGCTTTTCATGGTGAACAATTGGCACCACAACCATGGCTTCAGTCAGATAACCTGACGCGCCATCATAACTGTGATCGAATTGTAGTTCCTGATTCAAAGATTCGAGATAATCTGTATCATAAGCATCATCGACAACAAAAGCTTGCTGGGACATGGCACAATAACCAGCAATAGAAGCTGGACTAATCGGAACGCGGACTTCCTGCACTGAGTCATTGGAAGTTCTGTACCAACTGACAATTTCAGAGTCATTGGCATCTTTCTGGTAAATCGTAAAGCGCTCAGCACTAAAGGCGTCTAGAAGTTCACCTTCCAGTTCCCACATAGCATCATCAAAGCGCTCAGAAGCTTTTAACCTTTCAAGTATTGAATTCATCTCTTCCTGACCGTTAACTGCTTCTTCCATACAATAATCCTCAGTAAAATTTCATTAGTAACGTTTATGGCACTTTTTGCCAAAATACTAGTTCGATTGATTTATTCAACACTATGAAACAAGACTTTCAATAGTTGAGCCCTGATTAACCTTAAAAATTATCTCATTACCAGCAGGAAAACTCATTCTGGGTAAACAATGCCCAAATTCAACATTTTTGATTATCGGGCCATCAACATATTGAGAATACTTTTCAATCAGAAAATTTAATTCCTCTTCTGTTCCACAATTACTAAAGTCACCCCAAATAAGACCACCAACTTCAGCAAGGACTCCAGATATTTTCAATTGAGACAGATAGGCATCCAGCCTGTAAGGCGACTCATTTATATCTTCTAAACATAGAACTACTTCTTTTAAAGCAGGCATATAAGAACTACCCAAAAGACTGCAAAAAACAGATAAAGTCACAGGTAAAATACGCCCCTGTACCAAGCCCTGCCTAACTACTTCACCCTTAAGATTAATTGCTGCATTTGTGCTTAGACAACTCTGAAGAGAGACTAAGCTAAAATAATCTAAATCTTCACTTGCAAATTCGACTGCCGGCATAATTCCAGAAACAGAGCGTGAAATTCCATACTTCATGAAAGCCATATGTAATATCGTTACATCAGAGTGCCCACAAAGAACTTTCTCATGCTGTTGCATTTTTTGCCAATTGATTAGATCGAGCAGATGAATACACCCAAAGCCTCCTCGAGCTGCAAAAACAAGATCAATCTCAGGGTCAAACCAAAAGTCCTCAAGTTCTGCAGCTCGAATTTCTGCAGGTGCAGAATTCCAACGGTGCTCACTGTAACAACTTTCGCCTATGGATATATCCCCATAACCAAGGCTTTTTAACCTCTTAACGCCTGTTTTTAATTTTGATAGATTTACAGGTCCTGCTGGTGCTGTTATTGCAATGTTCATAGGTATATAATATTGTTAGAATTGCTAATTGTGTTAATATTTTCAATAAGTCTTAATTGTACCAATTGAATCTTACCTTATATGCGCAAAATTGATATATCAGTACAATTAATGAAATTATTTTTGAGACGTTTTACAATCCATGATTGATCATAATGAGTTACTCCCCCCAGGCAAAGAACTTGGAGGCTTTCGCATAGAAACTCAGCTTGGCCATGGAAATATGGGTATTATTTACCGGGCTATTCAAATCAACTTGAATCGACCTGTTGCCCTAAAAGTCTTATTCCAAAGAGTTGCAGCTGATCAAGATTTCGTTAGATCATTTTTTCGTGAAGCTCAAGCCGCTGCCGCATTTACACACCAAAATATCGTCCAGGCCTTTGATGTTGGCCAATCTAATGATGGTATCTACTACTTTGCCATGGAGCTTATTGAAGGTGGAGACATAGATGACCGCCTCAAAAATGAAGGCCCATACACTGCTGAAGCTGCAATAGAGTTAATGATTAATATAGCAGATGGTCTGGACTATGGTTCATCTCTCAGAAAATTGACTCATGGTGATATAAAGCCAGCTAATATTATGCTGACCAAAGGTAAAAAGCCCAAACTTGCAGATTTGGGTCTGGCCAGAATGGGTGGTGAAATCCAGGGCGAGAGTGACGACATTATGTTAACTCCTCTCTATGCAGCTCCCGAAATGATTCAAGGACAGTGGGTAGTCGGAGACCCCAGAGCGGACATGTACTCAGTAGGAGCAACGCTCTACCATATGATTACCGGTGCCCCGCCATTTCAGGATGATGATTACCGAAATGTGATCCACATGCAGGTCAATAACCAGCATATTCCTCTCACTGAATTTGATTCTTCGATTCCTGCCAGCATTTCACAACTCATAGATAAACTTCTGGCTAAATCTCCAGATGACCGTTTCCCAACATGGGAAGATGCCAAAAAAGCTATGACGCATGCTCTTGAGACTGCTCATGTCAAAGAAAGTAAAAAGAAGAAAAAAGTTCTTCACTATCATAAGTCGAACGATCATCTGCATAGTAAGAAAGCGAAAAGCAAAACCTCACTCTTAACATTTTTAGTAATTATCCTGACAATTGCAGGGTTCTTTGCCCTCACTCTAACCAAAGACAATTCACTGACCGAGTACGAAAAACTTCAAGCGACTATGCTAAATGACAGCGTCGACGATAAAATTCTTAAATTGGAAGATTTTATTACTCGACTTGGTAGCAAAGCTCCCGAAGAGGCGAAAACTGAATTATCCAATCTACTCAACTCCCAACCGTCTGGTATATTCAATACTAATTTAAAAGAAGTAAGCAGGCGACTTGCTGAGTTTCAAACTAAACTCAAAGCGAATGATCCAAGCTTTATAAATAGAGCAAAATACAATCCACAAGACTTAGCTCAAGAATTAGATAAAAGCTTTACAGATCAGCTAAACTTGCACATTCCATTTCAAAACACAGCCCAAAGCTTTGCCAACTTCACACCCTTAGCAAATATATCGATTAAAGGCTCTCCAAAATATACCGAAGGAAAAATCAAGCAAGCTGTAAAACTTGAAGGCGACTCCTTTAATTATGGAGATCTACCTGAAACACGCTTTTCCAAATCTGGTTCCTTCACTATTAGCTTTTGGCTAAAGCCTCAAAAACTGACATTTCCGATATTAGGTAAATGTGAGGTAGGTGATGGGCAACTTAAAAAAGGTTACCTAGTCTCTCTCAATAATGGCAAAGTTCAACTCTCCCTGTATGGCGACAAAACAGATGATATTATGAATGCCCTTTCCTCCAACGTCATTGAAGTCGATAAGTGGAGTCATGTAACGGTTCAATACTCCAACATGACTCCAAAAATTTTCATAAGTGGCATAAACCAGGATCTACAGCTTTCATCAACTTTAACCAAGGACTTTGCCTGCTCCGGTCCATTTGTTATTGGCTTTAAATATTTTAGTGGCACAATCGACGAAGTCAGAATATGGAGCCACCAGCTTTCTGCAAAAAATATCTCAGAGGTATCCAGTCTAGATTCACCAACTAATCTAGAGAAGACTATTAACAACTTTCAAAAAGTTCTCGATAAAAGCAAATCCAGTACAGCCCATACATCCTCAAGCACTGACCTACAAAATAAAAACTTCCAGGCAGCTGGCTTTACGTTAAACAAATACTTGATTGAACTCTCTCAAAACACTCATAAATGGCAAGTCTATTCAGAAAAAACCCTAACTGCTATAGAGCAACATAAACAAGATACAGAGCTACCTTTATTTAGATTTGTCACCACAAATCTTCAAGGTGCAAAACTAGAACTCATAGAAACGCTTAAGACAAGAGCGCATATGCGCTTCTTGGGAAAAGAAGCCCTCAAAGATGAAAGATTTAAAGATCTTAAAATTCGTAAACTCGATAAAGATTTTATCACTTTCTCAACCATCACACCATACGGTATGGTATTAAATAGATATTATTTAGATGAGCCAGCCTCCCAAGCTGCCTTGGAAGCCCTAGTCAAACAAGCCATTATATACACGCCCCAAATCTTCAAGGATTCTCCTCAAAGCTTGCTTGCTGCGATGATCATATCAAAAGGCAAAGCCTATAGCCAACTCGCAAAATCCATTTCCGATCAACGTTATAGAAAAATGCTTAAAAGGGTGTCGATGGAGCTTCAACCATGAGCTATATCATAAAAAAAATCATTCTACTAAGTCTTTTATTCATCCCCTCACTACATGCTCAAGAGCCCCTTGAATACTTAAAAGAAGGCTCCTTGATTCTAGCGAAACAATTTCATGATGAAGGCCAAAAGCTTAAAGCTGTGACTTTACTGACATTCTGTCTGGAATTAGACGAAAGCAACCAGGAAGCTCAAAAATTCATTTCTATTATTAACTCTCAAGAAGAAGTCAGACTATATCAAAGACTGCCTGATAAAGGCCGTAATTTTTCAAAATTTATAAATAAGATTGTGCAAAATAACACGGATCTTCCTGGCGGCAGAATTAAACACATGGCATACATAGCTAAAGTTCTCGATCCAAATTCACCTACTGCTCATATAAGTGACGAAGAAAACTACTTTGACACATTTAAAAAATACTTCCCTGATTACTCTCCAGAAACTTCAGAAAAAACAGCCATGCTTGGCTCTACAGTAGACCATGAGCTCATCCGCAAACTTGTCGGTAAAAAGCCTTTTGAGATCGCCAAAAGCGTCACTGTGCATAAGCTCACTCACAATCCCAGAAATTTACTCTATACAATCAATGAGCTCAACAAACTCCTCCATCCCTTCAAAACTTCAATTCAAATTCAGACAAATGCTATACCAGTTCAAGAAGAGGCCATAGTCCATGGAGTTAAAAAATACATTGGTGAAGAACTTGATGTTAGAAGTATAACTGTGTCATTTAACGAGGCTACAATCTACGAAATTCTCAAATATATCGAGCACACGCTAGCATTAACCTTCTTGCAGGACAGTAGCCAGATTGTTATACGAGAAGGTGTGCGTGGCAAAAATGGCAGACCTGAACTGTTTAAACTGGGCAGTAAGCTTGTACCAGACATCAAGCAATCTACAATCAAAGCCAAAGCAAAATACCACATGAAAAGCATCCAGATCAAAGGCAATATCACTCAACTAAAAGCAGAGTCCAGCAAGCTCCTTGTGGAAATAGATAACCACTTTGTTGCAGAAATCGACAACCGTCTATTAAAAGCCAGCACAATCCAACTCATGAAAGACTACCTTCAAAAGCAAAAAATGGAGCCTTCTTCTGCTGAACAAATGCTCAATGTCAGCTTACGCGGCTTCATAAAGATTCGTACTATCTCCCGGACAGACATCATCAAATGCACTTCTATAATAGCTGAAGATGCTCCTCATTTTTATTTAAAACATTAAACATACAAATCCGGCACCATTCCTGCGAAATTTTCTTCTACAATGAAAATTGGAGTGTCAAATGTACGAAAATATTATTGGGCAGCTGCGTGAGGAGCTGACTTCGGGCTCAATAGAATTGCCAATGCTTCCAGAAGTCGCTCAAAAAGTGATTGCGATGACTTCAAATGAAGATTGCGATGCCTCTCAACTTTCCAACCTAATCCATAGAGATCAGTCTCTTGCTGGCAATATATTAAAAATAACTAATTCCGCCACCTATGCCGGTAATATAAAAATAGTCTCGCTACAACAAGCGATAGCCAGATTAGGTATCAATCGACTGAGGGAAATTGCTCTGGCTGTATCAGTTCAAAATAGCTTATTTAATGTTCCCGGACAGGAAAAGGCCGTTCATTACTTATGGAAACACTCATTGGCCTCAAGTGCTTATGCCAAAGAAATCGCCAGAAGCAGAAGGCGAAATGTTGAAAGCGCCTACCTCTGTGGTCTTCTGCACACAATTGGTAAACCCATTGTCCTGAAAAGCCTGCACCAAATTTGTCGAAAAGAAAAAGTTGAATTTACTCTAGAAGAAACTTTACAAATTCTTGAAGAAGAACATAAAGCTATGAGCCTACGCATGGCCAAAGAGTGGGATTTACCTGAGCAAGTTATCCAGACCGTTGAATTTTTTGATCACTTTCAAGATTGTGACAACTTTGAAGATGAAGTCTACACCGTCGTCCTCGCGCACTTATGCGCAGATGACCTAACAGACGTCAATGCTCTTTCTGAAGAAGAGTTAAGCGAACATGACATCATTGACCTTCTCAATATGTACCTGGAAGACCTTGAAGAAGTTCTGAATAAGAAAGAAAAAATACTCGAACTTATCAGCTCCATGGGCTAAATCATGAAATACGATTACGACTTTATTATCATTGGTAGTGGCCCGGGTGGTCACAATGCCGCAATTCACGCTAAGAGTGCTGGCAAAAAAGTGGCCATTATCGAAAAAGAACGCGAAATTGGCGGAGCCTGCGTCCACCAGGGAACAATCCCCAGTAAAACTCTAAGAGAAACCGCATCAAACCTTTCAAGATTCACCAAAAGTGCTGATGGCTTCCAATTCTCTTTAAAAGAAAATGTTCAAGTAGAAAGCCTCATGAACCGCAAGGTTCAAGTTCGAAAAGGCCATGTTAAATACATGACTGCTCAACTCGATGGCATAGATTCATTTCGCGGTAAAGGAACTTTTGTCGATGACCATACAATCTGCATTAAAGACATAAAAGGCAATGAAACGACAATCAGTGGTCAGCATATAATCATTGCCACTGGTTCGCGTCCAAGAGATCCCGAAGAAATCCCTACGGATCACGAACACATACTCGACAGTGATTCTATACTTTCAATGATCTATCTACCAACATCCTTAACCGTACTTGGTGGTCGAGTCATTGCCTGTGAATACGCTACGATATTCTCCGAGCTTGGCGTTAAAGTCACCATAATCGATACAGCAGACCGACCCCTGCGTTTTCTCGATCCTCAACTGACTGATAAGTTCATTGAGAGTTTCGAAAGTAAAAACGGCACTTACATGGGAAGTAAAAAAATTGCTTCTGTAGAATGGGATGGCATAAGTGAAGTTGTCACAAAACTTGAAAGTAGCGAAGAGATACGCAGTCAAAAACTTTTTGTCGCTCTTGGCCGCTTGGCAAATGTCGAAATCCTTAACCCTAAAAAAGTTGGTGTTGAACTAAGCCCAAGAAATCTGATTTTGGTTAATGAAAATTATCAAACCAACATTCCACATATTTATGCTGTAGGAGATGTCATTGGCTTCCCAGCCCTTGCATCCACCTCCATGGAGCAAGGTAGGCGTGCAATTTGCCATGCACTTGACCTGAATATGGGAACACCTTTTGAAAATGTCCCCATGGGTATCTACACCATTCCAGAAATTTCATGTATCGGACTACCAGAATCCGAAGCTCGAGAAAAACATGGTGACAACATTGTCGTTGGCTACGCTAATTTCGATGAAGTTGCCAGAGGTCAAATTTCAGGAATTACTGATGGCTTATTGAAAATCATCTGTGCAGAAGATGGCCAGACCATCCTAGGTGTTCATATTATCGGTGAGGGCTCAACAGAATTGATCCATGTCGCCCAAATGGCAATACTCGGTAATCTTCCATTGGACACCTACATCGAAAACGTCATGAACTTCCCTACACTCGCCGAGGCTTACCGAGTAGCGGCGCTGGATGTCAGGAACAATTACCTGAAAAACCACAAGAAATAATATTTTTTAACAAAAGCAGTAACACGTTCATAATTTTCGCAACAATAAACCTGTAAAACAGAGACCTTTAATATGTGTAAAAAGGTCTTTACGGAGAAATATTTATTGGAGAATCTTTTATGTGTAAGTGCGTGGTGTCGCTGTTTTTATCTCTCATGCTGAGTCTCTCTGCACAGGATAAAAATAGTTTAATTGATAAAAGCTATAGTACAAAAATAGATAAGATCGTCTTATATGTTGTTAAAAAGCTAAAACTACGACCAAACAAAAACAGTATAGACAAAGTCTTCCTAAGACGTATCTACCTGGACACTATCGGCAGAATCCCGACCTACTATGAATATACAAAATTCATCAAAATGTCACCGGCAACCCGCCGTTCACAAATCATCGATCAATTATTAAACAGTGAGGCCTATGTCAGTCACAACTTCAATTATTGGGCAGATATTCTTCGGCCAAGGTCAGTAGAAGGCGGCTTGACTTCCCCTGAAAATTACATCGCCTACATTAAGGAATCGCTCAGAACAAACAAACCTTACAATCAATTCATGCACGAAATGCTGACCGCCAAGGGAGAAGTATTTAAACCTGGGAATGGCACTACCGTGCTACTACATGCGAGATGCCGGCATGCTGCTGGACAACCTGTCAAATACCATGAAAATATTCTTGGGGACAAGTATGGAATGTGCCCAATGCCATGACCATCCATACAGCAAATGGACTCAACTTCTATAAACTGGCTGCATTTACATCAGGCATTCAAACAGTCCTAAACATCAACAATCGAAATCCAATTGGAAGAATGTATGCTAAAGATCGCGACAGCTTCAAAGGTGACTTTGTAAAATCTCAGATGTACAGAGCCTTTCTAAGTGTTAAACATGCACATGTCTCCACAACGGTATTGCTGTAATCCGTCTTCCACACGATTATAATTACGATGATGCCAAACCTCAGCAGGCAATCAAAGCTGAAGTCCCTTATGGTCTAAAAGTGGAGCTAAAGTTCACTAGCTCGCGAATTAATGCTCCAGACATAAATTCGCGACAGGCTTTTGCAAACTGGATAACTTCAAAAGAAAACCTACTCTTTGCTAAGTCTATAGCCAATCGCATGTGGGTAAAACTGATGGGAGCCCCATTTGTTGGTAACTTGACAGACATATCGTCAAAGTCACGAGGCGTGAACTCTTTCCTCACTGCAGAGCTTCCCAAAATCATGTTTGCTGTGAATTTTGATTTAAAAAGATTCCAGAAAATCATTTTTAATTCTCAAACTTACCAAAGGGAAACTTCCAGAACAGGCTTGGAGCAAGGACAAAAATACGCCTTTCATGGTCCGCGTCTAAAACGTTTATCGGCAGAGCAAATCTGGGATTCAGTTTTGTCCTTGGCATTGGCCAATCCTGATGCATCTATTAGCCATAAGCGCCAATATGGCAGACACGATTATTTCTACACCAAAATTGGTCAGATGTCGCCAGATGAAGTCGTTAAGTATATCGATGGGGCAAACTTCAATCGAGAAGGTTTTAATCGCTAATACAGAGTACATCTGAGTCTTACTTGACCCAAAATTCTATGGATTGACGATTAACTGAGGCATTGCACTTGTTACTCGAATTCAGCATTCACTAAATCCACACTTTACCCTTTTTTGTCATGAATTTTAAAAACGTGCTATACAAAATGACTTTTTTAGGAATATTTCACATTATACAGTAACTATGAAAGACTTCTAAAACAAACTAATTGGCATTATGGACTTCAGTAACTTCTTCTCACCAGCAGATGAAAAACACGTCAAAAAAGAAAAAGAGAAAGCCCGCGAGATGCGTAAATCTCAATGGTGGAAGAACCAGTGCGGCAAAGGTCAATGCAACTACTGTAAAGCAAAAATTCACCCCAAAGAACTAACACTTGATCATGTTGTACCGATTATTCGTGGTGGCAAAACAACCAAAGGCAACTGTGTCCCTTGCTGCAAAGAGTGCAACAGTCAAAAAAAATACCTTCTCCCCATAGAGTGGCAGGAGTATTTAAACAAACTCCAACAGGACGCCAAAGACAATCTAAAGTAATTTACCAAAAATTTATTTTTACTCCCTGCAAACCAGCAGGTTAAGTGCAAGACTATTTTGAGGGACGTCAAATGAAAAAATTTACTTTAATGGAACTTCTGATTATCATAGCGATCATCGGCAGACTGTCGTCTACACTGATGCCTTCCCTACAAAAAGCTCGCAAGAAAGGCATCACTGCCGTCTGTATAAACAACTTAACGCAGATGTAGAACGGATATGGCATGTATGTCGATGACAATGATGGTACGCTTGTTAGGAATTTTAATGGAGTTGTGATTAGTACTGGGAATACAGAAGCAAATATCATGAGCACATCTTTGATCTGTAGTTACGTTGGTCACACTCAGGTTTATAAGTGTCCGTCTGACCCGTCCCACCGTCTCTAGAAACCAACTTTGCCGTTAAATCATATGGGTTAAATAGTTATCTCAATGATGGTCTAACTTGCAGTGTTGAGAAATTAAGTTTGATAAGTACAAATCATAATAACGTTATGAGATTCATTGATGAAGCCGGCAATGTCCAAAATGGTTTCATCAGACCTAACGCTGACTGGAAGGGAGGCTGGCATGACAAGTCTTAAAACTTTCTTTCATGGATGGCCACATTCAAAATGTAAAACTTATATCGAAACAATCATGGATCTTCATTGAAAACATGATCAGCTCCGGCAATAGAGACTTTTCATCTATCGGTGGTGCTAACCCCGATCGAATCAGACTGCTCGACTTCATAAACATAAACGACTGACTTAGATAGTTAGTCGGTGATCTTCAGAAAAACATTTCTTAGCGACTGACCATGTAACCAAACTACAGCCTAAAGCTGTTGACGCCGATATCATCACCATAATCAAAATTTGGTAGTTACAGGCGAATACCGGATCCTGGCCACCAAGAATTTGTCCCGACATCATCCCTGGAATGAAAACCAAACCAACTGACATCATTGAATTAATGGATGGAATCATCCCGGTACAAACAGCTTCCTTCAACGCACTTTGAACGGCCTGCTGAGAAGTGGCACCAAAAAGTAAAAGCTGCTCGACATAATCACGCTTATTCCGCAACTCTGCAAACAGTCGATCAAGCGAAAGAGCTATGGCATTCATCGAATTCCCAACAACCATTCCAGCTAGAGGAATAAACAGCTCAGGCTTATACCAGGGATCAGACAACAAGATTCCGCCTGTAGTTACCGATGAAACTAATATGTATGTAACCGCCATGCATAGAAATATCGTCCATTGTAGATCAAAAGGCTTTTCCTTTATCCGATTATTTATGATTCTTGCGGCCCAAAAGACCATCCATAAAAATAAGCCAACAATGAAAAAGAAGTTTGAGTTCGAAAATATAAATTTGAGAACAAAACCCATCAGAAACAATTGACAGAATGTCCTTACTGAACCGACCCACAAATCTTTCACAAGTCCCAATTTTAGGAGTATCGATGCAATCGACGATGCCAAAATAAAACCGGTAAAAGCAAACATTTGCAATGTACTTATTTCAGGAGGTGCATTCATCCATTTACCTCCATTCCACTTGAACTTAACTGTAGAGTCACAGAACTCTCATTCTCAACAAAGCTATCATCATGGTGACTTATATACACGACCATTTTATCTGGCTGACTTTTGAAAAATTCATTAATCTCGGCATCAACAATTTTTCTCGATGCTGAATCAAGAGCAGACGTCGGCTCATCACAAAGCAAAACTTGCGGATCTAATAATAAAACACGCCCAACCGCCAAACGCTGTTTTTGACCATGGGAAAGAGATTCGGCATCTTTATCTAAAGAAACACCTTCTGGGAAAAAGCGATCAATAAGTTCCTTTAAAACCTTATCACTCGGACTCTTATCCTTATTCATTGGCAACTCAAAAGGTAAAAGTAAATTCTGCTTAACTGAACCAGAAATAATAACCGGCAATTGAGGCAAAAGTTGAACCTGTCTCCGTCGCGTTAGAATATCCATATCCAGAGAAAACTTGATTTCACCGCTGTCCGGCTTCAATAGATTTACAATCATCTTGAGTAAGGTTGATTTCCCGCAACCGGAACCGCCCTTAAGAAAATAAAAAGTGCCTTCCTCAAAAGTAAAACTAAGCTTACTAAAGAGATTCTGCCCTTCAAATTTATGGCTTAACTCATTTAGGAAAATGTTCATTAAACAACCTTATAGAATATGCAAGTGAGTATTTTAACCTTTACCCGGCGTATTTCATCGCAAACGCAATTATTGGTACTATTATTTATCTTTGAGTTTGAGCAAACTACCAAGGGAGTCTTATGGAATTTTCTAACAGTATTTTACTGTGGACATCCATTGCCGGCCTCCTCCCAGTGATCATCCACTTGCTTAATAAAGAGAAGCCAAAGCCTGTCAGCATCCCGACAGTTAAATTTATTCTAAAAGCTGTAGAGAAATCCGCCGGTAAGAGAAAAGTCAACAGCCTCCTCTTACTCGCCATACGCATACTCATACTACTGACGCTCTCTTTCCTTATAGCTAAACCCTTCTTTGCAGAACCAAAGCACCAACAAAACTCTGATATTTATACTGTATTAATAATCGATAACTCCTTCTACACCAGTCATACAAACTCAGAGGGCACACAATTCAACAAGATCAAAAATACCGCTTTGAAGATCATTAACGAATTGCCACATGGTGCTTACATAAGCATCTCTGACAATGATGCCCCGAGTCCATTCACAAATATTAAAGACTATGCCAAAAACAAAATAACAACATTACCTATTTCGAATAATTACATCGACATTCATTCAAAAATACAACAGGCAATAACTCTACTTAATACACAGAAAGTCAAAGGTAAAATTTTTATAATTTCAGACCTTAACAAAGGGGCTTGGAACGAAAACTATCAACTCCCTGAAAACAACAGGCACAAAATAACTGTCATCCCCATATCACAGCGTAAAGGTAATATTTTTATAAATGAAGTTTTTACACAGGACGCCTCTGGCCAGAACATCACCAAAATTCATGCAAACAGAAGTTTTTATTTCTCCATATCGGTTATGGGCGACAGACTTCTAAAAGGGACTACAGTCTCTCTGACTATTGATAATCAGGAAATCAATGAGCAAGTCATCCTGGAAGAAAGCAACAGCGCCAATTTAAAACTTAACCATAGTTTTGCAAAAGCAGGCACATACCGTTGTAAAATCGAGATCCATTCCGAAGATGGTATCGTGGCAGACAACATCTACTATCTAACGCTAAAAATCAGCCCTCCCGATAACATCGTCATTATTCATTCGGGAAACAAATCCGCCCTCTATCTTAAAGCTGCTCTTTCTCCTTCTGGCTGGCACGGGAAACAAAGGTTCTACACTTCACTGTTAACCAAACTTGAATTTAATGATACTTCTCTGAATTCAACGGGAATCATAATACTGACAGGATATATGGCCCTCAGTGATTCACAATGGCAACTACTAAATCAATTTTTAGACAATGGCGGCCATATTATTTTTGCTCCGGATGAACACAGTAATCCAGAAGTTATCAATCAGTCTTTCTTCCCCTTCTTCCAAACTAACCTGGTCCTTTACCGGAAGAATCTACAAGTAATTGCAGATACCGAAAACCAGCATAATTTTCTCAGCTCATCACTAAAAGGAAAATTAACATCTCTTCAAACAAAGCAGAATTTTACATTACACAGTACCGAAAACTCCAACGACTACAAAAGTCTGCTTAAATATTCCGATGGACACACTGCTCTCGCTCAAAGCATGTTACACGAGGGTAGAGTTTATTTCTTTGGTTTATGCCCAGGCACAGAATTTACTAATCTTTTAAGCTCAAACACTTTTGCAGTCTTGTGGCACCAATTCATAAACTACTGTTCTCCAAAAGCTCAACTCCAGAAAAACTTCTTCTGTGATAAAGAGATTGAACTTTGGGCCACTCCCGCAGAAGCAAAATTATTTAAAGTCTCTTCTCCTGGAGGCACGGTCGACCAAATCCCGCAAAACAGTTTTACCCAAAATGGCAAACTATTAACTTCGAGTTATTCCTCAACTCCTATAGCTGGTCATTACACTTGCACGTCTGATATTCTACCTGGTTTCTCTTGCAATCTTAGAAGAGCTCCGAACTACTCTTTCTTTCCTAATCAAGAAGTAATTCAGGAGTTTGGGGAGAATATAAGGTCAACAGATGTCAAAACCCACGAAGTGAGTTTTATCTCGAAAGATACTCCTCTTCAATTACTGATACTCTTAAGTTTTTGCCTCTTCATGCTGGAAACCCATCTGGCAAACAGGAGACACTGTTATGCTTAGTATAAATCCTGTATTCCCTCTACCTTTTATTGTTGCCCTTGCTCTTCTAGCTGCAACTATAAGTGTTACCGCCTACCGCAAAATAACTCATACAAATACAACCTCTCTTTTATACCTGCGTCTTTTGAGTCTTTTCTGTTTATTTTTACTGGCACTCAGACCCAGTATGAAATCTGTCGATTACCTGACTCAAAAAGACAGACTCTACATAGTGACAGATAATTCTGACTCAATGACAATTAAAGATATGCCAAATGGCCAAAGCCGCTCACAGGCCATAGAACAAAACTTCAAGAGAAACGTACCTCTCTTTGAAAAGCTCCAGAAAGTATACGATGTAAAGAAGCATGCTTTCGCATCTGATCTCAATCAATCTACGACACAAGATATATCCCCTAAACTAACTGCTATTGGCAGCGCATTAAAGAAAACTGCAGTTGATCCACAGATTCGTAAAGTTAAAGGTATTCTTCTATTCAGCGATGGTTTGAGTAACAGCGGCACTTCAATAAATAAAGCAATTGCTACTCTAAATAAAAAAAACATCCCAGTCTATAGCATCACACTTGGGCAAGAAAGCTATCAGGGAGAAATTGTCGATGGCAGGATCACACAATTTGACTGTCCCCAAACGATTAGGCAAAAAAATGACCTTAACTTAAAGGTTTCTTTTGCTCTCAAAGGCTTCAAAGGTAAAACAGCTAAATTACAAATTTTAATTGATGGAGAGCTCGTTCAATCACATCAAATCATCCCTTCTGAAACCGAACAGTCTTTTGAACAAGAACTTTCCCTTAAAACAAATTCTCTGTCTGCCGGCTACCATAAAATCACTGCTCACTTAGTTACGAATGAAAAGGAAATCACTCCATTAAACAATCATTTCGATAACTACCTGCAGGTTACGAAGGGCTCTTTGCAATTATTAGTAGTTACAACGGCTCCATCTCCAGAGTTCAAATTTCTCAATCGAGTCCTTTCCAGCTTTGATGATATCGATACAGATGTTCCCAATCCATTTTACCTACGTTCTGAAGAAGGTAAAAAATATCTAAATGATTTAAATATCGAAGAATATGATCTGGTGATTTTTCAAAACCCTGACTTAAATATAATTCCCACGTCATTTATAGAAAAGTGTCAACAGAGCATGAACAGTCGCAATCTTGGCATCTTATTCAGTGGAGCTTCTATCAATAGCAAATTCCAACAAAAAAAACTGCTATTGGACTACCTTTATACGAGTCAGTCAACAGCCAAGCTCATTTCAGAACCGAAGCATGTATCTTTGACTCAACAAGGTTCTTCACACTTCATCACTGCCTTTTTAGAAGAGCAAAATTTAAAGCAATGGCCTTCACTCGATGGCGTAAGCAATACTGCACAAGTTACTCAAAGTGCCCAATGTCTACTCAGGCTCGATGAGACCCCGCTATTATTAACATCTACTCATAAACAAAACCGTAGTGCATGGCTGAATACCAATGCCTTTTGGCAGTTGGTCAATCATGAGAAGAGTAAGATTGCCTGTAGAACACTCTGGCTAAGAATAATCTATTATCTTACTTCTCGGGAAAACATCCTTTCTGCTAATCTTTCCTTGTTTACTTCGAAGACTAGAGTTCAGGTAACGACTCCTTTTTCACTCAAAGCAGATTTTATTGATGCCCAAAGCCTGCCCATCAAAAAAGCAAAGGTATTACTAAAAAACCAAACGCCAGACCAACAGAAGCATGAAGTCCTCATGCCTTATAATAAAGATTTCTATAACCACCAAATAAGCCTGAATACTGGCGGCTTATATACGTTTTCAGCATATTCGTCTTGGGAAGGTCATCAAATTATAAGTAATGAAGTAAAAGTTCATATTACTGAACCACGTGTAGAATTTGATCGAATCCTGACAGATAAAAAACTTATGGCCAATATAGCCAAAGCTACTAATGGCCAGAATCTCACTCTCGAAGAACTACCAGAATTACTCAACTCACTCATCAAAAACGCCCAATTAAGAACTGTTTCTCAAGTCACAAGTGATAAAGAATTATGGGATAACATTTTTACGTATCTACTTATCACACTATTACTTTGTGCAGAATGGCAGTTCAGGCGCAGAAAGGCTCTCCCTTAATTCATAAAAAAAATCATATGAAAATCCAAAATATGTTTGACTTTCCCATTATTATAACATAAATTATAACATATAGTTTAACATGGAGATAAAAATGGATCGCTTCTTCCCAAATATTGACAAGATCAAGTACGAAGGCCCAAAGTCTAAAAACCCACTGGCTTTCAAATACTACGACGAGAACCGCGTCATCAACGGCAAGACAATGAAAGAGCACTTGCGCTATGCAGTTTGTTATTGGCACACATTCCGTGGTCTTGGTCACGACCCATTCGGTCCGGGTACTGCTGTTCGCCCTTGGCTTTCAAGCGATGACCCAATGACTCAAGCATTCGACACTATGGATGCTGCTTTCGAATTCTTTACAAAACTTGGTGTCCCTTTCTGGTGCTTCCACGACCGTGACATAGCTCCTGAAGGTGCAACTGTTGAAGAGTCTGAGTCAAACCTAAGAGAAGTCGTTTCATATGCTAAGAAAAAGCAAGATGAAACGGGTATGAAGCTTCTTTGGGGTACCGCTAACCTATTCAGTCATCCGCGCTTCATGAACGGCGGCGGTACAAACCCTGACTTCGACGTTTTCTGCTACGCTGCAGCTCAGATCAAGAATGCTCTTGACGCGACTCACGCTCTTGGTGGTGAGAACTATGTATTCTGGGGTGGTCGTGAAGGTTACGATATCCTTTTCAACACAGACATGAAGCGTGAGCTTAAACACTTCGCTGATCTTCTTAAACTGGCTAAAGCTTACGCTGACGAAATTGGTTTCAAAGGCCAATTCCTAATCGAGCCTAAGCCAATGGAGCCAAGCACTCACCAGTACGACTTCGATACAGCTACTGTTATTGCTTTCCTTAAAGAGCACGACATTGACTTCGTTAAAATCAACATGGAGCCAAACCACGCGACTCTAGCACTTCACACAGCTGCACACGAACTACAAGTTGCTGCAGATGCAGGCCTTCTTGGTTCTATCGATGCCAACCGTGGTAACTTTCAGAATGGTTGGGACACTGACCAGTTCCCAACAAATATCTATGATGCCGTTGAAATGATGCTTGTCGTTCTGAAAGACGGTGGTTTCGAAACTGGTGGTCTTAACTTCGATGCTAAACCACGTCGCGCGTCTACAGATCTTGAAGATATGTTCTACGGTCACATCGGTGGCATGGACACATTCGCACGTGCTCTCATCATCGCTTCTGAAATGATCGAAGGTGGTGAGCTTTCTGACATCGTTACTAAGCGTTACAGCTCTTTCGATGACGGCAAAGGTGCTGAATTTGAAGCTGGTAAGCTTTCTCTAACTGATCTTCGTGACATCGCTGCGAGCAAAGCTGAAGAGCCTGCTCAAACAAGTGGTCAGCGTGAGCTTATCGAAATCATCTTCAACGACTACATCCTTTAAGGAACTCGACTATGGCAAAGTATCTGGGTTTAGACCTAAGCACTCAAAGCCTGAGTGCCATGATCATCGATGATCTGAGTGGAGACATCATTTGTGAAGACTCCGTAAACTTTGGACAAGAACTTCCCGGATACAATGCCCCGAGTGGTTTTGTAAACGGCTCAAATGAGGGAGAAATTTTTAGCGATCCTCGTATGTGGCTCGATGCCGCAAACATTCTCTTTGAGCGTTTACAGTCAAAAACCGCCTTGAGCCAGGTTGCCGCGATCTGCGGCTCTGGCCAACAGCATGCTACTGTTTACCTAAACAGTAAATTTGAGTCAACAGTCAATAGCTTAGACTCTCGAATAAGTCTAACAGAAAACCTGACAGACTGTTTCTCCAGGAGCCTTAGTCCAATCTGGATGGATAACTCAACAACTGTTGAATGTAATGAGATTGCCGACTCAGTTGGCGGTAACAATACAGTACTTGATAAATCAGGTTCTTTTGCCATTGAAAGATTCAGTGGTCCACAAATTCGTAAGTTTGCTAAAACAGATTCTGAGGCTTATGAGAATACCTCTACTATTCACCTCGCAAGTTCATTCCTCTGCTCAGTAATTACTGGAGAGAATACCAGCATAGATCATGGTGATGGTGCTGGTATGAATCTAATGTATTTAAAGACTCGTAATTGGGACGTTGATCTTCTAAATGCGACAGCACCGAATCTTATTTCAAAGCTTCCTGCACTAAGCTCTGCAGACTCTAAAGCAGGGACTATCAATTCCTACTTTGTTGAAAAATTTGGCTTTAACTCTGACTGTTCTGTATATGTCTTTTCTGGCGACAATCCCAACAGTCTTATCGGTTGCGGTGGTGCACTTCCTGGAACTGCAGTCATCAGTCTTGGTACCAGCGATACTTTCTTTGCTGCTATGAGTAATCCGGTTTCTGACCCAAATGGTTTCGGCCATGTTTTTGGCAATCCTGCCGGAGGCTTCATGTCTCTTATCTGTTTCAGGAACGGTTCATTAACTCGCGAGAAACTGAAAGATAAATTTAACTTGGATTGGGACGCTTTCAGCAAAGCAATCTCTCAGACAACTGACGATATTCAACTCCCTTGGCTTATAGATGAACTGACTCCAAGAGTCTCAGCGAGCCAGGCTTCTATCGATATACTTGAAAAATCTACTGACGGAAAAGTGATAAGAGAGTTTATCGAAGGTCAATTCTTAAATATGCTTTATCACAGTGAATGGATGGGAGAAAAGATCGACCACGTCATCCTCACTGGTGGAGCTTCTCAAAATAACGAGATCGCTCAGATTATTGCTGATGTTTTCAATGCAAATATTGATCGTTTGGAAGTCTCAAATTCTGCAGCATTAGGAGCTGCTATGAGAGCTGCACAAGCGCACTCAGAAACTGACTGGAATACTATCAATAGTAAGTTTATCAAACCAGCTGCAGATAAATCATTAACGCCAAACAGCTATGATAATTCCGGCAAGCTCGAGCTATTTAAAAACTTATTTAAAGCTCATACTGCCTAAGATAAAAAATAACTTCCTAAAGCTCCTCCGGGAGCTTTTTTTGTGCCTGGATATAATCCTTAAGCATTCACCACTTTCTTCATAGACCTACTCAAATAGCTCTATTTCTTTTAATAGCCCAAAATACTCTTAATGCTGTATAACAAAGGCCAAGCCCCCATCTCATACAAATATGTTCAAATGAAATACTAAGGCCTGTTTAAATAGCCTTAAAACTCATCTTGCACTGGCCCAAAACCCATAAACCGATAGGTTAATATTCTTTATTTATATGGGGTAATTATACTACTAGGTGACTGTGTGAATTAGATGACAATATAAATAATATTAACAAATTATATAATTATTGAGTGCTAAAGGTTAATATAATTAAAAAATTAAACATAAGTCAATTATAGTATACTTTAGTGGACTAGATATTTATTAACACCGTTGCAAATGACGCAAAAGCTAAGTGGTAGATTATTTAGCTAATAGAGTGACTCAAAGGATAATTGCAAAAGCGAATTCCGGAATTCATAAACATTTTATACACTTTTTTGAAAACTGGCCCGAAAAATGATTATTGGACTGGGCTTGGAGCTTTTTTCGGTTTATCCCTTAAAATGCCCAAGAGTTATATCGTACCCTCGTCTCTTTGAAGTACTGGCTTCAAACCCATAAGTCTCCATTAATTCTTCCATTTCTGCAGCATGTTTAGAAACGATATAAACGCGACCAGACTCTTTCAAATACTTTGCAGCCGTTATTATAAAGTATTCGGCAATTCGGTGGTTCGCATAGTAAGGAGGATTCCCCGCAAAAACATCAAACTTCTGTTCCGTTTCATATTTATCGGCAAGCTCACAACTTACTTTAGTAAGCTTCAGATTATCTATATTTTCTTTTGCACAATCAATAGCTCTGACACTCGAATCAACCATATGAATCGTGTTGGTTTCCTCACCCTGATTGTCTCTTTCCCTAACAGCTGCGAGTAAACTAACAAGCCCTGCTCCACAACCAAGTTCTAAAAGGCTCTCACCTTTACTCAACTCTAAAGAATCGTACAAAGCCAGACCGCCGGCATCAACACGACCATGACCGAAAACTCCTGGTCGACTTAACATCTCCATATAAGCTCCAAGAGCATCTACTTCGACATTTTTCCGACGTGCCGTCCAGATATCTTTTTCTGAATCTGTCAATCCACGGAACAATGAAGCATCACGAGTCTTACCAATGATCGTTCCCTTTGAAAAGATTTTGTTGAGCTTCTTCACAAAGTCTTTTTGCCGGTTCTTGGCAATCAATAAATAAACCTCTGAACCGGCTGGCAGAACTTTTGATAGACGTTCCAATATATCAAATGCTAATAGGCGATCAGCATTTTTGTCTATCTGGTAAAATACATGAACGGGGCCTTCTTCGACTATATCCAAGTCACCTTTTAAAGTCATTTCTACATTTCCAAAATGACCAACACTACTACTCATCATGCGGTAATCATGAGCATCCATTTCATTTACTAAAACGGTGGCATCTGGATTCATCGCTGCAGCACAAGCTGGAATAACCGGCGCATTTCCAGTCATCGGAAAAACGATCTTTCCTGTGGTCTCAGGTAGATGATTCAACAAGAGTTTTATGCCTTCATTGTAGAAGCGCAAATGATCTATTTCGAAGAGATAACCTTCAGGTCCTTTGAGAGATTTTGGCTTGCCTCCGGCATTGATGTGAACTTCAATTTTATTCACTGAGCAAGCTCTTTAGCTGGCTGCTGAGATATCTTATCTTCGCTGGATAAGTTACCTGGAAACCAGACATATATATAGAGGTATAAAATCACCCCGGTTAGTGAAACATAAAGCCAGATCGGCAAAGTAACTT
This sequence comes from Lentisphaerales bacterium, assembly GCA_022446985.1. Classification (GTDB taxonomy): domain Bacteria; phylum Verrucomicrobiota; class Lentisphaeria; order Lentisphaerales; family Lentisphaeraceae; genus JAKVBD01. The sequence goes on from JAKVBD010000002.1 coordinate 48,486, forward strand.
TGGCGATTTTTCTATGCTTCTCGCGTTCATCTTTAAACGCTAAATAGAACGTTCTTAAAATCATTGGCACCATAACCATGGCTAACAGAATATGCGGGACTAAAATGATAAAATAGATGGTGCGAATTGTCCCCTCACCCGTAAATTTAAAATGGCCGGCTGTAAAATGGTAGTAGAGATAACAGGCCAAAAATAAAGCCGATGTTGCAAATGCCGTGATCATCAGCTTCTTATGAGCTTCAACTTTATTCTTTTTTACAGTTACCCAGCCTGAGATCAGGAAGACTGAGCTCAGCATGTTCAAACAGGCGTTTATGAGAGGTAAGTCCATTACTAAGTCCTATCAATCATTAATAAAGTTAAAATAAAAGGCAGCCAGATGATTGATGCATAAAAGTAAAGTTTCATGTACTTGTTTCTGTCTTTAATCAGCAACAAGGCAGTCATCATATTTAAAACATTTGCCACAAATGCCCCGAAAAAATAAAGGATACCAGTTAAATCAACAAGAAACGGAATAAAAGAAGTAAAACCAAGCGCAATGGTTCCGACATTTATTAAAACAACTGCCTGTTTACCGGTTTTATCGTACAAAGAAATCATCTTGTATCCGGCCTTCATGTAATCTTCTTTGTAAATCCAGGCTATGGAAAAGAAGTGTGGTAACTGCCAGACAAAAACAATGGCAAATACACTGAACCCCTGAAAATCTGCTACTCCTCTATAAGCTACCCAACCAGTCAATAAAGGTAAAGCTCCTGGGAAGGCACCCACTATTGTATTCATGCTGGACTTAGTCTTCATCGGTGTGTAGACACACACATAGGAAATGAAAGTCAGGAATGCCAAAATAGTCACTAAAGGCTTCTTAGGGAACACAATATAAAGATAAAGTAAGCCAATCGCAGCACATACAATCGATAAAGCCTTGGCTTCCATCTCTTCTACTTTACCGGATGGAATCGGACGATCTGAAGTACGATCCATAATTTTATCGAGATTATGCTCCATCGCCTGATTCATAATATTTGAAGCAGCTCCGACGAATCCAAGAGCAATCAGTAAGTGCAAAACTGTCATCCATGGAATGGCCATTCCAGCAGGAACTGCAGCAACATAACCGACAGCACCCGAAAATAGAGCCATTGCCGTTAACCTGGGTTTTACCAGTTCTATGTAGTAGCCAACTTTTTGCATTTCTCTTTGAATCGCTGTTGTCACAATCCTAACTTCCGGCTTCTTCGTAATTAAATAAATTATTACAGAAATAAGCAGCTAAAGCACAAAGGGCTAGAAGAACTGCACCATTTGCCAAATGGGCTGAAGTAAGGATTGTCTTCAATTGATCATAAATATTTTTCTGTCTTTCACTGACTGTAAGCAGTGCAACAAGCCCAAGTAATAGCTGAACTATTAAAGAAATCAACACATATTTACCAATTGATTTCAAAGTCGCATTTCCATGATCTTTTTTGATTAAATAAAAACCCATTAGAAGAACAAATACTGTGACAACTATGGCGAAAGCGATGTGAGACCAAAGCAAATGTTTATTACCTTCAAGTACTTCTTTATATACAATGCGGAAATCGAGTTCACTGCTTTCCTCTGATTTCAAAAAGTCGACTCTCTCCTGACCAATCAACTGCACCTCAGTAACATCAGCATTGAACCTAAGGCTATACTTTAGTCCTTTTTCTGCTGTAAATTTTCCAAGAGTTATAAATTCATCGGCACTTTCCTGCTCAAAATCCTTATGCAATTTCACAACTTCGCCAGTCTCAGAAAGAACCTGAGCATCAACACTTTGATTATTCTGGTGTTTAACTTTTACAGAAACTTCACCTGGTAATCGAAAGCTTACGCTTCCTTTTTCTGAAGCCATCGCCATGATATGAGCTTCGTTCATCACACTGGCAAAATTAGCGACTTTCATTTTATGTCTAAATGAGGCACCAAGAACCAACTGTATAAGAACTACAACACAGACTATTTTTGGAAGTTTGGTTAACCAAGAATCATCCACTTTAGTAACATTAACATTTTTGAGTGATTTACTCACCGAAAAATATAACAGCACCATGTAACAGAGGACTAACTGGGCTACGACTCCATGAAGAGAAGACGTCCACCAAGCCGTAAGGCGCTTTACTGTTAAACCGCCAAAAATCCCCTGAATGATAATCACTGTTAAAAGTATCAAGGCCGGCTTAATATATTTTTTATCGTGTACAAAAAATGACCAGATTAAAGTACAAATAGCCAGATAACCGACACCTTCAGCAATCAGCCTGTGAATATGCTCCCAAAACATATCCTTTTGATGAATCCATTTATCCAGCCCAGGCCATATTAAACCATTTGAAGTCGGCCAATCCATAAACGCCATACCAGATCTGGTACTGGCAACCATCGCGCCAACAAAAATTAAAACTAGAGTACTTATACTTAAGAGGCCTAATATTCCGCGAAAAAGAAATTCTTTCTTTTCAACACTCTGCCGAGCAAACATAACTGACAGCGAGAATAGTATGGCCACAAATATACCTAAAACGGTATAGTGAAATTGTGCTTCTTCAGGGTTCATATACTTAACTTCTATCTCTACTGTTAAAAATTTAACAGCCTAAGTTACGCAGAAAGTGAATCTCGTCAAGACCCTAAGTAGCGATTTAGGAAGATTAAAAAAGGCATTAACTCCAACTGGAGTTAATGCCTCTTCTAGGGATTAATCTGTAAAACTATTTTTAGGCCGTCGCGTTCAAGACTTTGTTTTGCTGTTCCATCCAATAATCAATATCAATGTTCTCAAAACCCGCAGCTTGCAACAATTCCATTGGTACCCTGTGGCAAGGGAAACCTCTCAAGTGTTCATCGATATAATCAGCTAACTGTAGAATTGCTATTTCTTTTAAGTAAACCTCTGAGACCTCATCGTGACTATGATGATACGCCACTGGCACCACGATATCCTCATCCAGCTGCCATGCTTCCATAAGCCAACTACCTACTAGAGCATGATCTACGTCCAAAATAGCTCTTTCTGCTTCATGTAAAGGCATACCCTCTTCATCAACTTTAGATTGAGCCATTTTCTCACCATTCGGGTTAAACATTTTAAGAATAACCTGACCGATATCATGTACTAAAGCCGTGATGGTAATATTTGAACTTACCTGAATTCTTTCCTGCTTGACTATTTTGGCAATCAGAGCAGCTGTAGTAAACGAGTGATCCCATAACTTCGCATCGGCATTATTAATGGTGTCCATGACTGAAGCACTTAGAACAAGCTCTTTAATTTTTCGTACACCAAGTAGCGTTACAACCATTTCAACTGTTTCAATTTTTCTCGGAAGTGAATACAAACTTGTGTTAACGACCTTCAGCATCTTGGTTACTAAGATGGGGTCTCTCTTTATGCACTCAAAGACAGGATTAAGATCTACTTCTTCCTGACTTAACAGGCGTACCAGCTCAACAACATTTGCTGATAGAGTCGGCAAGTCCGGCAATGATAGAATTTTTTTCTTGAGAATTATTTCTCTGGCGCTCAACATAGTAATCCCCCTATCTCTCTGATTCTTGATCACTGTCTTTCAACAGCTCACTTATACTTACATTTTTGACATTCAAAGCTTCCATAAAGATGATCTTTACTCGGCTAAATGATTGGTTTCTGAATTTCATTTCTTCATTTGTTAAAACACTTGTACCAACTGAAAATCGACTATTTTCTATACCAAATCTATCATTTAGAACATCGGCTAATTTCATATTCCTTTCAAGAGCTGTCACCCAGGCATCTCCTAAATTTGTACCAACCATGCCTTCCGGATTTAGATAAGCCATGATTCTTATTTCATTCTGAATATTTATGGCAACGTTAGCTACTTCCTGTACAAGTTTTTGACCATTAAATGTCAAATTCTTAGTATCGCCCTCAAACATATCCTCAATGGAAACCTCAATCGCAATTCCTTGATCAAGCTTATTAACTTGCAGTGGATACTTAAAACCTACATCACTCAGACTCTCGGACATGTCTTTGAACTTTTTCTGAATACTATTACTGCTCAGACGGATAGTCGATGGGTTGGAAGGGTTTTTTACCTTTGATTGATCAGAATCTAAATTATTGTCATTGAAAGCAGACTCTTCGCGTTGAAGAACATTGTGACTTTCGATAAAACTAAATGCCCCTTTCATAACACCGATTACATCCATCAAACGGGACTTGGATGTCGTGGAAAACGTCAACAAAAGAACAAAGAATGTCAACAGAAGTGACATACAATCCCCCATGGTCATCATCCATTCAGGACAGGTCAACTCTTCTGGTGCTGACTTTCCTTCCTCTTCCTCGTCTTCCATTAATCAACCTGTAAAGGGTTTAAAGTAATTTCAAAATAAAAGCGTGATCCTTTGCCTGATTCACTTTCAACTTTTAACTCTCCATTCATTAACCGCACAATTCGTGCCGAAATCGACAAACCCAAACCTGTTCCGCCTCTTTCTCTAGCGGTTGAATCTTTCTCTTGTCTAAAGGCTGTAAATATTTCTTCTTGCTTTTCTTTATCAATCCCCGGACCTGTATCGATTATTTCAAAAAGGTATCGATTATTTCCAAGCCCCTTACACCCCACTTTTACAGAGCCTTCACCAGTAAACTTTAATGCATTAGAAAGTAGATTTATCAGCACTTGCTGTAAGCGAAGAGAATCTCCCGCAACAGGAGGCAAGTCGTCTGATACAACCATTTCCAGCTCTACCCCTTCGCGGCGGTTTCCTTCACAAAGCACTAAAGCATCTGAAATAGTTTGAGATATATCAAAAAGTTGACTTTCTATCTGCAGTGAGCCTGCTTCCAGCCTCGACAAATCAAGTGTATTATTGATCAGTTTCATTAAGTTTTCACAACTCATTTTTACCGAACCTAAGAAATCAGTCTGCATTTCATTCAGACCACTGCTGTCCAGTAACTCCAAAAAGCCAGATAAACTATTCATCGGAGTTCTGATTTCATGGGAAAATGTTGCTAAAAACTCAGCTTTGTGACTGGCAGCTTCTTCTGCCTTTTGTCTAGCTTTTTCTATTTCATGCTGTGCCTGGCGCTGCAAAGTCACATCTCTAAAGTACCAAATTCGCCCAAAAGAATTTTCCTGGCTATCCTTCATCGGAGTCGAATAAAGCTCGTAAAACTCGCCACTCTTAAGTTTAAGATCTTCATGCTTGCGATCGACTGGATTCATAATCGCTGCGACATTCATAATCGACGTTAGGAACTTCGATCTCTCAATAAGTTGCATTGACACTCTATCAAACAAATCATTTGAAGACATGCCTTCTTGAAACTCTGCATCTTTCCATAATTGATAGAATCTATGATTCATAGAAATAACCGAACCATTATCGTCAACGACAATCACTCCATCCAAAGACAATTCATAAACTGCAGATAATATGGCATTTTGATAATTAATTTCTTTTCTGGCTGCTGTTAGTTCTTTCTCTAGGCCAAGATCAGTCAGTGTTTTTTTAACAGTCGGTGCGAGGACATCTAAAAACGCCTTATCTTTTACCAGATAATCCCGGGCCCCTTCCTTCATCATATTAACCGCAATCATTTCTGATCCGACACCCGTACAGACAATAAAAGGAACTTCACACTTTAAAGACTTTATGTTTGCAATGATCGCAGCGGCATCAAAATCACTTAAATTATAATCTAAAAGCATAAGATCGGCCTGAAAACCAGATTTTAGATAATCAAGTAAAGCGCCTCCAGAAGCGATTCCCTCTACCTCATAACCTTCACGCTCTAAACGCCTGCACAACAGCTGATTAACTGCAGCGTCATCCTCTACAACAAGTATTTTATACTTTGCATCATTCATTTTTGTGGCACCTGTGGTAAAATACAAACATTGGCAAAGCTGGCTATCTCGCGTACTGTCGACATAAAGGCTTTATAGTCAACTGGTTTTTTTACATAAAAATTACATCCCAGTTCATAACATTCTTTAACTTCTTCTGGATTATCTGTCGTCGTCAGCATCACAACTGGCAAAACTTTTAAAATAGTATCCTCTTTAATTATCCTAAGAGTCTCCATACCATTAAAGACTGGCATATTTATATCCAATAGCATAAAAACCCGGTGAATATTTGCCTTAGCTTCGCCTCGTAAATAATCTAAAGCTTCCTGGCCATTTTTAGCCCATTGAATATGCTTGACGCCTGCACGCTTCAAATTCATCTGAATTAAATTTGCCGCAGCTTCGTCGTCTTCAGTTAATAAAATTAAAAAATCGTTATCCATCACTTTCTCCAACCGACGCCGTCTTTTGAACTTTAGGGAGTATTACTGTAAAGCAACTACCCTCACCAAGGGTAGAACTGACCTCAAGCTTTCCACCGTGTCGTTCTACTATTCGGTTCGCAATTGTTAAACCTAAACCTTCTCCATTCGCGTCACTGTTACTGACCCTATAAAAAGTTTTGTAGATATTTTTTAGATTCTCTTCCGATATCCCCAAGCCATTATCCTTTATATCAAAACACAAGATCTCTCCCTCGTTTCGACATGAAACCTTAATCTCGCAATCTACTTTTGGGTTGCGATACTTTATGGCATTGACAATAAGGTTAGTGAACACCTGCTCGATCTTATCTTTATCGGCTTCACAACCTTCAAGCTTCTCCACACTGATTTGTGCATTGGCACTCTGAGCCTGAAAACTTAAACCATCGACGATCTGCCTTAACAATTCATCCATATTCACTTCGGCAAACTTGAAATCTTCCAGCCCTACTCGTGAAATCCTTAAAAGCCCTTGGATCATTGTATCCATTTTATTTGAGCCCTTCAAAATAAAGTCTACAGAACTCGGGATATCCTGTTTAATGATATCCCTCAACTTCTCTGAATTCTCAATATCGACGACACTCTCCTTGAGCTCATCAAGCAGCATTTCTGCGAGGTATTGTAATTCTTGGCTAAATCCTTGAATCCCTATAAGCGGCGTTCTTAAATCATGCGAAGCTGCATAAAGAATTTGCTCCAATTCTTCATTTTTACGGGATAATTGTTCATTTGCCTTATGAATTTCTATATTACTTTTCTCAACTTCCACTTCTAGCTTTTCTGTGGACTGTCTGGCCTGCGTTACCTGTTCCTTACTCAGCATGCTTCTATTTCGCAAAGCAATTTCCATATCCTCGAAAGCTAAATGTAAATCGTTTGTTTCTTCCAAAAGGCATTTCGATTCAGGGATCTGGCTGTCTGCTCCTTCTGTAATCGATTTAGCAACATTAACCAGAGAATCGATGTCAACTTCAACACCTTTAAAGAGCTGTCTGGAAATCATTAACAAGACTAAAAGTACAGGAACATTCAATAATACTGAGAGTAGGAAACAAGATTGAATTACAAACTCTGAAGTTTCATTTTCACTGATTACCGACTCAAGAATACTCGACACAATGGATTGTCTTGTGTAAAAAACTTTTTTCTCAAGCATCAATGCTTCTTCTGCTGTAGAATAGTCACCAGTCTGAATTTTAGACGTAACATCTTGAAAGTTTTCAAGGCGCCTGATTTCATCATTGACCAATGACTGAGATAATAAACCCTGCTCAACATTTTCTCTGCCCCAATCACTCACCTCTTCTTTTAGAGAAAGAATTTCTTCGCGAATCTGCCCAAGATATTGAGTCGACTGGTTCTCAATAGACTCAACCAATCTCTTGTAAATACTATTCTGCTCTTTGACCAGTCTCATAAATTGGTTAACATTATCATTTGCTTGCAAAAGCTTCGAATTATTGCGCAGGTGCAAGCCATACAACAACAGCATTTGAATAGCAAACAGCACTGCTAGTAAGCTGAAAACCAGTCTTAATTGTTTATATTGTCCTCTAACGCTTCTCATTTACCGCTGAATCCATTCACTATTTCTTTATTGTAAGTAAAGCTCTTACCACTGATCCGAAAGCTCCAGTCTTTGAGAGTGACCAATGACTCATCGAAAGGTTTCCAGTATTCCCCCAGGTCATTTTTACCTTTAAACAGTTGCTGTGAATAACTTTGTAACTCTGGAGATAAATTACTTCTCATGACCACAACCTTGCTGGGCAGTTGCTCCGAATACCATATTACCTTGAATGCTGCTCTCTGCTCTTCGTTATACATTCTTTTAAAATCAGATTCCAGAATGAGCACCAGATCTGTAGCTTTCGATGTCAAAAGCTTCATAGCGTAATCTACAGTCATCGCTACACTCACTTTGGAAAACCATTTATTGATATCTTTTAATTTATAATGAAGAAACTTTTCGGATACTACCCTCTCTACTTTGCCACTCACTCCAGTCAGCATTAAACGCAGCCCCTTAGTCTGCATCAAAAACTCAGGGACTTTTTTATGCCCCAGCAACAATAACCTTTCCCAGGCGATTTCATTGTCTTCATCTTTGAGATATGCTAAAGGTACAGCCAGCTTATTTTTAACCAGGTAATCTGCTGCTAAAAAATCCGTACAAACAACATCATAAACGTTGGAACTTATACCATGAATAGCCTCCAGCCCATGAGACAGATCGTAAAGGCCATGGTCAATCTCTGCTGACTTCATTGAAATCAACTGCTTATTCAAGTCTTTAGTAGAAGTCGCCTCGATACCAACTCTCAGGTACTGCTCTTTTTCCTTTAAAACTGATTTTTGCTTCTCAGGCATAAAAATAAACAACGCCATAAAAGCCATCACTAACTCTGTAAAAACAAACAGAATAAGACTGGTAATGATGAGACGTAGACAAATGCTACGAAGATTTTCCGCGGTGGATTTCAATAGTGAATACTCCACATTGATCAACTAAGTAACTCACTGAGAGTCCTATTGACTTAGCTGATTTATTGGCTGAAACATCATCCCCGACCAAAGCTAACGGTGGGGTAAATTGAAGCTTCATTTCCTGTTCTTTGCCAGAAGCACCGCCATTTACGATACCTGCAAACTCTTTCATACCATCCAGAACATCCGAATTAAGCGCTGGAGGCTGCTCACCTAGATACTTTTCATAAAGTCTAAGGACCGCGGCAGCTGAACTTTTCACAATCATACTGCCGCTAACATTCCCCTTGAAGCCAGAAATAAGAAGAAACTCAATTCCCTCTTTATCTCCCTTCTCTGAAACCTCTAAGCGTTCGACAGACAAACCCGTCATAGAAGCCACAGACTCATGGAAGGAATCTGTAAAAGCTTTAAAGACTCTATAATCTTCATCTGTCATTTGTTCACTCTAAAATTAAGAGCTAGACCTCTTCCATAGTTATTGCCAATTCGAAAAGGCCACAACCTTCAATTTTCATAGGAATCACGATCCAGGGAGAATTCAAATCGGCAAACATCTTATGGTCTTTTCCTGCTAAAACCGTCGGTAAACCAAGACCGATCTTAAAGTCTGCCAGCTTTGCCGCAGCAGCTCCGGCGATGATATTTAGAATTTCACCAATACCATCTAATACATCGGCATCGACTTCAGGAATTTCTTTATCTAGAAACATGCCAACGGTACTACAGGCCATCTCTTCCTTCATACCAATAAGCATAGCGCCTCTAACTTTACCCGTAAGGCCTATAACCCCCATTACGTCAGAAATTGGAAAAACTCCCGTTTTCACTTCAAGCTTACCAGCTCGAACAGGAGTCACTCCCAACATTGTTTTATAAGTATCAACACATGCTTCAATACATGGATTAATGTGTTCACTCTTCATTTACGCTCTCCAGCTTCGTATTTATTTTCTGGTGCCTGACTGAAATCGCAAGTAGTATACCACAAAAAATAAACCGGAAAAAATATCTTATTCTTTAACAAAAACTGGCGAAAGACTTTTTCCGCTCAGGCTCAAAGATGAGTTATTTTCACTCAAAACATGTGTCTAAAAATTGCTGGCACTTTATTTGCGGCGTCTCATACCAAAGAAATTATGCTGAGGATTTTCCAACATGTTCAGATCTATATTAACTACACTTTTATGTATGGGAGCGGCCTACTCTGAAACGACTGTTCCAGCGCCTGAGATCATTGATGAGAAAGAGCTAAAAAAACTAGAAGTACCTACTTACCTCTTAAGCTCTACGAAGATCAGCAAAGAAACTGAATCTCTATTAATTGAACATGACCTTATACTCGACCATCTTGTAAAAGCTGACGAAACCGTCAAAGAACTCGTGGCTCAGGCGCATAAATGGGAGCAAGAACAAAACATTTTTAAAAAAGGTGAAATAGATGCCCTCAAAGACAAAGCTGAGCGTCTAGCTACGAGCAACCTGCTCAGAAGAAAAATTATCACCCAGCTGCAACAGGTATCTTCCTACATAAATCAGCTTAAAACTAATCGTGATCTACTCCGTGAGCAAAGAATTAAAGACGAAAAGCGCTGGGCTATGGAAGCATATAAGCTCAAGCTCAAAAAGCTAGAAGAAGAGAAGAAGCTTCTTGAACAGCAGTTGAAAATTGCAGCACCAAGTGGCAAAAAACCGACAGACGGCAAAACTCTTACTGAAGAAAATGTCCAATATGAAACTGTCAAAAAAGATCGTACACTACAGGACATTGCCTGGCAATATTACAACGATAATGAAAAATGGAAAACCATTTATAACTATCCAGGGAATAAAGAAAAAATTAGCGAAGAATCACCTTCTGCTCTTATTCCGGCCGGCACAACCTTAACTATCCCCAACCTTGACGAAGAATAACTATGAATCCGATTAAAGGCAGAATTTTAATATTAGATGATGATGTTCTAGTCGCTGTCAATTACAAAGACAGACTGGAAAGTCAAGGTTTTAACTGCCGATTGACTCATTCTGTCAAAGATGCCTATCACTTTATAAAAAACAATGCCTTTGATCTCGTCTTATGTGACCATGACTTACCTGATGGAAAGGGGCTTGATCTAATTAAAAAAATTCAGACAGAAAGTAAAATGATCCCCTTCATCTATTTCTCTGCTGCCACTCAAAGAGTCCTTAAACAAGCAGCTGCAAACCCCTTGGTTATGAAAGTCCTGACAAAACCCGTTTCAGAAGATGCCATAATTCGAAGCGTCGTCGATCAACACATCACACCTCCTACAGATCACAAACGCTTCATTGACCCTATTGAAAGAAAACTAATTCTGGAGATAAATCGCGATGAAAGAAGCAAAGAAAATAAGCGATAAACAACCTTCCAACAAGCTCATTAAAATTGGCTCTATCATTATCGCCGCAGCCATCTCTGCAGTATCTGTACCAGCTATCAAACAAGCTGCGACTCAACTCGGCGAGCAACGGGATAAAGAGAAAAAAGAGATACTAAAAAAGTCCGACAAGTATATATCCACCTGCTTGGATATGGCTGAAGAGGGCAACTTCCACATCGCTAAAAGAAGCTTGGAGAAGCTCAATCCAAATGAATTAAACCCGGATCTGAGAGCGAAATGGTTCACCACTATGACGACCATATTTCAAATGGAAGCCGAAGTCTACAAAGACAGAAAACAGTTATTGATCATGCAGGCCCTTACCTATGCCCAGCGAGGCATACTTGCTGGAGCCAAGCAAAGTGTCGTTGACAACTTAAACCAAATGAAAGCTCAACTCTACCTCATGAGTGAACAATGGGCACCTGCTGCTGACATACTACAAGATCTTCAAAGTCGGACACGATCTCCTAAAGAGCGTTGGAAATACCGCCTGACGATTGCCAGTTGTCACAGTAAGCTGAGACAATACCAAGATGCCTTGCGCCTGCTCGACTCTGTGATCGATGAAACAGATGAACTATCAACCTGGGCTACTGCCTTGCGCCGTAAGGCAGATATTCTTTTTAGCATTTCACAAGTAGAACATAATATCTCTGAAGTTCCATTTGATCCTCAAAACAGCCTTCTAACACAGACTGTAAATTCTACCTTGAAAAATATGAATACTCTTTTAGAGGCAGAAGCGTACTACTTAGAACTCGTCGAAAATATTCCAAGCAACGTTCATCCAGATAAAATGAAAGCCCTTGAAAAGTTACTGGAGATTTACGTAAATCGCAAACAAAGTGTCGAAGCCTATCAATATGCAAATATGCTTAAAAGAGCTGCCGGTGATCGCCCCTACTCGGCTCCAGTCTTTAAACATATGGCGCGACTGGAAATAGATAAAAATAATTTGAAACGTGCTGAAAATTACTTACTTAGACTCATAAAATCACATCCTGACAGCGAACATACCGAACCTGCTCTGATGAGTTACTATGAGCTCCTAAAAAAACGCCAGGAATGGGCCAGAGCCTTCAACCTTGGCTACACAATCACCCAGTCTAATATCACGATAGACTCTAAAATAAAAATCATCCAGGACCTCATTCTTGGTGAACCGCTTATTTCAAATAATGACTTAACCTTACCTGGTGCCCAGATTAAAGTTAAAAAAATGCTCGAATCTATAGTCACCCAGGACCATGATCTCTTAAGTATTTTGCAATTCGCTAAAGCAAGTGACAAATTCAATCTTGGCCAATACTATGAAGCCGATAAACACTTTTCAGAATACCTGCAAACTCCAGGCTTCAATCAATTCAAGGAACAGGCACATTTTTACTATCTCCTATCCTCAGTAAATGCTGGCTTACCTCCAGTCGTACAAGCATTAAGAGCCAAACTTTACCTAAACAACACCTACAATGCCAAACGCTCACAGCAGGTGATGATTTACCTTATGTCAGCCTACTACGATATGGATTTATGGGATAAATCCATTGATGCCGCCATGAAAGTCTTTGTCAGTGAAATTGTCCGTATGGGTGAAGAAAACGAAAACTACCAGGCCAGCGATGAATGGCTGAAAGCTGTGGCTAGAATTGGTCAAAGCTATGAAAGGCTTGGACAAAATACTAAAGCTCAATCTGTGTTCAATACCTGGGCCAAAGAATTCCGCAAAAGCCCCTACGCAGCATCGATCTATGCAGATTGGGCTCAAATCGCCTCAGAAAAAGGTCAACACAGAGAAGCCTTAAGACGTCTAAATATAATACTGCCTTATATAAAAAGATCCGAAGACTTTCTCTTACTGATAAGTATGAGCTGCATTCAAAAACTCAAAGTAAATGACGCCACTGCCTGGAAGGATGCCAACGTCCTGATTAAACAATTACCAAATAAAAAAGATAAATTGGGGGCGGAAAAAGTTGCCGCTTTACTCAAAGGTATTTATATGGCAATGCTTGAAAATTCCATAGTACATAACCTCGAAAAAACTGAAGACACGTTTAATCTTGCTCTAGAAAAATACAAAAACAATCCATGGCCTTACCAACTTATAATCAAATGGTTACAAAATAACAAAAACTCTCCTAACTATAAAAAAATAAGCAAATTCTTACAAAGCTCAGTAGCTGGCCCGCTTACTGCGCTTACTGAAGGCAAACTAAGAAAAGCGATTAAAGACCAAGCTGATCTTTTAGTCGCTATGGAAAATGAAAATGTCTTCTAATAAAAGCAGGAATGAGGCAGATAAATGCAGACACAAAATCTCATCGAAGAACAAATCACTAACTGCCGCGAACTTTTAAAAATTTTCAAAGATGAAAGAGAAACTTATGGAGACTCAAGCTCTATAAACCTCGACCAAGTCGTCATCATGATTAAACGCAAGCAGGAAATCCTAACGACTTTCAGCAGGCAAAAAGAAATCATGCAAGGCATTAAAGAGCATGGCCACCAAAACGAAGAAACAGAGAAAAAACTTCTAAGAGAACTTGGCGGCATCCTCGAACAACTGCTTGTAATCGATCAGGAAAATGAAGTCCTTCTTAAAAACCTTCTGCGCAAAAGACCAGTAGACACGACCAAAAGCAGTCAAACTTCATCAATTAGTCAAACTCCTGACTTACCCTTTTGTCCAGGTAAGCGTCGTCAACCAAGGAAAGTAAAACAAACTGTATCGTCTGTTAAAAATGACGTAAAACAGGCTGACCTTTTACAAAATAAACTGAACCACTTTTCGCGCAATAAACTGCGCGCCTACGGAGCTTAAAGGATCAATCATGACAAGAATTCTGAAAGCTAGTGATGATCCAAGATACGCAACTTTGCTCAATGCATTTGAGGCATTTCAGCAGCAAAGCAGCCAACTTGAAGAAAGTCATAAAAAACTAAAAGAACAACTCAAGCATTCACAAATCGACCTTGCCGAGAAGAACAAAGAGCTGGCTAAAAAAGTCACTGAAGTTCACGATATGAAAGAAAGGCTTTCAAGTATTCTCGAGTCAATTACCGACGCTGTTTTCATGATTGACAAAAAAGGCTCCATTGTCACTGCGAACCATGCCGCTTGCAGCTTTTTTGAGAAAGATAAATTCGATGAACTGGATAAACTCTCATTAACTGAAGTTCCAGAAATCATGAGTTTCATTGAAGCTGGTAAAAAAATCCAGGACAAAGACCTTTGTTGTAACATCCACAATGAAGAAAAAGTACTTATGCTTTCAATTTTGCCGATCAAAAAAAATCAGGCAAGATCAGTTCTCATTATTAAAGACATCACTGATTACCAACAATTAAAAGTTCGCGTCGAACGCGAAGACCGCATGACTGAACTAGGTCAGGTCGCCGCCTCAGTAGCTCATGAAATCCGCAACCCACTTGCAGCTGTAGAAGGCTTTGCCAGACTACTCGAGCGTGATTTACCGGACAATCAAAAAAGAATGGCGGGCAAAATCGTCCAGGCGACAAGACAACTCAACTACGTAGTCACCAACCTTTTGACCTACACAAGGGATCAGGCTATCCATCCTTTCCCTCATGACATGTCACAAGTTGTCGAAGAGGCAGCAGAACTGGTTATTCCTATGGCAGAAGACCGAGACATCGGCTTCGATATGAAACTCCAGAAGGCCGTTTCTGCACAAGTTGATGGCATTCAAATCAAACAGCTTCTACTCAATTTATTCATAAATTCTGTTCAGGCATGCCCGGTAAAAGCCGACGGTCAAATAAATGTCGTTATGAAAAAAGTTAGAAATAAAATTTCAATTACCGTCGAAGACAATGGTTGTGGAATCCCAGCCTCAAAAGTCGCAAGACTCTTTGAACCGTTCTTCACCATGAAAGATGGCGGAATTGGACTTGGCCTGGCCATGTGTCGTCGTATTGCTGATATGCATGCCGGAAAACTCACAGTTAAAAGTACCGAGGGCAAAGGTACCTGTTTTACACTTACCTTGAACCAAAATGGAGCGCGTCAAAATGATTGATAGAATTCTCGTAGCCGATGATGAATTCATGATCAGGGAAGTCCTGGAAGAAACAATCCGCAGGCACAACATAGAAGTCATTACCGCCTCAAATGGTGATGAAGCTAAAAAAATGCTTGAAAAACACGATTGCCAAATGGCATTTGTCGACCTTAAAATGGGTAAAACGACCGGCATGGATGTTCTCGAACACTGTCGTGCCAAAAGTCCTTCTACCCTCTTTGTACTTATGACTGCATACGGCACTGTTGAAACTGCAGTCGAGGCAATCAAGATGGGAGCTTACGACTTTATTCTCAAGCCATTCTCCCCCGACCAAACAGACGTACTCATCGAAAAAGCCAATAAATGGCTGCAAATGAGCGAAAAACAAATTTATCTTAACAAAGAACTCGACAAAGAAGTTGGCTTCCTTAAAGAAATCATTGGTAAATCCAGTGAAATACAGGAAATCAATAAACTAATCCACCGTGTTGCCAACTCTCATGTCACCGTTCTTGTAACTGGAGAAAGTGGTACAGGTAAAGAGTTGGTTTCTTCTGCTATAGAGCACGTTGCCAACCCTAAACGAAAAGCTCCATATATCCGCATGAACTGTGCTGCAGTTCCAGAAAACCTTATAGAAAGTGAAATGTTTGGCCATGAAAAAGGAGCCTTTACTGGTGCAAACGAAAGGCGCATTGGCCGCTTTGAGTTAGCTGATGGCGGCACTCTCCTACTCGACGAGATTGGCGAAGTCCCTCTTTCCATGCAAGCAAAATTGCTTCGAGTTCTGCAAGAATCAGAGTTTGAAAGAGTTGGCGGTAACAAGACGATTAAAGTGGATGTTAGAATTATCGCAACGACAAACAGAGATCTCAAAATTGAAGTTGAGAAAGGCAACTTTCGCGAAGACCTTTACTACCGTCTAAATGTAGTCCCTATTAAAGTACCGGCACTACGTGAAAGAAGTGGTGACAGCAGAGTTATTGCTAAAAAACTACTCGAAAGAATTGCAAACCGACAAAACCGGGAGCTCTACTTTTCTGACAGCGCCCTAAAATGCATTGCTAATTACCCTTGGCCCGGAAATGTCCGGGAACTTGAAAACTTCATCGAAAGACTCGGTGTTTTAGAGGATGGCCCGGAAATTGGTGACGACGCCATGCCGGATTATATAAAATCCCCAGACAAAAGCTCTATCAGCTGTTCCTCAAGCACTTCGGATTCAGATACCCTGAACCTGCATGACATCGAAAGAGAAACAATCAAAAGAGCACTAACTAAAACCGGCGGCAACCGATCTAAGGCCGCTGAACTTCTTGGCTTCAGTGTAAGGACTCTCAGAAATAAATTAGCTGAGTATAAAACAAGCGGTGAATGGGACCCTGAAGCCCAAGTCGCCATATAAGGAGAAGAAAACTGAACGAACAAGAACTGACCGACATGCTCATACATGCTCTGGACAATTCCCAGAATGGATTTAGTGAACTAAAACGCATGTTTAATGAATGTGCAGATGCTTTTGAAATTGGCGACGATGTGAAAGGACTCACCGTCATGAACCAGATCTTGCCAAGCCTAAGCGATTTTTCGAATTTCTGTGCCGACATGATCACTACTCATCACCATCAAATTAATGATGAACTCATGAATCAACTCACAGAACAATGCGAACAGTTTCAATCCCTGCTTGGAGATATGGTCGCGGAAATGGAAGATAGCAACCTTGTAGAAGTTGGCGATATACTTAAGTATGACCTCGGAGACCTGGTTGTTCAGATATCTAAAACATTCCCACAGATTGCTGAGGCATTGAAGAAAGATATAAGCTGTGTCGGATAAATCCCGTGAGTACAGTTGCCCATAACTACATATGCGAAAAAATAGCCGATTCCAGGCTCCACAACCTATTGGAGCAGTGTGAACAAAGTCAACAGCTGAAGTACGACGGCGAACTCGCCTACTGGCTGCAAAGTGACAAGCTATTTCCCCTTCAGAGTAAAAGAAACCCTGAGCGGGAGGCAAGAAACATTACCGATCATTGGTTACAAACCGTAGACGAAAAACCTATGGTCGTTGCACTATTGGGTGTCAGTAGCATATACATCATCGAGGCACTGTTAAAAAAAATCCCCCAGGATTCAAACATACTTATTGTCGACCCTAATCCACAACACATGAAGACTTTCATTGACAATTGTGGAGGTCACGAAATCTTTCGTAAAGATCAACTTCACATCATAACCGCAAATACAGATGATTCTTTAACCAATACATTTAGGCAAGAAATATCTCTCCAAAACAAATTGTGCAGTCACATCTTTACCCTTCCCTCGATAAGCCGTTTTCGACCTGAAATCGAAACCACCAGAGAACTGCTTTCCAAAGCCATAAAAGCAGAAGCTATGGATCGCGGTACAAGCGCGGCATTTTCTGCAGAATGGTTACAAAACTCCATTATCAATATACCAGAAATGCTCAAAGCCCCGGGCGTAACTCAACTGCAAAATAAATTCAGCGGTCGAGACGCACTTGTTGTTTGTGCAGGTCCTTCACTAAACGAATCCCTGCACTACATAAAGAAATACCAAAACTCCGCCCTGATCATTTGTGTTGGCACTGCGCTGAAACCTCTCTTGGCCGCAGGAATCACTCCACACATTACTATAATTGTCGATAGTGACCCAAAAGTCAGTCAGCAATTTAGCGATCTTGATAATCCTCCCGGCTACCTACTTTGCCCCTATACCATCTTCCCGGGAATTATTCAGAAATATCACCAAAAAGTCATCGCTTTTAACTGCTTGGTTAGCGAAGGTTTTTCTAAATGGTTAGCAGACGCCGGTATTGACCATGGCTCTTTAAATATAGGCGGAACTGTTTCGCTCTCAGCCTTGGATCTTGCTAAAACCTGTGGCGTAAAAAACATTTTCACCTTTGGTCTGGATTTAGCCTATTCTGAAGATGGCACGAGTCATGCGAAAAATTCAATGTACGATACTCAAACTAAAGCTACAGGTCTAGTCGAAGTGCAAGGAAACAGGCATAACACAGTCAAAACAACAAAGCAATTTGCTGGCTATATAGACATTATGAATCGTTACCTAAAGGAAAAATTTTCCGCCTTTAGTGGCAAGATTTACAATGTCAATAACCACGGTGCTAAAATGTCCGTTATGGAGTTATTGACACCAGACGAAATCCCTTCACTTATCGATGAAAGTTCAAATATCTCTGACACTTTAGAAAATCTGAACTTTCATGAACTTTCCAGTACAAAAGTTGAAGAGCTTATCGACAATGCTGTTGAAGAAATCAATTCACTAAAAGACGAAAGTGCACTACTTCTGGACCAATTCCGAAACAACAGCATTCCTGCTGGAATTAACCAGTTTGAAGAGAGAGTTAAAAACTCTGACGTCTGCTCAAATTTACTCGACCAAGCCATGAGAGCATGGTCCATGCAAGTCACCAATGGCGGTATTACCGACCCCGTAGAGTTAACCCAAAGCTTTGTAAGACAAATTCATGGAGCGTCAGATTGGGTTAGTGGTCTGTTAAATAGATCTCAAAATAGACTAAAACAACAATAAGGAGTTTGAAATGGCACGCAGCATTGCAAACAGTTACCGAAAAGCCCAGGTTAGCACAGCCGGTCCTGGTCAAAGAGTTGTCCTCATGTACGAAGGACTTGTGAAAGAACTCAAAAAAGGCAAAATGGGAATCGTCAAATCCAAAGAAGATATCTCTGCTATGGAACATGCTCATAATGCATTATCACTTGCTTCACAGATCATTCTTGAACTCAGACTTGCCCTCGACATGGACAAAGGTGGTGAAATCGCAGAAAACTTAAAGAACCTTTACGATTTTTGGACAGCTCAAATTTCAGAAGCAAATACTCAAAAAAATGCCCAAATGCTTAATCCGATTATCAGTATGGCAGAAGAGTTACGTGACACCTGGAAAGAAGCAACAACTAAAGCCAGACAAATTGGTGCTTAAAACGCATGAGTATACTTGCTGACATAGAAAAAGTGCTCTCCGACTGGGAAGGTGCCTCGCACCAATTACATGAAGCCATACGGCTTAAAGATTATCGCAGCTACAGAAAATCTTTTTCTCAGGGAATGCGCCACTTTAAGAGTGTCAAAGAGTTTATAAATGCAAACCAGAATATCCATGAAGATCTTAAGCAACATATCATCTCAACCGTCAAGCTGTGGACTTCCACAACCGAAGGCCTTAGCCGCTGGAAAGATGAGATTGGCATAGAACTTGAGGATCTAAAGTATAAACGTAAAAAGAAATCTAAAATCAGACGCGGTTACGCTTCTCATAGAAAAACAACCGGTCTCAACGTAAGCAGAAAAGCAAAATAATATGTCAGATGAGTTCATAGATCCAAGTTCGGTAAATATCATTGGAGGCCCGATCAATAAAATCATCCGAACTCCCAATCGGATGGATAAAAAGAGAATCCTCAAGGGCTTTAATAAACAGGATAAAAAAATCAGACTCATCGGTGGTGATTGTCAGGAAGACAACCTGCAACCTCCTTCAATAATTCTGGAAAGAGAAGGAGAGCGCATCACAAAAATTATCGTTAAATGTACTTGTGGCAGACATGCCGAACTGGTGTGTGAAGAGGAAGAAGATAAAAACGAGCTAATGATCGATGAATAAAATCTGGATACTAACTTTTATCTTAGTTCTCTGCACTGTTTCATGTGCAAGTAAAAAAGATAACAACGACCTCAAACTGGCTCCTTTTGAAGGAGATACAGTCTTGATCATCCCTCCACTAAGCGATGATTCAAACCTGAACAACGAGCTCGGGCGCAGCATGACTTCAAATCTCATAAGAAAGATATCGAGTGATGTACGTTATGCTGGAGATATTCCTAAACTGCAGAGCGCCCTTCAAAAGAGCAATTTAATTGTTGATGGCCAGGTTAATATGCTGGAAGTATCCAAAATTGGTGCGGCGGTTAATGCCAAAGATGTCATCTGCGTGAAAGTGACATCCTACACCCTTTACCCACCTCAAAGCCTGTCATGTGTTATTATCAGTAGACGATTAGATGGACAAAAATATAAGCAAAGAGTGGCTTATATGAATGTACACATGGAAGACATTGAAGACCGCAAAGAGTTTGCTGACTTTGTAGGAGGCAGTCTGCGTGGTCCGCTCGGAGACCGCTTCATTAAAAAAACCGATGTAAATGCTGAAGCTGCCATGCTTTCTAACAAACAATTTTATAGATTTGCCGGATATAAGATAAGTAAAAACATCCTGCTGATGAAAAAATATTGATATGGAACTAAATTCCTAAAGGTAATCGCCGATATTATTTAAGTGATATACGGTTACAAAACTAAGGTAACTATTATGAAAATAGAATCAGGACAGCCATTTCATCTGGAGCCTTCTAAAAAAAGGCCCCAAGGGGCAGAAGCAACTGGAGATGCACCGGCGGCCACTGCAGCGAACCCTAGTACTGTCCTTAACCTCTCAGATGGTGTACGGCAAATACAGGAAAAAATGAAGGATCTTAAATCAAACGAAGAACCCCGTCAAGATCTTGTTGCTGAAGCAAAGTCTGAGTTGGCAGAGTGGAAAGGTCTGTCTGATGATAAGATTGACTCCATTTTGAATAAGATAGTCGATGAAATGAATTTATAATCTGCCCAAAACACTTATGTATCTTGGCCTGTCTTTTGACGGGCCTTTTTTATTTACAGTTATTCTGTCAAGAATCCCTGAGCCTGAAACGTTTTAAATATGATTACGAGAAATGATGTGTGTTATTAAAGGAATAAAATTATGAAAATATCACCGAAGATATACTCTTCCCTACTGGCTCTCTTACTGGCCCCATTTTACCACGCAGAGGAAAGTAATGGTCTTGCTCCTGAAGTTACAGACTTCAATGCTAAAGATGCTTCACACACCTTAGAAAAGCAGATCCCTTATTTAAGAGAATCTTACATTACCGCTAACCCGCAAGACAGAAAAGACGGCATAAGTATCGGCAAATTTGAAAATAAAAAGCAACAAAATGCAATTCTAAAGCTGGCTAGGGAATTCGCCGATGATAAACATGACGTCTATGACAGTTTTCTCATTGCCCACAAAAATCAACTCATCTTTGAGTCCTACTACAAGCGAGGCCGTGTAGACTTCCCACATTATCAAATGTCCATCACAAAATCTTATACTGCTCTTGCTTTGGGACGGGCAATTCAGCTCGGATACATAAATATGGAAGCCCTACAAAAGCCATTTCATACCTTCTTAAAAGATCTTGACCCTTCAAAATTTGTTGCCGGTGCCGACAAAATAACTCTGCATGAGGCCATGCATATGCGCTCTGGGATTCGTATCGACAAAGACAAAGTCAAACAAGTGATGAAGAATGTCGGACAGCTTAAAGGTCAGGGCCAAGTTCAGGCCTACCTTGAAAACAGCCAACCGATAACTCCAGGTAAGCAAGTCTATAAATATCAGGGCTCTGATCCGTCGATCACTATGCAAGTTCTGGAAGCTGTAGTTCCCGGTTCTGCAAAAGACTTCATCAAAAATGAACTGCTGGACAAACTTGGAATAGAAACTTTTGGCTGGCAAGAAGACATCAGTGGACTACCTAAAGCTGCAGCTGGTTCTAGCATGAAATCCCGCGATATGCTTAAGTGGGGAATGCTCGTCATGAATAAAGGTAAATGGCAGGGAGAACAACTAATCCCTGCTGAATTCATAAAACTCGCAACTTCTAAAATAAACACCAACAAAGCTGGCACTTCTTACGGTTACTTCTGGTGGCGCCATAACATGGATGTAAACGGCAAAAAAGTAGATTGTAAGTCAGGGCGTGGTGCTGGCGGACAATTCATCCTCATGTTCGAAGAGCTCGATCTTCTTGTTGTTGTAACCTCTCACAACAAAGGCATGGGAAAAACCCTTAGATTGCCCCCCGAAAGAATTCTGCCACTCTTCATGAAATAGCCATTTATAGTGCCATAAACCGACTGTGGCACAACCACATGCTAAAACATTTAATTCATCATGAAAATAGTATATAATCCCTTAAAGTAATTTAAGGACGACTTATGATTCTTCTTGTTGATGACGATGTTTGTTACCTGCGAGTCATTCCACATATGTTGAAAATGCAAAATGTCGAAGTTGCTGCTATCAATAAACCTGCTGAAGCACAAGAATGGTTCTCTCACACAGAAAACTGTCAGGCAATTATTCTTGATCTTCATATGCGAGATGGCGAAGGACTTAAGCTCTTAGAGTGGTTTGAAACGCAGGGGGCAAATATACCTATTATCATCCTCGATAATCCACACCGACACAACTACAAAGATTTTACTTACAGTCATGATTATCAGAAGCTCACAGTTCCTTTCAATGCTGAAGATCTTCTAAAAGTTTTACCCAAGGCCTAATTCTTCTTTTTGACTTAATTATCAACAACTTAGAAAAATACTAAAAACTTCTGTTTATCACTTTTCCGTCAAATATATTAAAATATTGTCACTTTTGAAAAGTTGACCGTGTTATCCCTACAAAGAAACCCTTTCTAGGACGCTGTGTTGATGTATTTGATGAAAAATTTTTTATGTGCTATTTCCATCTTTAGTACGACTGCCCAAGCAGTCGACTTCCAAAAAGATATAAAGCCAATTCTTGAGAAGCGCTGTGTCAGCTGCCATGGCGACAAAAAGGACAAAGGCGATCTTCGACTCCATACCCATAACGAACTCATAAAAAGTAAAGTTGTCGTAGCTGGCAAAGCAGAAAAAAGTTCACTTTATGAACTGATTAATCTTCCTGAAGATCACGACGACATCATGCCTCCTAAAGGTGATACTCTGACTAAAAGTGAAATCGCCAAAGTTAAAGAATGGATTAATACTGGAGCCAAATGGCCAGCTGGAGTCACACTCCAAGACCGCTCAAAAGAACCAGCCCAGCCAGAAAACAAAATGCTTGCTAAAACAGAGGCATTCAAAAAGCTCGTTCCAATCATCAATAAATATTGCCTGGACTGCCACAATGCCGATACGCAGAAAGGCGACTTTCTCATAGATGACATGGACCAGGACCTGGTTTACGGCATACATGCTCAGCGCTGGCATGAAGTGCTCGACATCATCAATCTTGGTGAAATGCCTCCTAAAAAGAGCAAGCAGCTATCAGACTCAGCAAGAAAACAGTTAATTGGCACTCTGACAGACGAACTCCATAAAGCCAAAGAAGTTCGTAAAGGCCAGATAAAAACAGTCATGCTCCGCCTAAATAATCAGCAGTATAACAACACACTTCGCGATCTTCTTGGTGTTGATTTCAATTTTGCCAAGGACCTGCCAGAAGATGCATACTCCCCTGAAGGCTTCAAAAATAATGGTGAAACCCTCGACATGTCGACTCTCCAGATGGAGTACTACATTGCAATCTCTCGTAAAGCTCTAAGTAAGGCGATAAAAACAGAAAAGCCTGAAGTCATGAAGTTCCACGTTGACTTTGGTCAAAATAAATACCCGAAAATCAATGAAGGAATCACCATGGGACCTGGTGGTAGACTTATTCCTACTACTGCCTACAAAATTACTGCACCTGTTCCAGAGAGAAATTACCCATATACTCATGTAAAACTTCGTGAAGAATTTGTCTACAACGAAGGTTATAAAGGAAATGGTACAGTTAAAGGCGACAAAACCTTCAAAGGCCTGCACTATGCAGTCTACCCAGAATTACTTCCGTCACACAAAGATGAAATTGTCAAAGAAGGTCTGGTTCTTTCTCCTCGTGGAGACATTCCAATTGGCCTTGGAGGAGCTAAAGGCCCATCTAATCATATGCGCCTTGTTCTACGCGACTTCCCTAAAGTAGGCCCGGTTAAAATTAAAGTCATGGCCTCTAAAGCGCCAAATTCACTCATTACTTCATATCTCGGTAAAAGTCCTTCAGCGACAAAGAACCTTGTAGCTAAAGTTGAATCCAAGCCTACATATCCACCTAAAAGCAACTTACAAAAGCCTGAGTACATCATTACTGATAATCTGACGGTTGATAAAGAAGGTGTCTATCAACTGGATGCTCAATTAAGCAGTGAGATAGATGGACCCGTTAACATTCACATCGGCAAAACCCTTCTTGAAGGAGTCCGCATTAAAAAAGGTGCCGCCAAGCTGATCGTCCCCTTCGCAATCACAAAATTGCCAGCAGGTAAAACTCCTATTAAAATTACCTCAAAGAAAAAACCAGAAATCGTCTCATTTGCTTTAACTTTTCTAAAAAAAGATCACGGAGATGCAAAAAACTTCCTGAAGGCTACAAAGAAAAATAAAGAAATCGCCATTTCATACGGAAGAGGAGCGAAAGCTAAATTCTCAGCAAAAGAAAATAAGTTTGATCAATCTTCTCTTAGCCAAAAAGCTCTACCCCCACGCTCAATTAAGGAGGGAGAGTATCACTATCCTAAACCAACAAAATTCACCATAAAGCAGGCGTTCGAGATTTCCGAATCCGGACTTTACCAGATGGATTTGAATCTGACTGCTAAGTTGCAAAGCAGCTCAGAGCTCTCCATCGATAACAGCATTCTTAAAAACCTGAATTTTAAGTTCAATAAGACAGGCTACTACTCTACTGCCCTTGTAGAGCTTCAGGCTGGCAAGCATACTCTAAAAATATTATCTAAAGCAGATATTCCAGTAACAGATATAGCATTCTCTAAAGTCAAAAGCCTGGAAGCAAAAGCACTATTCTCTGCGTACCAAAGTGAACAATACGGTTACCTGAGAGCCTTCATTGGTAACCGCCGTGATGATGGTCAGGAATTTCTTTCAACTAAAGATATTTTCAAAGTAGATGCTCCTCTTCACAAGCCACAGCTGATAGAATTCAATATCCAAATGGATGACTTTCCTCTTCCTGCTTACGATCCCAAAAACAAAAACTACCTGGCCAACCTCATGCACCTCGGCTTTTGGAATACGCCTTGGAATCGCCAAAAAAATACCGACATAGTCATTCACTCAATCGAATTCGAAAGCAATGTTTCAGTCACCTGGCCGCCCAAAAGTCATACCGATATTTTCATTGATTCAAACAAGGGAAATGAAAAGCAGTATGCTAGAGCTATCCTGGCTAACTTCCTGCCAAAAGTTTATCGAAAAAGTTTGAGCGATGATGAGCTAAATCGCCACATCAGCTTCTTTGAGGCTTTGCGCCCAAACCACAACTCCTTTGAAAATACCATCAAAGAAGTACTCGCCATAAGTTTAAGTTCACCTCAATTCCTTTACATCAGCGAGCCGGATGGTACCAGCCGCAAGCAACTGACTGAAGCTGAGTTGGCTTCCAGAATATCCTATTTCCTATGGAATACCATGCCGGATGCTGAACTTATGGCAGCAGCAAAGAACAAAACTCTTAAGAGAGATCTCAAACAACACCTAAGCCGCATGATTCAGGATCCGAGAAGCTTTAACATGTCCAAGAACTTCTCAAGTCAGTGGCTAGATATCGAAAGACTTGAAAGAGTTGTAGTCGACAGAAAATACTCAGGCGGTTATAACCTCGACGTCAAAACCAGCTTTAAAAATGAAACCTATAATTTCTTTCACCACGTTCTAACCAGTAATGGCAGTATTATGGAATTCATCGACTCTGACTATGCAGTACTGGATTGGCGTCTGGCCAACTTTTATGGTCTTCCACCAGTCAACAGCCTGGGCTTCAAAGCCGTGCCGGTTAGAAAAGACCAAAACCGCGGTGGCATCCTGACCCATGGTGGTATCCTGACTGCCTTATCTACAGGTAAACACTCAAGTCCTATCAAACGCGGCGTTTGGATTGCCAAGAAAATAGTCGACTCGCCGCCACCCAAACCACCACCAAATGTACCTGAACTGGATGAGGAAAATCCTGAGCTGGCTAAGCTTACCAGAAAGGCTCAACTTGAAAAGCACCGCGATAACGCATCTTGTCGTGATTGTCATATGAAAATTGACCCTTGGGGCATTCCGTTTGAACACTACGACACGACTGGTCGTTATAAATCAAAGGGTCACTTCGATGCTGAGACTCAGTTTCCTGATGGCAAAAAAGTCACCGGTCTACAGGAGTTAAAGAAGTATCTTATAACCGACAAAAAAGACCTCGTTACACGTTCTTTAGTCAAGTACCTAAGCTCCTATGCCATAGGCCGCTCGCTATCATTTGTTGACGAGGACGAAGTAAAAAAGATCATGGCTGAAGCAAAGCAAAATGACTACAAACTGCAAGCCATCATAGAATCAATTGTCAAAAGTGAACTGTTTCAGAAGTTTTAAGGAGTATGAGTATGAGTAAATCCTGGAAAATACATAGGCGCACAGTCCTTAAAGGACTCGGTGCATCACTGGCGCTGCCTTGCTTAAACGCCATGGGAGACGATGAACTTCAGAAACAGCAGAACATAAAACGTGCCTGTTTCACCTATTTTGGCAATGGAGTATCCCTGCCACCAAAGAAAAACGATGCTCATAAAGAGTGGCACTGGTTCCCGCATGAAACCGGCAAAAACTACACCCTGACTCAGCCTCTCATGCCATTCAAAGACTTGAGAGACAAAATCTCTGTTGTCGGTGGTCTACACCACCCAAATGCTGCCAAAGCCGACGTTCATGTTTGTAGCGATCTTTGGATGACCGGAGCTATGCTTGGTGGAGCTATTTATGCAAATACAGTTTCTCCAGATCAATTAATCGCTGCCAAGTACCGATCAGAAACACGCTCCCCTTTCATGGCAGTTAGCTGCGATGGCGGAGTAGGTTTCAAATCTAGAATCGGCACTATCTCCTTTAACAGAAATGGACGGCCGGTCCCTACAGAAAGTGACCCGCGTCGCATCTTTGACCGCATGTTTAAAACCGGTACAGGCTCAAAAGCATCACAGCGCAAGGAGCTCAATTACCAGGCAAAAGTAGTCGACATGGTCCTGGAAAATGCCAAGTCACTCAACAAGAAACTTGGTAAGAATGATCAGGAAAAAATGGATCAGTATCTTACCTCGGTAAATGATATCGAAGAAAGCATCAACAGAAACTCAAAATGGCTCGATACGCCAATCAAAGATGTCGAAACAGGCCACTTAAAGCTGGATACAGATAAAGCCATTAATCCTGATGAATACATCGATACACTTTATAATCGGATTGCCCTCGCCTTCGAAGCAGATCTCACGCGTACTGCGACATTCATGATGACCCGTGAAGACGGTATGGGTATTGCAGATACCTTCTCCACCATAAAATTCGGCTTTGGTGGTCATCACAGTCTTTCACATGGCGGCAGCCACAAAGGCGGCTACTTAAAGTGGGCACAATATGATCAGTTTCTCAATCAAAGGCATGCAAACTTCTTATCTCGCTTAAACAATATTTCAGAAGGCAATGGTTCCATGCTGGATAACACCGTTTCCTTATACGGTTCCGGTTGTAGTTCCACTCACAACTTTAAGAACCTGCCACTCATCCTGTCTGGAGGTAAAAACATGGGTCTTAAGCATGGCAGTCACATCAATTATGGTGAGAAACTGCCAATGAACAACATGCACTACTCCATCTTAAAAGCGACTGGTGTAAATAGAAAATCATTTGGCGACAGTACCGGAGTTCTCAAAGAAATTTTTTCATAACTTAGTTGTGTGCTAAAGTGCTAAGCCCAGGCTTTAAAAAGTCTGGGCTTTTTTTATACATTCGAATAATGAATAACGAACAAGGAATATTCAAATAAGAAGGACTACTTAGTTTTCTGTTTTGTCTTTGCCGTTCCAATACTTTTGACCATTATAGCTATGAGTTCATCTGTTTCCGACAAAAGTGGTTCAAGTTTTTCTGAGGGTGTAATCAATTCAGACTTCAAAATTATCTTGAGCCACACTTCCGTCTCACGTAATTCCTTCAAAGCAATTTTTAATTTATGAATAAAATCTGCTTTAGATTCCGCACTTTGCGCTTCTCCATAATTAGCTGCAGGTGAAGTACCGCTCCTAATTAATTGACCTGAAATATGCTTCCCTGCCTTTGACTCTTTTACACTCTCAGTTACCCGAATAATTCGAACAGCAAAGTCAACAAACCTATCTTGTAAGTCATATACCTTCATAGTATGCCCTAATATTTACCCTAAAAAGAAATTCTAACAAGATGAAATATCTACTTCAACATTCTCTCCACATCCAAACTTCAAAATTCTTCATTCCGTATTCGACATTCGATATTCTCTCCACATCCAAACTTCGAAATTCTTCATTCCGTGTTCGACATTCGATATTCTCTCCACATTTTATTTCATTGTTACTTTCTTTTTCCTGTAACATCCTCGCTTATTCCTCACTTCAGTTTTCTAACAAAAAATTTAGTTGTGAGGATATATGAGGTTCAATTTTTACTTTTTGGTTCTGTTACTGGGTATGACGGCTTATACAGAAGACAAAAAACCAAACATTCTTTTTATTTTAACAGATGACCAAAGTCATAGGACTGTAAGCTGCTACGACGAAGCCCATGATTGGGTTCAAACGCCACATATCGATGCTCTGGCCAAGAAAGGCATGCGCTTTACTTCGGCTTATATCGGCACTTGGTGTATGCCTGCTCGCGCGACACTGATGACTGGCAAACTTCAGTACAATATGGAAAGTATGAAGATGGCAGGAGAATATCCTGGCAGTGTCTACGACCCGAAAAAGCTTCCCTACTTCCCAAAAGTTTTTAGAGATCAGGGCTACGTAACCGGCATGGTAGGAAAATGGCACACTGGCATCGATTCCGGAGCCAAGCGTGACTGGGACTACCAAGCCGTTTGGAACCGTCCTAAGTACGTTAAAAACGCCGGTCATTATTACTACGATCAGCTCATAGAATTCAATGGCGAAGAGCCTCATATGATTTCCGGCTACTCCACCGACAATTATACAAAATGGGCTGAAGAGTTCATCAACAACAAAGAGCTGCACGCCAACAAGCCTTGGTACCTTTGGGTTTGCTACGCAGGTGTTCACGGACCATTTACTCCAGCTGACCGGCATATGAATCAGTACCCTGGTGTTAAGGTTCCCATTCCAGAAGACATTTACCCACCGCGTAAAGACAAACCGGCATACGCTAGCTCTCGTGAAAAATGGATTAAAGATGAAAATGGCGTCCCGCAAATGCAAAGTAAATTCAGCATGAGAACTGTTCAAAGTAATGGTGGCGTTCACGGCAACACTCTGGATGACTGGGTCAGACAATACCAAGAAGCCGTTTCTTCACTTGACGATGGCGTTGGTCGTCTTGTTCAGTCGCTTAAAGATTCAGGCCAATACGAAAATACTCTCATCATCTTCACTTCTGATCAAGGACTTGCCTGGGGACAGCATGGTTTTAATCACAAACTGGCTCCTTACGATGCCAATATTAAAAGCCCGATGATTGTTTCCATGGCAGGTAAAATTAAAGAAAATACAGTCTGCACAAAGCCTGTTAGCGGAACAGACATCGTTCCAACAATCTTTGATTATGCCAACCTGGAACTTCCATGGCAAATGGATGGCCGTAGCATTCGCCCACTCTTAACAGATCATACAACTGAATGGAACTATCCGGTCCTCACGACCTATACCGGGCAGGTTTATGGTTCAGACACACACACCATTCCAAAAGATAAATCAATCTACAGCGATGCTGGAGTGCCATGGTGGACATCTGTTGTCAGTGGCCGTTACAAATACATCGAAACTCACATAGAAGGCGAACCGGCCGAACTGTACGATCTTAAAAATGACCCGGAAGAGCTTCATAACCTTGCTTACAAAGCTGAGTATAAAGAGGAAACCATTCGCATGAAAAAGTTGATGACTTCTGAAATGAAACGGACAAATTGTGGTTTTGTAGATAAACTGCCAGCTGTAAAGAAATGATTCGCTTTTTAGTATTCCTCTCTACTATCATTAGCGGCCTCTGTGAACTTAAACCCATGCTCGCCGCTAAGGGAAAACTTCTACTCCAGGAAGACTTCGCTTCCGGACACTCAGACAAATGGCAATTTTTACACGGTACACGCTTTAATGTGGAAGATGGGACCTTAGTCGGAATTGGCTCAACTAAAAAATACCAGGCGGCTCACGCCGGGAGCCATTCCGGCAAAACTCCTAGCAGTAAACTACATAAAATAAGTAGAAATGTCATTCTACAGTTTTCATTTCAAATGAAAGAAGGACTGCGAGAAGTCCATATTGGAGCAAATGACGGAAACTTTAAAACAGGCAGTGGACATGTTGGTCGTATTACTTTCAGTACCAAGACCGGCCTAACTGTCGTTAAAGACAGAAACATTCGCATAGAAGGCGATAAGACCGAGAAACTGAAAAATACTCCTTATGAATTCAAAAATGATCAATGGTATACAGTCATGGTTGAATTTGTAGGTGACACGCTCGCTGCTCAAGTAGAAAACGGCCCATCAATTTCAGCACAAAACATCCGCTTTCAAAGTACCAAGTCAGATATCAACCTGCCGACTCGTGGAGGCGGCCAGGTCATTTACGACAACATCTACATCTGGCAGGCTGCCACAAAATAAATTTTATGAAGAAAACTTTCTTTCACATATACTTTTATACTTCACCGGTGTTGTACATTATGTGTATAATATGGAAAATAGGAAAGTCTCGTGAAAATATTGTTGTGTTTTGTTCTACTAAGCTTCTCTGCCTTCAACGCTGAAAAGCCGAATATTGTTGTTATTCTCTGTGATGACCTTGGTTACGGTGACCTTGAGTGTTACGGTCACCCTCATATAAAAACTCCTCACCTTAATAAAATGGCTGAAGAAGGAATTCTTCTTACCGACTTTTATTCTACAGCCCCGGTTTGCTCACCTTCACGAGTCGGACTCTTAACTGGCAGAAACCCAAATCGCGCAGGAGTCTACGACTGGATCCCTCCCGGCAACAAACCAAAGTCTGACCTTCGCGACCAGGTCCACATGCGCAAAGGCGAAATCACCATTCCTATGATGCTCAAAAAAGCCGGATACGCTACAGCTGTTTCAGGTAAATGGCACTGTAACTCAAAGTTTAACTCGTCTGACCAACCTCAACCTGTCGATGCCGGATTTGATCACTGGTTTGCGACTCACAACAATGCAGCTCCTTCTCACGCCAACCCCAAAAACTTCGTGCGCAATGGTAAAGATGTTGGAGCCCTTGAAGGCTACAGTTGTCAATTGGTTGCCGATGAAGCCGTTGAATGGCTAACTAAGCACACTGCTGAAAATAAAGATCAGCCTTTCTTCCTCTATATGGCATTCCACGAGCCGCATGAGCCCATTGCTTCGCCTGAAGAAATAGTTAAGACTTATGAGGGAGTTGCTAAAAATAAGAAGGAAGCGACTTACTACGCAAATGTCGATAATATGGATCAAGCCGTTGGTAAACTGATGGCTGCTTTGAAGAAATTAGATATCGACGAAAATACTCTTGTTGTCTTCTCTTCGGATAATGGTCCTGAAACTCTCAACCGCTACTCAAAAGCCAGTTACTCTTATGGTATTGCCAATCCCCTGCGCGGCATGAAGCTATGGACAACTGAAGCAGGATTCAGAGTTTGTGGTATAGTTCGCTGGCCTAAAGGAATTAAGAATGCCGGACAGGTTGTCAAGCATCCGGTATCTGCCCTCGATTTCCTCCCGACTTTCTGTAAACTTGCCGGCATTGAAACTCCTGCAGATCTGGAACTGGATGGCGCAGACTTTACTCCTGCTTTAGATAATAACGCTGTTGAGCGCAAAAAGCCATTAGTCTGGGCTTTCTACAATGCGCTAAATGGCCAACAACTGGCCATGCGCGATGGCGAATGGAAGGCTATTGCCAAACTTGACCTTAAGAAATTCCCGAATCTTCACAAAGGCAATGAAGAGGCTGTGAAAGCTGCCAAGATAACCAATATTGAAATTTATCGCATCACTGAAGACATCGCTGAAGAAAAAAATCTCGCAGCTAAATACCCTGAAAAACTACTGGAACTTAAGAAAAAACTTGAAGTCGAATACCAAGCCCTTCTTAAGGGTTCTCACGTCTGGGGAAAATAATTTGGCATGGCTTTATCTTGATTGGTCATTCTATTGTTGAATATTAGCCATTCGGTAATATTCATTGTTTATAAATAATTTAAAAATCAAAGATAAATGACCAAACTTACGACAAAGTTTAAATCATGGTTCTCGGCAAGCTTTAGGAATAGAGGCAAGGCTTACTTCCAGATGAATCGTGTTAAAAAGTTTACTGAAAGCAACGATCATTATCTGGAAGTACAGGTTAAAGGCAGTTCCAACTACGATGTATTTCTCGAGGTCGACGAAGACACAGTTTATGCCTCCTGTACTTGCCCTGTAGAGGGCTTATGTAAACATATTTGGGCTGTTTTATTATCTGTTGATGAAAATCAAAAACTGGCTAGTGCTCGAGATAAAGGTGTTACAGAACTGGAATTTGAATATCCTGAATTCAGTAGTTCTAATGATGACAATTTTAATTTAGCACCGCAAAGCCTCTTCGAACATTACAAAAAAACAGACTCTCATTCATTAGAAGTAAGAGTATTTAAATCTCGAACTCACTGGGGTGGATTTCAAACAGGCATGGAACTTATTCACGCTCTAGAGAAACATGCATACGAATACCCCAATGGCTTACTGGTCAATAACAAAAAACTTTTCTGGCAAAAGGCTGAAATTGCCAATATGGGCTATCCATTTGGATTTGAAAAAAATTATAATCCAGACTTCGAAGACAGCCTCAAAGTTTTAGAAGAAAAGAATTTTTCTGTCAGTCACATTGATCGGTTCGGCCCTGAAGAAGAAATTGTTTATCATATAGATCTTCAAGATTCAAATTCAGGTATTTTCAATTTCAATGCATATGTGCGAAAGAAAAAGGCAGATGGTGATTGGGGGGCTTTGAGAAATGATGAAAATTCTATCTGTAATGCTTTAAGTCCACTTGATTTTGACATCATGAAAATGTTGGGGGCTCAATTTGAAAGTTACTATAAAGACTTTAGAAAACTTAGCGCTACTGCCGGAAGTTTTAATACACTCCTGCCAATCCTTCTTAAAAGTAACAGATGTTACTTTGTTGACGATAATGTTGAAATTCCACTGAAACTATCAGAAACTGATGAAGTTCTTAAATTTATTATTCAAATTAAAAAGACCTCAAGTAAGTATATCATCACCCCTTTACTGACGACTACATCCCAAAAAAGTATAGCTTTAAAAGATTTACAGTTTTTCAATTGTCATGGCTATCTCTACAATGGCATTTGGAGTTCAATTGACCTCTCAGTTCATAAATATACCTTGGCTGTTTTTGAAAAATGTCAGGAACTTAAACTTACCAAAAAGCAGTTTGATCAATTTCACTCAAAGTTCACACAACTTCCGGATCTTCCTGAAGTTTTATTACCTGAAAATATCGAGAGAAATGAATATACTCCTGAGCTCAAGAAAACTATAATTTTTGAACCACATCACCAAAAACTTCGCAATCAAGAGCAATCAAAAGTTGAATACATTTTTGAATATGATGAGCATTCATTCTCACTTAATGATTACGTACTTGGCAAACAAACTGATCAAGGCTTTTTAAAGAGGGATATTGAGGCTGAAGAAATTGCTATTGATGAGATCCGGAAATGCAACGTTCGACTTTCAAAAGATGAAGATATATTAATTACAAATAAAGAATTATTTAAAAACATTCACTTTCTGGTTTCCAAGCATTGGAAGATTAAGTACAAGGGTAAAATAGTCCGTCCAAAAGGAAAGCTTCAAGTCAAAGTTTCAAGCGGTATTGACTGGCTTGAGCTTGATGGAAAACTAGATTTTGAAAATACTTCACTATCACTTAAGAAGCTTCTTGATCAGCTAAACAGTGCAGATAATTTAATCACGCTAAGTGATGGTTCATTAGGTTTCCTTGATGGGCAGGAAGTCAATCGTCTGGAAAAACTGCTACACCTCGGTAAAAAATCAAAAGACAACTTTCACTTTGAACTGAGTCAGGCATTTATAATAGACGCTTTACTTGCCGAACAGCCAGAAGTTACTTTCGATGAAAAGTTCAGTGAGATAAAAAATAAACTGGCAAATTTCAAAGGATTAACAAACAAAACTGCACCAAGAAGCTTTAAGGGTAAATTAAGACCTTACCAACAAGAAGGCTTAGCATGGTTAAACTTCACTCAAGAATTTGGCTTGGGAGCTTGCCTTGCTGATGACATGGGCTTGGGAAAAACTGTTCAGATTATTGCTTTGCTTGAACAACGTCGATTGAAAAAAGTTACAAAACCGACCTTGATTGTAGTCCCCACTTCACTCATCTTTAACTGGCAAAGCGAGTTTAATAAATTTGCAGAGAAAATAACCGTCCTCAACTATACCGGCCTTAGTCGAAAGTCTCTTCAAAAGAATCTGCAAAAAATGAATGTTGTCCTGACTACCTATGGAATTTTAAGAAGAGATATTGATTTTTTAAAAGTCCAAGACTGGGATTATGCTATCCTTGACGAAGGACAAGCTATTAAAAACGCAAATACTGCTTCAGCTAAAGCAACCCGTTTATTGGTGGCCGATCATCGCTTGATCATGAGTGGCACTCCCATAGAAAACCACCTTGGGGAACTCTGGAGCTTATTTGACTTTTTAAATCCAGGCATGCTTGGTTCACTAAAAGCCTTTGAAAATTTCAGTGCAGAAACCAAAGATAAAAAAACTCTGGAAGCTTTCAGCAAGGCTCTAAAACCGATGATTCTAAGAAGAAAAAAAGAAGATGTTCTTAAAGATTTACCAGACAAGACTGAACAGACTCTTTTCTGTGAAATGAACAGTGAACAAACCAAATTCTACAAAGAATTACGCGATAGTTACCGCAGAGATATACTTGCTAAAGATGATACTGAAATTAAAAGAGGAAAGTTAGAAATTCTCCAGGCACTTACCCGCCTTCGTCAAGCTGCCTGCCACCCAGGCTTGATCGATCCTGAATGGAACTATGAGAGTTGTAAATTGGACATGGTTATTCCGCAAATTCTGGAGGCCATAGATGAAGGGCATAAAGTTTTGGTGTTTTCACAATTTAGTAAATTTCTATCACTTGTCCGTAAAAAGCTCGACATCGAAAAGGTGAGTTATGAATATCTTGATGGCCGTACAAGAAAAAGAGAAGAGAAAGTTAAAAAGTTTCAGGAAGACGAAAACTGTAAACTATTCCTTATTAGCTTAAAAGCCGGCGGTACTGGTCTGAACCTTACAAAAGCTGATTATGTTTTCATCCTTGACCCTTGGTGGAATCCAGCAAGTGAAGCACAGGCAATTGACCGGGCTCACCGCATAGGTCAATCCAGAAAGGTTTTTGCATACAGAGTTATCGCAAAAGACACAATTGAAGAAAAGATTCTTGAACTGCAAGATTCGAAAAGAAACCTTGCTGACTCAATTTTATCTGACGATAATAAAGGACTAAAAAATCTAACTAAGCAAGATCTGGAAATTCTTTTTTCATGAATAAATAGACGAATCTGTCCTTATTTTTTGATCTTCTCCGAAAAAGCTTTTAATGTAAACTCGGAGAAAACACATGAACAGACGACATTTTTTACAAGGCACAGGTGCTTTACTTTCCTTACCATTTCTAGAAGCTCTTGCAGACAAAAAAAGTTCTGTACCTATGCGCCTGATGTTCATTGGCTTCCCCTGGGGGGTGACAAATAAAAATTACTGGTTCCCAGAGGATACCGGTAAAAACTTTAAACTCAGCAAGGGTTTGAAGCCTTTGCAAAAACACCAAAACGACCTGACTATTTTCAAGAATATCTCGCCTCTGCACAACTCACACCATCCGCACAATACCCTCGCCTATTACCTGACCTGCAAAGACTTCAAAGAGCCTAAAGGCGGGGCGTATGACAAGATATCTTGTGATCAGCTTGCTGCTGAAAAGCTTGGTGTAGAGACGAGATATTCTTCTTTACAGTTAACCTCAAATGGCAATGAAGGAGCCGGCAAAGGACTTTCATTAGCTTGGGATAAGTACGGTAAACCTGTTCCCGGTTACACTGACCCGGTTGCTTTGTTTAATGAACTTTTTGGGAATGGCAAAGTCTCAGTTGCGGAACGACGCCAAATGATCAACAAAGAAAGAAGTATCATGGATGCCTTCCGTGATCAGAGCCGCTCTCTTGAAAAGAAAGTTTCCAAAACAGACAAAGACAAATTGGATGAGTACTTCACTTCTATCCGTCATATTGAAAAAAGCCTCGCCAAAACCGAGCAGTGGATCGATACTCCAAAACCGAAAGCTGGAATGCCTGCTCCTAAAAAAGGATTAAAAGGCACGGCCCACATCAAAGTCATGTATGATCTTATGATTGCGGCTATTCAGACCGATCTTACCAGAGTCATCACTTATCGCCAACCATTAAATGACTTACTTAAGGAACTTAGCCTGAGTAATGCTCACCCAATCAATCACCATGGCGGCAAACAG
The DNA here is from genome assembly GCA_022446985.1 of Lentisphaerales bacterium. Taxonomy (GTDB): domain Bacteria; phylum Verrucomicrobiota; class Lentisphaeria; order Lentisphaerales; family Lentisphaeraceae; genus JAKVBD01. Next base: position 85,357 of record JAKVBD010000002.1, read on the forward strand.
GAACTGGTTGATCAATCAGTTACTAAAGATGCTGCTCAGACTAAACTATTTTCATACATGATAGACCGTTTAAAAGACATCAAAGAAATCGATGGTTCACGTCTATTCGACAACGTCATTTTAACTTACGGCAGTGGTGTTCGTTCCGGCCATGCAAACATAAATTTACCAGTCATCGTGACTGGGGGCGGACAAGGGAAGATCAAGCCAGCGGGTTACATCGAGCTAGCTGAAAATAACCGTAGACTCAGTAACCTCTGGCTGACGATCTTGCAGAGTGCCGGCATTGAACAAGAGAAGTTCTCCCATAGTACGGGCACTATTTCGGAGATCATGGCATGAAGTACTTGATATTCCTAAGCTTCTTAACGACTTCAATCCTGGCCGACAACTTTTTCGCTAAAGTAAAACCATTTTTAGAAAAGCACTGTGTTTCCTGTCATGGAGAAAAAAAGCAGAAAGGCAAGCTTCGTCTCGACAATCTTTCGACTGATTTCTCTGATCTGGAAATAGCCGAAGAGTGGCAGTTTATTCTCGACGAATTAAATGGCGCTACCATGCCTCCGGAAGATGAACCTCAACCGACTAAAGAAGAGCTTACGGAAATTCTCGAGAGTTTAACATACAAGATCGAAGAAGCCAAGAAAATCCACTATGGCAAAGACCGCCAGACTGTCATGCGCCGTCTCAATAAGCGCGAATACATCAACACCATGTATGAATTAACCGGCTACAAATTTAAAGATGAAGAGGTTATTTCTGATCAATCAACCGCCAAGTACGATAATCATGGTGAAGGACTGTTTGTGTCCTCATTCCTCCTTGGAAAATACCGCCAATATGCCTTCAAGGCCCTTGACAAAGCCCTAGAAAAGAAGACTTCGAAAGCCATTAATTTTGAGGCTTCTCCCGCACAGAGCCACAATGCTGTACTACGCAAAAAAATGAGTGAAATCAAAAAAGCCAATTTCAAAAAAGCTAATAACCAAAAAAGAACATTTAATCTAAAGCCAGAGTACGATTACTACAAAAGCTATCTAGCTCAACCGGATGTTGACAAAGGTCTTCTTGTCGATAAGTTACAGGATTTCAAAGTTAAAATCTCTAATACTAAATCACCTCTTTTCCCTGGCGAAGCTAACTACAAACTGAGATTTAAAGGCTCTGTAAAAAATCTAAAGCCAGGCACTAAAGCTTACTTAGTCATTGCCAATGATAAAAAATCAAAATACAAACGCCATATCGATATTTCAGATGGAGTTAACGGCTCATTCGACATTGAAATTGATGCCTTCTGCGCCATAAAATCCGTCCTGAATCTAAGCTTTTACACAGAAGTCTCTTCGAATAATAAGAAAAAGAAGCGCAAAGGTAAGAGGAATTCTTTTCCAAAGCTCGATCCTAAAGCACCTAAGCTGCACTTAAGTTACGTTTCTATTAATTATCAAGCTGAGAGCGTCGCAAGTAATGCTTTTGCTAAGATCTTCTCCACAACTAAAAAAAGCACAGATTCAGATGAAGAATACGCTGAAAGAATCATCAAAAACTTTGTTCAGAAAGCTTACCGCGGGCAGCCTGCCTCAGATAAATTCACAAGCTTACTAGTTGATCTTTATAAAAATAATATCAGTGATGGATTAAGTAAAATAGACTCCATCAAAGAACCTTTAGCAATTGTCCTGTCATCACCAAAATTTATTTATCTTTCAGAGGATAGCAGCACCGACAGCAAATTTGTGACTAATCTTGAAACTGCAGTTCGTCTTTCTTATTTTCTATGGAGTTCGCCGCCGGATAAAGAACTGTACAACCTTGCTTATTCTGGAAAATTAAGCAATCAAGCCACTCTAAACTCTCAAGTTATTCGTATGCTAAAAGATAAACGTTCCAATTCACTGGCTGAAGGTTACTTAAACAAATGGCTACATATGGAGGCTCTGGATATCATCGAAGTTAAAAACAACTTTGAAGGCCCTAAGTCCTACAGCCTTGCAATCGAAGATTTCTTAAGAAAAGAACCTCTTGAATTCTTTAGAAAACTGGCTCTCGAAAACCTCAGTATAATTAACATGCTTGATTCCGATTTTGTCACCGTCAATCAAACTCTGGCGTCCTACTACAATCTGCCAAATAAAATCTCTGAGAATAAATTTGAAACAGTAAAACTGGAGAAAAACTCACCTCGTGGGGGCTTACTTGGTATGGGCGCGATCCTGGCAATGAATGGCAATGGCGACAGAAGTTCACCGGTCTTGCGCGGTAACTTTGTTCTGACCAGAATGATGGGCATGGCCTCACCTCCTCCGCCACCCAATGTACCTGATCTTGAAGTACAGACCAAAGGAAATATCAAAGAGAGACTGGCCGACCACCAGGCAAAACCACAGTGTGCTTCTTGCCACAAGCGTATCGACCCTGCCGGTTTTGGTCTAGAGTCCTTCGATCAATCCGGCCAATGGATTGGCATTAACAAAGAAAACAAAACTATCGTCGTAGGTAAACTGCCTTCTCTTGGTCAATACAAAAACTTCTTTGATCAGCGCCAACTACTACTTAAAAACAAAGATAACTTCGCCAAAGGATTCATCGAGAACCTCGCTAGTTACGCCTTTGCCAGAAAAGTAGGCTTTAGCGATGCGACTCTCATCGACAAACTGAGCTCAGAGGCAAAGTCAAACGATTACAAACTAAGAGATATCATCTGCGCTATCGTCAGCAGTGACGAATTTCGTCTTAAATGATATTCGATATACCTAACCACGAAGATCAAAAGAGAAGAAGGAGAGCTTCTTTACCTTTCACTCTTCGTGGTTTATTTTTCGAGGGTCATAACATCAATCTGGGAGCACTGGCGGCCCGCCGGTCTATTCAGCGAATCAACTGAAATCCTCGCGCCTCCACCTCTGCGTGAGTTTTTTTCAGCGAAAAATCATCACCTGCCCCGCCGGTCTATTCAGCATCCCTAATATCAATAAAATCCTGTAAACCATGTTAATCCTTTGTAAAAATCTTCCATCTCCAACCCATAAACTTGCAATGCTGCACTACGACAAATTATCTTTTATAATGGTCTAAAAATAAAAAGAACTTCATGAGCGACGAAAACTGGAATACACGACTATCTCTCCTGCAACGGGCTAAAAACCCCGATGACCATCAGGCCTGGGACGATTTTGCCAGCTACTATTTCGATTTCGTCAAAGTCATCCTCTATAAAATGGGCGTCAACCAGAACGACAAAGATGACCTGACTCAAGAAGTTCTTCTATCCCTCTGGAAATCCCTACCCAAGTTCGAACTGGATAAATCTCGAGCTAGATTCCGCACCTGGATGAGTTCCATCATTCATCGCCGCGTTGTCGACCACTACCGCAAGGTCAATCGTCTTTCAACCAAAGAAGAAAAGCTTCGCGACGAACAAGAAGTTTTACCAACTATGTCAGAACCGGAGATTGAGAACATCATCCAATCCGAATGGGAAGCTTACATCGTCAAAAAAGCCATGCAGCGCGTAGCCCCTATATTCTCAGGCAAAGCCATGGAAGTCTTTCAAATGAGCATGGATAACATAGATCCCGATGAAATCTGTCAGAAACTCGACCTGAAGCGCAATTCAGTCATCAAACTCAAAAACCGCGTCAAAGAAAGACTGCTAGTCGAAATCCAGAACCTCAAACAAGAATTGGATTTAATGAATGACTGAAGACCCGGAGTTTGACAATTTTGCCCACAAGTTCAGTCACCTCTTTCACGAAGAACCTCCTGAACAAAAAACTATCTACACCGAACTCAACAACCAGCAGCAGCGTTATACCTCCGACGAAATCATTGCGTCTGGCGGCATGAAACAAATCAAAAAAGTCTTTGATCAGTCAACCTCAAGAAATATTGCCCTGGCAGAACCATTAGAAAAAATTGATTCATCACTTTATGAAATATTCTTGAGTGAAGCTCGTTTAACCGCGCTTCTTGAACACCCAAATATCATCTCAATCCACGACATCGGCCTCAATGACGATGGCAAACCCTACTTCACTATGGATCTAAAAACAGGCGATTCTCTAGAGGATATTCTAAAAAATCTTTATTCTGGCAACCAAAAATACCTGCAGCTTTATTCCCAGGAGGAACTGCTGCTTATCTTTCTCAAGATTTGCGATGCCGTGGCTTATGCCCATTCGAAAAATATCCTGCATCTTGATCTAAAGCCGGCTAATATCCAGGTCGGCGACTTTGGAGAAGTCCTCGTATGTGATTGGGGATTGGGAAAGATTCAGTCGCAAAACGATACCGAAAACTTTGAAGAATTATTACTCGATGCCGGAGTATTAAATGCCGTCACTTCTCAAAGCGACATCGTCGGTACACCAGGATTTATGGCTCCCGAACAGGTTATTAAAGATGGAGATATTAGCCCGCTTACGGATATTTATGCACTTGGCTGTATTCTCTACAGCATCATTACCTATCAACGGCCCCTCAATGGGGACACTTATGAGATCCTTGAGAAAACTAAATCCGGAGATATTTCAGAGCCGCAATCCGTTACCTCTAAAGTAATTCCTCAAAGTTTATCAGCCGTAACACTGAAGGCCATGAATGTCAACCCAGAACAACGCTACAGCTGTGTTAACGAACTTAAAAATGATGTCCAGAAGTACCTATCCGGTTACTCGACCTCTGCTGAAGAAGCGTCACTTTTCAAAGAATTCAGCCTCCTGATTCGCAGAAATAAAATCACCACTGCGGTGACCTTTCTTGCACTCACAGTGATCATTACTATGATCTTGGTTTTCATTGATAGCCTTAAAGATAAAATACAAGAAACCGAAAAGCAGCGCCAAAAAGCCACCAAACTGGCAGAGCAGTTTAAAAACGAAAAGGAAAAATCAGATGCTCTGGTTCAAAAGCTAACCGACAATTACCTCTCCGATTCAGGTCTCATGAGCAGTAAGTTCATTTATGCTTACCCTAAAGAGTCTACAGAGAAACTACTGCACTATGCTAAAGAAACCCTAAAATACGATCCAGATAATAAAGCCGCGAAGTTTCGACTCACAGAAAGTCTCTTCATCATGCAGAAATTTAAAGAACTAAACCAAATGGACTTTGCGGATAGCAGTAAATACGAGCTTATCAAAATAAGTAAAAAGTATGAGAAAAAAATAAGTAAGAGAACTAATCTTCTCACCCTGCCGGAATTAAGTAAACTCATCAAAGAATTTAAAGGCGTCCGCCGTTATTCTCTTGCAGAAAAGCTCTTGGCATACGACCTTGCTGTACGTCCTGGAACAAATAGTTACCTTGGCCCCGTTATGTCTATCTTAACTATTAGAAATGGCGGCTGGGACCAAAAAGGCTTTGACTATGATTTTCAAAATAGGACATTAACAATAAACTCGCCAGAGTTGAAATACCTCAAGAGCAAACCTGCTGCCGGAGCCCACCTCTGCGCCTTAAGATTTTTACTCATTCACAAACTGACTCTCAAAAACACCAACTTCGAAATCAAAGAACTGATTGGCTCCAAGATTAACACTCTTGATGTAAGGGAAGCTAACTTAAATTCCTTTGCTCAAATTGGCCATATTCAACAACTGGAAGAAATCATAATAAGTAAAAATCAGTTTCCAAAGGAAATTCTTCAAAAACTTCCTCCACGCATCAGAGTCATTGAGAAATAGGAAGTTTATTGCCGCAAAGATTGCGGCGCGCCCAGCTGTCTTTAAACATGCGAAAGCTCCTGCTGGGACAGCAGCCCTCTGTGGGCATACAGCGAAACAACATCCCTAAAACCTCCGAGCGAAGCGACCTGAAACCTACAACCTTCATCGCCGCCCTTACCCTAATCAAGCTCCTTAACTCTTACCCCGCGCCACTTGACTTTTATATTGTGCTTTTGCCCTTTTGGGTGTCCTGGCATTCCCAAGATGATTGGGCACTTCATTGGGTCTTCACTTTTTACTTCCTTACTTTTCAGAAGTCCACTCATCCCCTTTACTTCAGCTACCATTTGTCCATCAAACCAATGCTGAACTCTATCCTTCTCAACGACTATTTTAACTCTATGCCAAATGTCTTTTCTGATATCTATATCTTTGTGATTTTCATCAAGACTTTTGCCTGCTCCGGTATAACGAATTTCAGCCTCACCTGTTGTTTTCGGCCAATTACCAAAGCCGTAACTGAATTTATACAAACCTTCATACTTTGGGCCCTTCTGTTTCCACTGCATCTCTAAAAACTGCCCATGGTAACCGATAAAAGCACAACTTCTAAAGTCACTCACCTGAAACTCAGCTTCCAAAATAAAATTCTTAAAAGACCTCTTAGAACAAAGGTACTTTCCGATACTTTGGTACTCAGACTCTACGACAAAAGCATCGCCCTCTGTATAAAACTTTTTCTCGGCTTTCTTACTCAAACGACGACTGTTAAAACCATTTTGTTTTATTTCCCAATCCTGCTCGAAATTAGTGGGAGAAAACTCAAGCCACTTCTCTTCCGCATTCAAACTCAAGATCACTAGACAAATCAGTCCGTAAAGTAAAAAAGTATTTTTCATAAAGTCCTCTTGTTCTTTAACAAACTGTTTCGGTAGTTAAGAAGCAATCATGACAGTTGTTAAAAGTAATTTCAATTGAAACCCTAAGCTACGGCTTAAATCAGCATAAGCTTTAAAATATTATCGAAAAAGATTCTCACGTCTGTCCCTCCCCTTACTCCCCCTCCGAATAAGCCTACAAATTAGTCAAGGATATGTGTGTGAAGAAACTTTTAATCTACTGAAAATGTTTAATGAAAGAAGCTGATGGTGCCGGAAAAAACACGCAAATTTTCCAAGTACAGAATTAATAATCTCCAGACATACATTTGTCTATCCACACACAACAGCATGTCGACCAGAGCTTTCGTTCTGGTCGGCTTTTAAAAAGGACACTTTTAATAACTTTCCAGAGATGGTAACATCTCATCACACACGAAACATACACGCGCATGCCGGTCATTAAGTCTCTTCTGGCCGGTACTTAAAAAAACAATCTCCAGACATGCACATGTCTTTATACACCACACACTCGCCGATCAGGATTTCCTGATCGGCATTTTTTATTACCCGAATCTAATGGTAAACAAAGCCAGAAAATAATTGATTTTTAAAGACCCGGACAAGGATAATATAATCTGAAGGATGGTAAATTTAGGCTTGCCCTAGATCCATAAAATTATTTACTGAATTGGGTATAAATACTTTATCCCCGGGCTTCTCGGAAATTACCGCGTATCCTTCAAGAACTTTTTGTGCCATAAGAATCTTTGCAGCCTCTTCTTTGCCAACAGATTCTGAAAGGATATTCAGGTAGTTACGTTCAGACTCAGCAATTATGCTTAGTGCTTTGGCCTGACCTTCAGCACGGAAAATAGCGGCTTCGCGATCTGCTTTGGCTTTGCGCATGGTTGCCGTCGCTGAGCCTTCTGCTTCAGCGGCAATCGCCCTGCTTCGACGTTCGGCTTCAAGTTGTTGCAACATAGCAGTACTTGTCGCATCATCTGTTTTAAGCTCCTGAATTTCAGCACGCAGGATTTGTATGCCCCATTTTTTACTCGTTTCAGTAAGCGTAGCAGCAATTTTTTCATTCAGTTGAGTACGCGATGAAAGAGCTTCATCAAGATCTCTTTCGCCAATCTCAGAACGGATAGCATTCAAAGCAGCCTGAGTAAGAGACTTATGCAGGTGATCAACCTCATAGACGGCTTTGATCGGGTCACTAACCCGCCATGACAGAACAGAGTCTACAAGGACCTTGGCATTATCTTTAGTGATGCATTCCCGTGGATGAGTATCGATGATCTGCTCGGTCAATTCAATAAAAACACCTTGCTTGTTGGTTTCATCGCCCCACACACTGCGCACATCCCTAATTTTGTCCAGAAAAGGGATTTTGAAAGCGAGTCCAGAGTATTGAATTTTAACAGGTTTAGCAAAGCGTTCGATAATGCGGCAATGGCCTTGTGGTATTTGTGAAATCACTTATTTCCTCCTTTTTCTATGGTAAATATTCCGTTTTCAACGGCTTCTATACGTACTTTTTCATGATCATTAAATTCTGTAGTATCGTCATTTTTAAGTGGCCACAGATCACCATTCCAAGAGACAAAGGGCTTGTCATCTATAAGTCGGAACTCAGCCATGGCATCAACAGCTTCATGAATCGTCTCATCTCTACCGCGTGGAATTAATTTTTGAATGAGTGGAATCATCAATTTTCGGACTATTCCAAAAAATAGAAGTGAAGAGATTAACCAGCTAATTAAGACAATCAAAACCTGCCATTTTAGAGAGACGTCGCATAGAGCTGCCAAATACACCGATACTGTCAGAAGAGCTAAAGCACTGAGTACTTCGGTATTGAAAAATATGTCTAGAAGAATAACGGTAAAAGAAATAGCAAATATCCATAAAAAGCCTTCCATTGATGGATCGAAAAAGCCCATTCTGTACCCCTTGGTAAAATTAGAAAATTTAACTTTTGGCAGTACCCTGTTGCCCTGCCCCTATTGTCAGCAATTCATAGCTTTTAATGATACAGCTCAATACCAACAAAGTGGATAAAAAGTATCGATCATATGAAAGCAACATATAGTTTAAACTATTTGCCCAAGTTAAATTGTCATTTTATAAAATTTAACAATTTATGTAATTCACGACATTGGCTGCTTCAAACACTTCAGCATATCTCATGAAACTCCACTCTGGAAATAACTTTTTAAGTACTATTTTAAAACTCTGAATTTCAAAAAATAAAAGACTGACATTCTATAAGTATTCTTCATTTTTTTCTTCAATACATGTGAAGTCAAACAACATAATTTATATATTTCATGTTAATTGACGATTACCTTATTGTGATCCAAGAAAAACAATTAATAGATTAACTTATTGTTTAATGTATGTTTGTGTCCCCCTTTGAAAAAAGTTTACTCTTGTTGAATTGCTGGTAGTTATAGCTATCATTGCAATATTACTTCAATGTTACTCTCCTCTCTTGGGAAAGCCCGTGAATCGGCAATTTCCAGTGTTTCTTTGAGTAATTTAAGACAGTCTTCAATATCTTCGATTAGTTCTATTTCAGACAACAGCAGCAAGTTTTTCACTATTTCCAGATCGGCCCAAAATGATTGGGACGGATGGCAATAGTGGGCCATGCGCCTTATTGATACTAGCTACATGGAGCTCTCCATTAACAATGCATATACTTGTCTTAAATCTGTTCGCAACCACTCGTCCCCCAAAAATATTGCGAGCTTTTGGAGCTACGGGGTCAATCGAAAATTATCTACAGAAAATGTCGACAGTCCAAATTATTCATCGCAACGAGGCGATGAGAATGGTGAGTTCCTAGAGTGGGCTCTTCCAGACAAACTCGACTCTCCATCTTCGACTATGCTTTTGGTAGATTCGCGTCATGAAAATAGTAATAACACTGATCTACAAAAATCGTGGGTTGATAATTTAACGGCATCGTGAAACGACAGAATCTGGACTATTCATAATCCTACTATAAAAGTAAATGTAGTCTATGCGGATGGACATACTGCATCAGAATCAGTCGCTACCTTATATAAAACATTTGGTACAGGACTGGACTATTCCCGTACCAGTAATGATTAATCCCTGAGATCGTAGGTATACTTTTCATCTGTCTTAAGACTTTGAGTAATACGGACAAAGGCTACCTGGGCATCGGCAAAAAGAACGTTTCAGTAGTTTTTGCCTTCTTTAGTCTGGAAATAAGTATCTTCATTAAAAGTTGCGACTGCTTCTGCATTGGCACTTTTATCGCCACCAATTTCACTAAAAGTTATAAACCTAACAGGACTTTCTATTTGAGACATATTTATACCGATATTTTTCTTAACCTTCTTGCCATTATTCCTGAATTGCCCAGTAACTACAGAGTATGGTTTTATATTTTCTAAACCCGTTTTGGATTAAGTATTATTATAGGAACTCCCTTTATCTTCATAGTGAAAAGTATCTGAAAGGCAGCCTGCCATCGATATCTTTATGTTTCCTGGGATACTCTCTTTCTCCATCCCTAAGATTTATGGATTCAAATACCTGTTCTTTGGCTGCCTTGCATATGCCTTATTCTTACCTCGATTGCCTTGTTGACCAAACAACGAAAATTGGAAGTCCTTAGAGTCATCACGTTTAGGGTATTTACCATCTTCGTCCTTTTAGTGGAGCTCGGTTTCTATCCCCACCTGCTTCAGATCACTCATGCAAACGGCTCTTTTAGAGCTTTTTAGCATTCGTTAAACTTGGCAAGAGAAGAGTCATCAAAATGCCAAGTATGCTGATGACAATCAGTTATTCGAGAAGCGTAAATCTTTTAGTCATTATCCAAAATTTACTAACTCGCTGCAAGGTGGACTATGAGAACAGCAAAATGGAAAATACAGTGTTTCTAAAGCCTTGAGCAGGTGAAACTTCGTTTCGATTAAGCAGTATTCAGAGCACTTCGCGCCAGTATTCAATCATTGTTTTGAAAACTGCTGGGCGCGCCTCAATCCTTAGTGCGTTGCGCGCCAAGTGTCAGGTGTCAGGTGTCAGGTGTCAGGTCTAAGGTCTAAGGTCTAAGGTCTAAGTATAGGAAACTACTGAATGCTGATTACTACGACGCAGTCGTCTGATTACTTAATTCTGATCACTGACTAAACTGGTAGCAAATTAAACGACCCAGGTTATTGCGCACAAATAAACGACCATTTGAATAGGTTGGCTTAGTCCAACAAACGTTACCTAGAACGTTCATGCTGGATATCTGTTCAAACTTTTCTTTGGAAACTTTAGCTGTTGTTAAGTTGCCATTGATATTCTGACAAACAAAGGTGTCACCTACTGCAATGATCTGAGACCAGGGAAACTTTTCTTCCCAAAGGAGCTTACCTGATTTTAAATCAAAGGCTTGCATCTTTGTTCTTTTATCGCGGAAATGACCATGAGTTCCATAAGCAACACCATCTATAACTATGTTATTTTGAAAACTTCTGGTAGCATTCTTTTCCTTCCAAACAGATTTAATTGACTTACCATCAAACTCAAGAAAAGCAGAGTAAGGCATCCATGATAGAAAGATATTTTTACCTTCATTGACAACTATAGGAGTCGTAGAAACCATGTTATATTTAGAGGTGAGATCATAACGGGCAACGCGAGAGCCGTCTTTAACGTTCAGAATTTCTAAACCGGTACCAAGATAAAATGTAACGTAGTCTGTGCCATTATAATCAAAGACCACTGGCGTCGCGTAACCTGAAATATATGACTTCTCATCTTTGTCCACAGACTTACTCATCCATAAAAGCTTACCCGTTTTCTTGTTAAGAACCACCGTTCTACCACAAGAAAGCAGGATCATATCGCCATGAGTGACTGGCGATGAAGCATAGCCCCAATTAGGTAACTTAAGCTTTGTCAACGCTTTCAGATCTGCCTTCCAGACAACTGAGCCATCTGCCTTATTAAGACAAAATATCTGTCCGGCTTTCCCTAAAGTGTAGAGTTTATCGCCTTCAATAGTCGGCGTCGTATTAGGACCACCGGTATGCTGTTTATCCAGCAAGATTCCTTCGTACGTATGTGTCCAGACAGTTTTACCTGTTTTGACATCCAGACACAAAACCTTTTCGGTATTTTTGCCATCATGCCCCATGGTGTAAATAAAATCACCTACTACAGCAGTAGCACTATAACCAAGTTCAACATTGACTTCCCAGGCTTTCTGCCATCTCGAAAGGTCTGGGTTAAACAAACTGTCTTTCTCGACTGTATCGTTGCCATTTGGTCCTAAAAACTTAGGCCATTCTGCAAAAGCCAAGCACGGGATTAAAAATAAAAGAATCAACAATTGGCGCGTCATTACCATCCATACTCCTTAAAATTTATACTCAAGATTTTCATAAAAGTCCTAGGTTATCTAAAAAATCTCCTCTAGCAGACTGAATGAGTCTTTCACCATATTCAAAGTTCTATGATAATAATGATCCTAATCTGTTCCCAACTTTTGTAGAAATAAACAAAAAATTAATCAATCAAATCCAGACCAATATCATCGATGGTCTTTTTCTTTGCTTCTTTCTTGGGAGTGCCTATAGCACCTTTACCCGATGGCAAGTAGCGATAGTAAACTGTCAGCATAAGAGCACAGAGAGTTGTTGAATAGACTTTTTGACCAATTTGGTCTTTTATCGCACCAACATGACTCTTACCTGGGTAAACCCAATAGCCTTCAGTATGTTGATTATTAATCACCTCTTTTTGAAACTTTTTATTCCAGGCCTTCCATTTATCACCGCCATGTTGGAACATCGCCTGAGTCGCGTAGTACCAAGCATATAGACTGCTCTTAGGTGCTGTCCCCCAATTCAACTTAGGGAGATCATTCTCTATAATCGCAGCGATTTCGTCACGAACTGCGGCTATTTTGCCTTCTCCAAATAATTGTAAACAAAGTACGCCTACAGGCCGCATGCTATGGCGACCATGATCCTTTACCTTGCCTTGAATTATTGCATAAGGAAAACCTTTACCATCACTTTTTGAACCGGCATATTTCTTGAGCCACTTTATGCCATTTTCTATCGCTTGTTGTAGTCCCAGCTCTCCACAACCAGCTGCATAAGCCGCCTTAAGAGCCTGGTAATTCCAACCAGCAAAGGACAAATCCTGACGGTTTGTTTTCATTTTATATTCGTAGTCGAAACTACCATTTTGCTGCATCCCATCGATAATAACACGAATGCTTTTATTCATGGCTTCTTCTAATTGAAATACACCAGTCATAGCAAAGGCTTCAGCAAGTGCATAAGCCTTTATAGCGTGTGGATATCCGTGCTTTGGCTTGTAATTGACCGGAGAATTAGCCAGGAACATCATCGCTTTCTTGACTGTTACTCCAAATGCTTTGGAGGTCTGAGTTTCACCGTGTGCCAAAAATGTCAGCATAGCCAAACCGGTTAGAGCATCCTTAGTGTCGCCTTCACTCCAGGAGCCATCCGGATTTTGAACTTTCTTTAACCAGTACAAAGCCTTGAGTAATTTTTCCTGACCAACTTTACTGCCTCCAAATCGAGATACCGCAGAAGCTCTGCCACCTGCGCTACGACCGCCAAATACACTTGGGGATGCAAATGCCGAAGGACTGACGACAACATCTGACACAGCTTCCACTGCAGCATCATCTTCTGTCGATGGAACCTCATCGTTGACATCTTCAAGAGCGGCATCATTTGTATCAACACTTTCAACAGCGATTGTCGTCAATACCGGATTATTCTGCTCTGTAGTTTCAACTTCTTCCGGCTCAGGCTCTTCAATCGGGGGAGGTTCTTCAATTTTAACTTCTTCGACCTCTTGCATCTCAACTACAATTTCAGCTGCTTCCTGCTTGTATTTGTCTTTAATAATAATCGCTAAAATAACGATTAAGGCTACGTGAAATAAAGTAGAAACTATCGGACCGGTGATTGACTCCATGAGTCTTTTTTTTCGATACTCTTTCTGAATTTCCAGGATATCTTTTTCATCTAAATCTGACGTTGTTAATAATTCGTCAAAGTATTCTTCATCTGTACTTATTTCAGACATTTTTTACTGTTCCCATACATTACACTTACACATTCTGCTATCTACAGATGATCATTAGCTTTTTCGTATGTTAAGTCTTATAGGGACAGTAAAAAAATTAAATTTATGATTTTCCCGTTTTTCACCGAAAAACTTGTTTTCACAATCCTGCTATACTACGGTAAACACATGAAAAAATTCACTCTTATAGAACTGCTTGTCGTGATTGCAATCATCGGGATTTTAAGTTCAATCTTGCTTCCCTCCTTAAGTGATGCCAGAGAAAAGGGTATTTCCAGTGTATGCATTTCAAATTTGAAACAATCGCAAATTCAAACTGTTTTGTACACAGATGATAATCAAGATCTGATCTTAATGCATAACCCTCAATCCCCGTGGTATGGATGGTCTGGAGCTCTTCTAGATCAGAATTACTTAAAGTCCGGAGACAAAGGTAATTTCTGCCCGAAAACACAGCCTGACCTGAGTTCTTCGGGTTACCTGAAACGGCACACATATGGAGGTAATTTTCAAGCCTTGTACAAGCAAACAGCCTGGGCGAATCGCAGCTGGATGATTTACGACACTTCAACTCAGAATTATTATAAGCGCTTAAATGCCATACCAAAAACCTCTGAGTATGTCTTTTTAGCAGATTCTGTAAGTAAGTGGAACTGGGATACACAGCACCGCATTGTAAACCATTCGGCTTTTGGCAGCGGTGACTGGGCACCTATTTTCACGACTCATGATGTCGGTAAAAAGGCAAATATATCCTATGCTGATGGTCATGCAAAAACAACGCCTATCAGTGAATTGCGGGATTTAACAGATAACTCTATAACCTTTGATTATCTGGCTCTTTAAGATTACCTCAACTTATCTTCTAATTAGTGTCCTCATTGTGAATCATATTCCGAACTAAATTTAAAAAATCCGAGAAAGTATGATTTATAAAATTCAATGGCTTCTACTTACAATACTCAGCTACAGCATCATGGCAGACCAGCATTTTTACATATCTAAGAAAGGTCAAAACTGTATTGAGAAATACTCTTTAAACTCTAAAACTGGAGAACTGGCATTTGTCAATAAACTAGAATTAAATGCCGGTCCAGGTGGACTTACTCTATCTCCTGACAAACAGCACATCTATTTTTCATTAAGTTCTGATGGTCCCTCTGAACTTGGCACGGCAAAGATCCAGGCAAACGGTGACCTCGAATTTATCGGCTCAAGTATTATGCAAAGTGGCGGAAGCGGAACCATTTCGAAAGATGGTCGTTTCTATTTCAAATACAATTATGGCCAAAACACCGTCAGTGTTTTGGATATGCAAAATAATCTTCACACCGGCAAACAAATCCAGGAAATCAAAACCACCAAGAACCCACATGATATAGGTATCTCTAATGATGATTCTATGGGCTTTGTCCCTCACAATGGACATAACCGCCTCTATCAGTTTAAAATCGATCGCCAAACAGGTAAACTTATACCGATGACAACTCCTTACTTGAAAGGTCCTGACTTTAATAAAAAGGGCTTTGCAGCATTCCGCAGTTTAGCTTTTCACCCACTCGAAAATGTCGTTTACTGTACTTATGAAAGAGGCGGTGGGGTCGCATCTTTAAAGTACGACGAAAATGGTTTGAAACTCTGGCAGGAGTTCTCAACTACTGAGAAAGGACAAAAAGTTCTCCCTACTGTTATCGCACTAACTCCAAATAAGAAATTTCTTTACGTACCAAATAGACACGGAAAGAGAGGCGGTAGTTCTATTGCTGCATTTAAACTGAACCCTAAAACAGGTGAAATCCTCAATCGCATTGGCCTTTACGACTACTCAGCAACTGGTCCCAGAGGAATGGCTATTGATAACACTGGCAAGTTCTTATTTACTTCTTCAGTTAAAACTGGCTCAACTTACCAGTTTAAAATAAATGAAGATGGCTCTTTGAAGCTAATGAAGGAGCATAAAATCGGTTGTGGCTCCATACTTTTCCTCAATTAAAAGAAACTCTTAAAGTTATTTACTAAGCTTACGCACCAGAACTTTAACATAAAACTAACCTGTTAAACATTTTATTTTAAATCATTTAACGTGTCCTGTTATCGATTCTATAATCGTACTGTTTACGAAAAATAAACTCAACACACAAACAAGGATGGTTAACTGGTGCGTATCTTTTTAGCATTTTTAAGTCTTTTTATGACTGCCGGCAGTATGGCCGCAGAAGTCGAAGCTGGTCTTGGTGTAATGGTTGGAGAACTAACAGAATCTCAAGTCCACATTCAAGTTCGTCTCAATGAAAAAGGAACATTCAAAGGGACTTCTGGAAAAGTCGAGTTCAGACTTAAACCTGTTTTCAATGGCAAAACTATCACCCAGTCTCTGCCCGTAAATAGTCAAAAAGATTTTATTGCCAGAGCTACATTTAAAGGTCTCGCAGTAAATACTAAATATGTTTGCAACACTCGAATTCATGTTAACGGCAAAGAAATCGTAGGCCCCGTAGCTAGATTTAAAACTTTACCAGGAAAAGTATCGTCAGATGATGTCAGCTTTGTCGTTACGACCGGAATGAACTACGCTAAATTTTTCCACTTTGACAAGGTAAAAAAGGCCAAGCCGGGTGAAAAAAACCTTCTTCACCAAAAGTACAGTGACATAGACCAACATTTGGGGTATCCGGCTCTTGAGACTATCCTTTGTATCAAACCTGACTTCTTCGTTGGTACAGGCGATAACGTCTACTACGACTCTCCTGATAAAATAGCTAGAACTGAAGATGAAATCCGCCACAAGTATCATCAGCAATTCTCTTTGCAAAGATTTAGAGACCTCTATGCTGAAGTTCCGACTTATTGGGAAATCGACGACCACGATTATAGAAAAAATGACTGTGACCGCAGTGGCAACTACCTGCCTTCTCCGGCAACTGGCAGAGCTATGATGCTTGAGCAACTTCCTGTTTGTGCCCAGGATGACGAAGATGCTCTGACCTACAGGACTGTACGCGCCAGCAAAGATCTACAGGTATGGTTTGTTGAAAATCGCATGTACCGCAGTAACAACAATGAAACTGATGGACCAGGAAAAACTATCTGGGGTGAAACTCAAAAGAAATGGCTAAAAGACACACTTCTAGCCAGCAATGCCAAGTACAAAGTTCTTGTATCCCCTACTCCAATGATCGGTCCAGACGATGCTTATAAAACAGACAATCACTCAAATACCGGTGGTTTTACTCACGAAAGAGATGAATTTTTTAAATGGCTCAAAGAAACAGGACTCGACAAAAATGGTTTCTACATCGCCTGTGGTGACCGTCACTGGCAGTATCATTCTATTTCAAAAGAAGGTATCAATGAATTTTCATGTGGGGCTTTAGTCGATGCTAACGCCCGTATCGGCCGCTCGCCAGGAGATCCAAAGTCCAATGATCCCAATGCCACAATCACACAGCCTTACACTCAGAGTGAACCTTCTGGTGGCTTCCTCTTAGTTAGAACGATCGACTCAAAACTGTCTTTTGAATTCTACGACGAAAAGGGCCAACAGCTCTACAAATACAACACTAGGTAAATTCTCTTTTATCTTGCGAAAAAGCCGGCCAATAGGTCGGCTTTTTTTATATTTTTCTTTAAATCACTATTCAAACCAAGTATCTTAAAAGATCGGGAAGAACTAAGCTAAAAACTCACATTTTGAATGAAGAAAAACAACTTTACATTAGTTGAATTGATTGTTGTCATAGCCGTTATAGGAATACTAATCAGTATACTCCTGCCTTCACTACAAAAAGTCAGAAGAAGCAGTAAAAATGGCATATGTACTTCAAACCTGGCTCAAATTACCAGAGGAGCTTTGGGTTTCTCCAAACAAAATGATAATAAATTTTGGCAGAGAGGCAAGGACATAAAGCCCACCCATATTGGCCGCGACGGCAATGGCGGCCTGCATGAATTCAATATTTATAACGAATTTGTAAATCGAGAACTATACAGTTGCCCCCTGGCTCCTGAGCCTATGGATTTTGATTTCATCGAACAACTCAATCCGCGAAGAACTGAAGCTCAGTATCTCCTTCTCTGGAACCAACGAGCCGACCCTATTTATAACGCAAGAGGTTTTGAAAATACCCTTCAAGGAAGCTTTATGAACAACGTAAATAACGTCACTCCAACTGAGTTTAATGTCCTTGCCATGGATTACATCTCTGAAAAACAAGGTGGCAAGTTTGAAGCTTCACACGAAAATGGACAACCAAATGACTTTAACGATGGTGGTCAATACATCCGAAGACGCGGGGGACGTGAGGGGCGTTCAGCAATCTGGATGACAAACTACGCTTACATCGATGGCGCAGTTCGTGGCATTCGAAATATTAACTATTTAGACTCACGATTAAACTGGGTTCATGTCGCCGATGGAGCTAACGGATACAAAGCCCCGATGCCTTCTATTGAATAAATCTTATCTCTTTTCTTTAAGGCTCTGTCCTTTTTGGCAAACGAGGTGCGAAAGAGTCATAAAACTGTTGTACTGAGGAAAAATATGACGAATGATAATAAATTTACGCTGATTGAGCTGGTTGTAGTTATCGCAATTTTAGGTATTCTGATAACCTTACTTTTGCCTTCCCTGCAAAATGCCCGCAAGAGCGCAAAAAATGCTGTATGCGTTTCAAATATCGCTCAAATTACTCGCGGCAGCCATATTTTTGCCAAGCAAAATAATAATAAGTTCTGGGAGAGAGGCAGGGATATTAAACCAACTCATATTGGCCGCCACGGCAATGGCGGAAAACACGAGTTTAATATTTACAATGAATTCGTAAACCGTGAACTCTATAGTTGTCCCCTGGCTCCTGAAGCTTTGGATTTCGACTTTATTGAACAATTAAACCCTACTCGGACTGAAGCGCAGTATCATCTACTTTGGGGACAAAGACCAGGAAATGCCTACGGTCAAAGAGGCTTTGACAATCTTCTTCAGGAAACTTTTACTTATAACGTGAATTATGTGACCCAAAAAGAATTCAATGTTCTCGTTATGGACTACATATCTGAGAAGCAAGGCGGTACCTTTGAAGCCTCTCATGAAAATGGTCAGCCAAATAACTTTAATGACGGAAATCACTACATCCGAAGACGTGGTGGGCGAGGCGGACGCTCTGCTATATGGATGACTAACTATGGATACCTGGATGGTTCAGTACGCGGTATTCGCAATATCAAATGGATGGATTCTAGACTCGACTGGGTCGCAGTTGCTGATGGCGGCGGTTTCAAAGCTCCTATGCCTACGGCTGATTGAAATACTTTGCTTTTAAAATGAAATTTTTGACCATTTTTTTAATTCTTCTTTCATCAATTCACGCAATAGAAAAACCAAATATCGTTTTAATTCTAGCGGATGATTTAGGCTATGGAGACTTAAAGTCAACAAATCCAGATTGTAAAAACTCCGCACCTGCCATCGATAGAATCGCTGAAGAAGGAGTGGTTTTTACAGACATGCACTCGGCCGCTTCATGGTGCGTGCCATCCAGGTACGGTTTAATGACGGCAACATACCCACACAAGAACAATAGAAAATACCGCACAAAGCCAGTAATCGCCGACAATGAACTGACTCTGCCAGAGATGTTAAAAAGGAATGGTTACAGAACTGCAATGATCGGTAAATGGCACCTGGGATTTGAAACCAAAATGAATTTTCATGTCGACAAACTCCCTGGTGGACCTTATGATCGCGGCTTCGACTATTTTTATAGGCTGCCACATTCTTTAGATATTCAACCCTACCTCTACATTGAAAACGATCGACCAGTTCAAAAACCAACTGAGCCGATCTCAAATCGAGGGCCAAGCGAGAAATTTTGGAATGAAATTCAAGGAGAATTCTGGCGTGAGGGAAAATGCGCTCCAAACTTTAAACATGAAGAAGTTCTGGATATTTTAACTGATAAATCCATAGACTTCATTAAATCGCATCCAAACGAAAGTCAACAGCCTCTATTTCTCTTCATACCCCTGACTGCTCCACATACTCCATGGCTTCCAGCTGAACGCTTCAGGAAAAACTCGCCCAACGGGATATACGGAGCCTTTGTGGCTCACATTGATGATTGTGTTAACAGAATTGACCAAGCCATTAAGAATGTTGGCATTGAGGAAAATACGATCATCATCATAACAAGTGATAATGGACCGGTCTGGTATGAAAAAGATGAAGAGAGAACACGCCATAAATCAAGAGGTACCTTAAGAGGCATGAAAGGCGATGTTTATGAAGGAGGTCATCGCGTGCCCTTTATAATGCGTTGGCCAAAGTATATCCAAGCAGGAAGTCATAACAAAAAATTAAGCAGCTTTTTAGATGTTATGCCTACTTTAGCTGAAATAATCGGCGATAAGAAAGTCCCTGCACAATACATTGATGGAATTTCTCTTGGCAAGACCTTTACTGAATCTAAAAGAGATGAACTGATTCACCTTGGCACCAAGAAATTCCTCGCAATCCGCTATAAAAACTGGAAATACATTCCTTTCATTGGCAGTGGAGGCTTTAGTCACCCAAAAATTACTACGCCACAAACAGGCGAAGCTAAGGGACAATTATACAATCTTAAAATAGATCCCGGTGAAACTGAGAATCTTTACAAAAGATATCCCGAACTTGTTGAGAAACTTGCGAGTAAATTAGATGAGCTAAAGAACAAATAATATTTTCAACCTAAAGGCCAGTTCCACTTAATGTGTGTGATATCAGTCCGAGAGTAGAAATGAGTTGAACTTGCATGACCATCAACTTTGACCGAGTTCATCTGTTCATCGTAAAAGAAATTGAGCTTTGTAGTGAAATAACTTCCGACTCGTTTAATATCTCTGAAAGCTTGATTACAACTGGATCTTCCCTCAGCATTAAAGGCAGTGGCTGCAGCAACACGTCCAAAAATTAAAAATATCTCCGAAAAGTTTTCAATTCGAGCCACTCTTCTACCTGTCTATATATGCCGTTGGTAATTTGCGTTAAACCCCATGTTAACTTCTGAGGCGGAGTAGCCGGACCATTGATTTGGTTCATAAGTTACCCCAGACATCAGCATAACATTCTTACTTCTGCCAAAGTGCTCCTTCATTTCGCGTATCCAGAAACACAGATTACGCATTTGGGATATGCGGTATCTTGGAAAACGATTATTATTTTTCTGAGAGTAATCTAAAAAGGCGACATAAAGTTCACGTAAATTCAACTTTGACACAGCACTTAATCCCTTGGCTCGAGTCGATCCTAAAGGAGGAATGAGAATCGTCAATAATATCCTTAAAATGACAACGATCACCAAAAGCTACAAAAGAATAAAGACCATTTTCTTAATTTTTCATCTAGCTGTATTTACAGAAGTTAAAGATGAAACTTCTGAAAAAGAGCATTCTGTAATGAAAAGTAAACTTTCATAGGAAATTTTACTTAACCAGCTTCTCCCAGCCTTCTTTAAGGCCCTTCGATTCCCAAAAAGTTATATCATCCATCTTGAGAGTTCCTTGGACTGTTGACGCTATCTGAAAAGAGTTATTTGAAGATGTTTTGAACTTTGGATTATAACAATGGAATTTTGAGATGTTCCCTTGTTCATCCTTAATTTGGACAAATAGGTACTCTTCTCCCACTTCGCCTAAAACTTCATACCATTTAAATGGCTCAACCTTAAAGCCTTTGACTTCCATGTGAAGCTTTCTCGTTTTTTTATTGTCTGTATCCGTCAACATTTGTGCACCTGAATCGCCAAAAAAGATTCGTGAGATATGGTGTCCGAACTCAAACATGGGGGTTTTGCCATCCCCCTTTTTGTCATCCATCTGAAATTTAAAATTCATAACATAGGACCTCGGCATTTTTCCCAAACCAATACGAGGGATATCACCGAAATGACCTTTGCCAATCTTTCTTTTTTCTTCTTGATAATCCAGCGTTGCTGGGATACCAATCAATTGCTCATCATCAATCTTCCAACGAGTGTTTTGCTTGATCCAAAAGCGCGGCTTGGCAATTTTAATCGCTCCTGAAAAGTCCGTCTCGAAAAGGACCTTCCCCTTATTCAAGATTTGAGTTTCCAAAGCCTCTACCGGACAGACTATAAAAATTAAAAGTAATAATACTCGACACATAAACATACCTTAAATAATTATTAATACACACTATACACTTTCGAGCATTCCAAAGTCAAAAGGACAGGATTTCCTTTTACATAGCCAATTTATAAAAAATCTTTTCTTTCTTGTCACATTTATCCCAACAGCTTCGAAAAAGATTCCGTAGCATTAATTAAAAGGTATGTGTATGAAAAAGCTTATTTCCCTTATTCTCTTAATCTCAATTCAATACTTAAGTGCTCAAGTTTCCACCCAGGAGCTCCCAAATGAAATCTCTGCGAAACTCAAGTGTTTAAATCCTCAATACTTAGTCCACTCTCCTTCACAGTCATCCTCTCCCAAACCACTACTTATCTTTCTTCATGGCATTGGTAAAAGAGGCAATGATGTCAATCAACTTAAAGCTATGATGTGTACCGTCTCAAAACACAGCAAAAATCACGATATGTTGACAGTTATGCCGCAATGTGCCAAAAATGAACAAGGCAAAGGCTGGTGGGTTAGTAAAGATCTCACTCTGCTTTTGGAACACCTTAAACAATCATTAAATATCGATCAAAAAAAAATTTACCTTGTTGGCTTCAGCATGGGAGGTTTCGGGACGTGGGACTGGGCCATGGAGCAACCAGATACTTTTGCGGCCATTGCTCCTTTAGCTGGTGGGAGTCGAATAAGCAAGGTAAAGAAAATCAAAGACCTGCAAATCTGGGCTTTCCATGGAGAGAAAGACAAAACGGTCCCTTACTCAAAAACAAAAACCCTCGTTGATGCTCTTAAAAAAGCCGGCTCTAAGACGGTCAAATTCTCAACTCTTGAGAAACAAGGTCATGGCATAGTCATGCCTATAATGAAAGACCCAAAACTATACGAATGGCTCGCGCAACAAAAGAAATAGTCTATGAATAGAAGAACATTTTACATCTCTCTTACGGCCACATTTCTCGGTCTATCGCCTTTAGCTTTTGCCAAAAAGAAAAAGGGAATAAATAAAGACAAGGAAAAAGAGGATCCAAACGCCATAAAAACCTTAACTGGTACTGTGATTCTCAAAGAAAGAAATATTACCAAAAATTACCGTTTGGTTGGAAATAAGTCATACTCTTTTGCCAGAGCCCATGCTGGCAGAGTCAAGCAATTCGTTGATCAAAAGGTCACAGTAGCAGCTAAAGTAAAAGGCAACAGAATCCTTGTTCTGGAAAGTATTATAAAAGCCTAATAAGGCGTTTTTTGATCCAGAGGCCATCCAGCCTCTGGATATCGCAATTATTAATCAATAACCTCATAACAAGGGTTGTACACTTCTGTATCTATCTTCATACGACCTTGTTCAGTGAATGACGTCAGTAAAGCATCCAATGCTTGCATCAATTCTTTATCTCCACTTATTTTATAAGGTCCATATTCCTTAATAGCCAACAAGCCTTCCTCTTTTACATTACCGGCAACAATAGCAGAGAATACTCGGCGAAGATTTGCGGCTAATTTATAAGGAGTCTGATCTCTGTACAGACTTAAAGAAGCAATATTCTCGTGTGTTGGCGCAAATGGTTCCTGGAATTCGCGACTTATATTCAGCGACCAATTAAAGTAGTAAGCATCTTGAATTTTTTCTCTTTGCTCGGTCACTTCTTTCATATCTTCAGCCAGAATTGTCGCTACCTTTTCTGCATCGCCCACGATGATTTTATAAAGCTTGCAGGCTTCATAACCCAAGGTGAAGCGAATGAACTCATCAATACGAGTAAAGTAATCTGCCGATTCTTCCGGAGCCGTGAAGATAAGTGGGAAAGAGATATCCTCATTATCCGGATGAAGCAACAAGCCAAGTAGATAAAGAATTTCCTCTGCAGTACCAACACCTCCAGGAAAGACGATAATTCCGTGAGCGGTACGCACAAAAGCTTCTAAACGCTTTTCTATATCCGGCATGACAACGAGTTCATTGACTATCGGGTTTGGTGATTCGGCTGCGATAATACCCGGCTCAGTTATACCGACATAACGGCCATCTTTGTGACGTTGTTTCGTGTGACCAATCGTCGCTCCTTTCATAGGACCTTTCATCGCCCCCGGTCCGCAACCTGTGCATATATCCATACCCCGCAAACCAAGGTGATAGCCGACCTTTTTGGTGTACTCATACTCGTTGCGTTGAATGGAGTGACCACCCCAACAAACAATCATATTCGGTAATTTACCTGGAATAAAACACTGGGCATTTCGCAAAATGTGGAAAACGGCATTGGTTGTACCTGACGTTGTCGACAAGTCAAACCTTTCTTTTTTGGTAAGAACTTCTGAATTGGCAAACAAAATGTCCCGTAAGACAGAAAAAAGCAGTTCTCGAATACCGGTAATCATCTCGTCACCGACAAAGGCATGTTTGGGAGCATTCGCAACTTCGAGAACAATACCGCGAGATTGCAAAACAACGCTTATGTCAAAGTCATTATACTTCTCAAGAATTTTTGTGGTGTCATCTATATGACTTCCACAGTTAAGTACCGCCAAAGCACAACGCCTGAGTATATCATAGAGATTACTTTTACTGGCTTTACTGAGTTGTTTCATTTCTTTACTGGAAAGGATGTGAAGGCGGCTTTGTGGAATAACTGAGGCACTGATGCTGTGATGTTTTTTCATAGTTTCTCCTACTAAATGTATTACGGAGTGCTTGCTGGCATCTCGCTGGGAAGTGGATTTCCCCGAGCACTCATTGTGTCTTCTTATAATTATATTATAGGTGTTTTTTGCTTCGATATCACCTTTTAAAGCATGAATGATCACTTCCCAATAGTTAAAAAAGGAGTTAACTGCCACTTTCTAGAAACAGATAATTCCCCGGAACCTCTTATGTTTAAAAGGTTTCGACACGCCCAGACCACTGGGCTTCAAAAAAATAAATTTGTGAGTAAGAAATACTGACAAAGCCTTTATTTAGAAAAAAAAGCCGAGTCACATAGGATTGTGACTCCATTTTACAAACTAAAACTGCACTCTATAAGCAGATAGGTAAACGACTAAAAAAGGACTTAAAATATGCGTAACCAACCTCTAACCATTTACAGTATACTGATCTTTATAGCAGGAAGTTTGTTGTTTTGTATTTCTTCAATAGCAGATACAAAACTCAAGGCTTATCAAAAGATAACTTGAAGAACAACTGGCAAATTTACAAGCGTCAAACCTCGCCAGTAAAAATGACAACAGCACTTCTTACCTCAAAGGCGTCAATAATTTAAAGACTATTTATCAACAAGCCGGAGACTTCGATAAACTCATTTTAATCAGTATCGAAATTAAACGCCATCAAAAAGAAGGAGGCATGCCCAATTTGCTTTCTGAGTTTCCGCCTCTTGCGAAATTGCAAAAAACCTTTACTGACCAAAATGAAAAGAATGTTCAAAAACAAAGACATACGCCTGCAACGACTGTTAAAGTACCACGATGCAGCATTTAATGAACTGCAAAAAAAGCGAGTTCGAGAAGGCAATCGAGATGGGGCTACAGCATAAAGCTTTTGGCCAAAGAGGCGCTCTTCTATATTATCTCTACATAGCCGATTTCCACAAAGAATACCGCATAGAAAGCGGTCCTGTTGCCACTTTTGACTTGCGTTATCTCCATGATTATGAAGATAGGAAAATTGTCGTTCAAAGTATTCACCAGGATAAAGGAACTTTAAGTAAATCAAAGCTTTTAAAGCCTATTCATGTCGCAGCAGTTAGAAATGGCAAAACAAAAGGATTTTCCCTTTTTGTCAACGGAGAGTTTATTGGTAAACAAGCGTATATAACAACAAGAAAAGAATCCAGTCATTTTGAATTCTGCGGAAACCTTAGACAAGGGTCTCTCTTTTAGCCTCCTCACCAGAATTTGTGGGCAAACTCAGGCTCGGGCAGTTTTCCAAGCTGATGATATAGAGCAGTTACCCCAAGATTACTTGTGAGCTCCTGGCATGCTCAGTTCCGCCAATTGGAAAGTCCATATCATTTTTATCAGCAAAAGTGAACATTGTTTTAACCAATTGAGATTGATTCGATTGGCATAAAGCTTCTTTAGCGCGCTCTCTGGCTTTGGCCAATGATGGAAAAAGGATTGATACTAACAACCCTAAAATCGCTATAACAATGAGCAATTCGACCAATGTGAACTTCAGAATATTCACAATCTACCTTTTCTATTTTTTACTAATTCAAAGAGCACAGTAATAACCTAACTGTTCATTCTCCAAAAAATTACTAAAGAAACAAATACCCATAAGTAAAAGTTTATCTTTTATTTCTTAAAACTGTATAGAAACCCAGCCTCCTTTAGATTCATGGAAGGAAACACCGTTTTTGATGTATATGAATCGAGGTTCCATGAATTTAAAATATTTACTGCCCCTTCTTTGCCTTAGTTTTTCATCGTTGGCGGACTCTCTGCCGGTCACTAAACTAAAGCATGAGGTTCTCACTCCTTTTATTGAGAAGCATTGTGTGAGCTGTCATGGTCCAGAAAAACAAAAGGCTAAGATTCGTCTGGATAATCAGTCATTGGATATCTCAAATAACTCACAGGCTCAGCTTTGGCAGGATGTTCTCGATACCCTGAATGCCGGAGATATGCCTCCAGAGAAAAAACCTCAACCAGCAATGGAAGAATTAACTGTAACGCTCAGAGAACTGACTGAAGGACTTAAAAGAGCTCAGGCGATGCTCTCTGACCAAGGCCAGGCCACAACTATGCGTCGTCTTAATCGCCGCGAATATGCCAACTCAATCAAGCACCTCTTTGGTTTTACTCTTAACCAAAATGAGCTCCCTGCTGATGACCCGGCAGAACACTACGATACCATAGGTTCTGACCAGTACTTCTCTGCTTACTTATTCGACAAATACCTTGAAGTCGGCCGCGAAATTGCCAGGGATGCTCTAAAATGGAATAGCCAAGAGCAAAGAGAAGTCAGCAGTCTTACTATTGACCCCGAAAAACACAGAATTCCTAAAATCAAAGAAAATGTCAAAAAGAGAAAAGCTAGATACGAGGAAATCATCCTCGGTTTGGAAGCCGGCAAAGGCTGGAAGGATCTTGGTTTTAAAGATGCCCGGGAATTTTACTACTACATGAAATTCGACGCCGAAAGAACCGGCCGACCTGATAGATACCTAAAAAGACAATACCTCAACAAAGGCATCTACCTGACGGGTCAATGGGGCGTGATGTTTGTGAATGCCAACCGAAGAATCGATCCTCGCGGAGAGTACAAAATTCGCATTCTTGCCGGCATAAACCAAAACCCGCCAGAACGTCGCAGATTTTTACAGGTTTTAGCCGATGGCGATGCTATCGCTCAACCCAAAGTTCATGGCACAAACCATAAACCGGAATGGATTGAATTTAAGCATACTCCTAAAATAAAGGAAGTTCTGGCCCTGCAAATTGGCGAAAGGCGTCACCATGAGACAGTTGTTCGTTTCGACCACTACACTCATATCGTTGACCGCTTCGGAGATGAAGCTTCCATTTTTATCGATAAGATTGAGATCGAAGGCCCCTTCTATCCTGAGCGCAGCTTCTTCGAAAAAATGTTACTTGATGAGAATGAAAAGCCAATCGAAATAACTCCAGAATCAAGCCGCAACATCATCGACAAGTTTGCCTTTGAAGTCTTTCGCCACAAGCAACCAAACCTGGAATACATAAATGACATTCACCAACTTTTCGAAACAAAACTAAAAGATACAGGCAAGATTGAAGACGCGTTGGCTGAAGCCATGGCAGTCATACTGTCTTCACCCAGCTTTCTTTACATCTATGAGCAAAGTGATGATGAGACGAATGATACTTTATTAACTCACCGTGAGTTAGCCATTCGCCTGGCGATGCTTTTGTGGAGTTCCGTACCTGATGCAGAACTGTATGCTGTTGCAAATAACGGTACGCTCAAAAATCCTGGCGTTTTAAGATCTCAGGTTGACCGCATGCTGGATGATCCACGCAGTAAAACTTTTAGTAATGCTTTCATGGCGCAATGGATGGACTTGTCGCGTTTCGATCAAATTGCTATCGATAATAAAAAGTTTCCTCTTTTCGACAAAACAATTCGCGCTGCAGTTAAACAAGAACCTCTCGAGTTCTTTCACACGCTGATTCAAGAAAACCTTTCATTAGATAATCTACTGGATTCAGACTTTATCGTCATCAATAGCGGCCTGGCACAACACTATGGCATACAAGGCGTCGATCAACCCGGTTTCCACAAAGTTATGCTTCCTGAAGACAGCCCCCGTGGCGGGTTAACAAGTACAGCTGCTTTTTCAACAATGGGTTCCACTGGCGAAAAAACTTCACCGATTATCCGTGGAGCTTTAATTCTTGAAAAACTGCTGCACGATCCCTCCCCGGCCCCGCCGCCGAATGTCCCGCAATTAAATGAAGCCTCTGATAAACCTTTGAGCATGAGTGAAACCATAAAACTTCATCAAAGTAAAGCTCAGTGTGCCTCCTGCCATGCGAAAATGGACCCCATTGGTTTTGGACTTGAAAACTTCAATGCCATCGGTCAGTGGCGTGACAAAGAAAGAGTTAAAAATAAGACATTCCCAGTGAAATCTTCCGGACAATTTCCCGGAGACAAAAAGTTTGAAAACATCAAAGGTTTCAAATCACTGCTACTAAATTACAAAGACGATCTGGCTCAGTCTCTGGTTGAAGGCATTATGTCCTATGGAATCGGTCGCAAGATTAAGTTTTCTGATCAACAAGAAGTACAAAAATTAACCCAGCAACTGCGCGAGCAAAACTATCAGGCAAGAAGCCTTATTCATGCCATGGTCAACAGTAAATCATTTCAGCACAAGTAGGAATTCTACATGTCAGTTCATCAAACATCCCGTAGATCTTTTTTAAAAGCTGGAAGTGCCTTTTTAGCTCTGCCTCTTCTCGAGTCTTTTGCTTCTACTAAAGAAGTCATTAAACCATCAAAAAGAATGATTTTCTGTGGTCTAGGTTATGGTTTTAGAGAAGATACTTTTTTCCCTACCGAAAATGGTGTATTCAATGAAATGACTGAAGGTATGAAGCCTTTAGAGCGCCATAAAGACAACATCACTATGTTCAAGCACTTGACAAATCATGGCAACACTAATCCTCACTATGGAAGTACTTCTTTACTGACAGGTGCGAATATACATGGAACTGCCGGCAAAAGCTTTCATAACTCCATTTCATGTGATGTCCTGGCTGGGCAGCATCTTGGTAAAGATATGCGCTACTCCATGCTGCCTTTGGTCAGTAAAGATCCGGATAAAGACGGTCATGGCCCCGGTCTTTCAATGTCCTGGACTCAAGCAGGTAAACCAGTGTCCGGAATACCTGGACCATTTGAGCTTTATTCACTACTATTCGGTCAAATCAAAGAAACTCCTGAGCAAAGACAAAAGCGTCTTAAACAAAAGCGCAGTATTCTGGATATTGTTCTCAAGGATGCCAAGTCTTTAAATACTAAAATCAGTAAATTGGATAAAGAAAAACTCGATGAATTTTATCAATCAATTCGCGAAATCGAAGGGGGACTTCAAAAAGAAGAACTTTGGGCCAACCGCCCCAAACCTTCTGTGGATTTCAAAACTCCAGGAAAAGATGTTAGCGGCGAGCAGGAGATAAAACTGACCTATCAGCTCATTTGTCTGGCACTGCAAACCAACCAGACTCCGGTCATATCATATCGTCAGCCAATGACCAAAGTCTTGAACAGTTGGGGAATCAATTTCACACCACACGCATTAAGCCACTATGCCGGTTCCAAACCACGCACTGAAGCCTTAAATAAATGTGACCAAAAAAGATGTGAACAGTTATCTTACTTCATAAACCTACTTAAAAATACCAAAGATGTCGAAGGGACTTCTCTCTATGATCACACCATTCTCAGTTGGGGAACCAATATCCGCACCAGTCACATGATTAAAGATGTTCCAGTGATTATCACCGGTGGAGGCGCTAAGAACATTAAACATGGTCGTCACATCATTCTAGATAATGAAGATACTCCACTTGGCAACCTGTGGTTAACTCTTCTTCAAGAGGCTGGTGTTCCTGTTGATAAATTCGGTAATAGCACAGGGATCATCCCTGAATTACTTGGTTAAAGTCAATGGTCGTATGGGTTAAACTAAACTTAAAAACCGCTCTTTTTCTCCCTCACAGTTATCAACGATTCTATCTTCATAAGAAGTTCAGGATGGATATTTTTCTTAGTCAGGTAAATAGTCTCGGTGACATCCGGGCCAATCACCTGATTATCCGGCGAATTTAAGTGCAAACCGCGAATGTCCAGTTCTTTCAGTTCAAGGCCTTTCAAACTCTTGGTCTGAAACCAGTTAACTCCGCGAATATCCAATGTTTCAACATTCAAGGTTTTGAGAATATTTACATTTTCCTGAGAGACCGAAAGAATTGATGAGAAGTTAGGACAATTACCGGCAATCTTGAGTGAATTATTTTCAGGATTAAAAGTAAACTCATCCATCTGCCAATTATGATTTACATTAGCAAGAACATACTTAATAACCTGAGCATGTTCATCAATATTTTTGCGCTTTTGGTAATCAAGAAAACCAAGTAGAATAACCTGGTCTTTGAAATGTCCTTCTAAATAAGAAACCATTTTACCAATAGCCTCTGGAGGGTACGTCCCATCTTCTCTTTTTTTCTCACCCAATATCGCTTCAAGAGCTTTGAACAAATAAGCATGAGCGTGCTCATCTGGAGGGCTGCCTTTTTTAAGAGCTTCATAAGCCAGGTCAAACTCTTGTATTATAAAATATAAACGGCATATAAAATTATAGTAACCAATGCTTTTGCTAACCTCTCCAATCCTGTCAAGAGTATCAATCGCCTCATTTATTTCTTTTTGAGGATCCGTCAGAACTTTTTTGTAAAAGCCTCTTCTTAAATCATGAATAATCCTGCCACTATTACTAATAAGACTTAAATTAGTGAGATCTTCCTCTTTTTTGTATCGCTTAAAATTCAACTCTGCTTCTAAACGAGCTACTTCTGCAGCATGTTCATTGGCTTCTGCTGCCTTTCTAGCAAGCGCCTCGCCTTCACGGGATTTATTAAGATAACCTATAAACACTAACGTAGAAATCACCAAAAGAGTGAAGAATAAAATCGAAACCTGACAAAGCCGTTTATTTCTTTGGTAAAACAGTTTCAGCTCTTTTAAAACTCCGGCATTTTCGGCCTCTGTTGAGTAACCATCTAAGTAGTGTATCACGTCGGTTGCCAGGTCATGGATGGATTGATACCTCGAATTAGGCTCAAGACTCATGGCTTTCAGAACCACTGCATTCAGGCTTTCGGGTATGTGTATTTCTTCACAGCGTTCAATGGGAGGTACAATTTCACCTTTCTTAGTTTTCTCAAGTATCTCATTCGAACTCCCGTTAAGAGGCCTTTTTTGAGTTAACAGACAGTAAAGCAACGCTCCTAAAGCGTAAATATCCATCGTTTTAGACTTGTGTTTTACCCCCTCAACTTGCTCTGGTGATATATAACCTGGGGTTCCTTTAATAACTCCGTGTAGAGTAACATTATTAAGTAAATCCGGATTCAGCAGGAGCTCTTCATCCTGCTCATCCTGACCAATAATTTTCGCCAGCCCCCAATCACAAACCAGAACTTCACCAAACTTACCGACCTGTATATTTTCAGGTTTTAAATCTAAGTGGAGAATTTCTCGTGAATGAGCATAAGACATAGCATCACAAACTTTCAGAAAAATCACCAGCAAAGATCTCAGGTTATACTGTTCGCTATAACCGACCTCACCTTTATCCAATTTAGCCAAAATATCGCTAAGAGAATCACCGATCTTCAAATCCATCGTAAAAAAGGGGGCGGCCTTTTCATCCACACCGATTTCGTGAACTTTTATAATATTGGGGTGCTCAAGTGCCGCGGTAAGGCGGGCTTCCCTTATGAAGGGTTCGTAAAATTCCTCCGGCGTATCTTCGTGGAGTTTTGCCATCGCCAGATAACGACCGGTCTTTTTATCGAATACCTTGAAGATGCTTTTCATCCCACCGGCATCGATTTTATTAATATCGGAATACACCTCTGAAATATCAATTAATTCTCGGTAAAGAGGTGAAAACTCCAAAAGGTCTACTTCGTCATCAAAATCATAGAAATCGCTTCCGCGATACTCCATTTGATCCTGATCAAGTATACGCTTGGGATTATTCTTCATTCGGAAATTCCAACAACTGCCTTATGTTTTTGACTTCCTTTTGGAATCTGGCCTTTACTCTGGAGCGCAGCATGTAAACGGTATTTTCTTTAACACCCAGTTTATCGGCGATTTCTTTGACGGACAAGCCATCCAAAGTCAAAGAAAAAATCTCCATAGCATTTCCAGAAAAATAAGGTTTTATGTGTTCGATAGCAATGGTGATCACATATGCTTTCCATTCACTTTCAATGAGCTTCTGAAACTCATTATCGTTAGAGTCCTCACCGAGTGAATCGATACTTATTGACAAGCCCTCTGCAGTGACTATGGCTTCCTGAGTTCGCTTCTTAGAGTTAAAAAACTTGTAGACGTCATTTCGAATTACCGTTCCCAGCCAACCTCGAAAACTGGCATTTTCATGTTCCATATCGAACTTTGAAAGACTCTTCCACAATTTCAGCAAAATATTTTGCTGCAAATCTTTGTAATCTTCAGTTGAGACTCCCAGTTTCATGATAATGATGCGAATAAAATCTTCATAATAAACAGCAAACTCCTCGAAAGCCTTGTGATCATTTTGATCTGCAGCCCGCAGTAAAAGTGATTTCCGAGTATTCCACCGTTCGTTCATTTATTATCCTTCTTTCTCATACTTAATCTATTGTAAAAAGAAAATACTTTCCAGACAAAGATTCTCTCTGAACAATTAGAAAAAAGTTGCCCCACCAAAAAATTGATAAGGCAACAGCAATGAAGAATAGTTAAGAGTATTAAGGATTGAGAGAAATGAACAGTTCGTGTTTTAGCGGCTGAATAGCCTGTTTTACTTTTTCCACGTGGCCTTGATGTTTTAGCATATATTTGCGGACAATATTTTTCGTAAATGCAGTCGACTCTTTATCTCCCTTAAAATCTTGTTGTATCGCTCTTAAGCCGCTAAAAGATCTTTTCACAAACGATGTTTCAAAACTCTGCTTATGGTAAATCAAATTACTGATATTCAGGAATGAGCTTTGGAAAGGATTTTCGATAAATTCGTTCGCCAGATTAATGCCTTTCGCTAATTCTTCTTTGTTAAAAGTCTTGGTTTTAGTTCCCCAGCGAATTGAGGCTGTTTTTGTTGGGATATTTCTCACTTTAAGTTCAAAGTTATTGAATTTTTCCTGAAAGTCGATAAATGGTAAAACGCCCAGCAGGTTATTTTCATTGTTTAGCCTGTTATCTGATTGAAAGCAAAAAGGATACTTTGAACTTTCAATATTCAGCTTCGCTTCTAATGCTCCAAAGTGAGACTTCTGTAAAATATGCCCATGACTCATATCTATCTTTTCATTTTTAAAATCGACATTTATTTCAGCTATTTTCTCAGGTAAGTCAAGACTGCTCAAGAAGCTATATGCCATAAGAAAATGGCCGTTCTTTTCCGGATGAATACCATCGCGCCCACCGACAACATATTTTTCGCCATACTGCTTTTTGGCACTGAGCATAAATTTCATCATCTGACCGTGAATATCACTAAAGCTAAGTTCATTGGTCTTGGCTATCTCTTTGACGATTTTAGCGAGCTTTGCCAGGTTTGCATTGTAGAACTTATCTGCATCCGGATTATTTCTTTGCCAGCTTTCTGAGTCTACAACTCCAGGAGCCCCAACAATTGTTCTAATGTTCTTAGATTTTAAAAACTTAACAATGGTCTCCATTCCTTTTCGGTAAGCTTCACCGATAAAGTCCTCGTAAGGGCGATATTTGCCATCATTCATGCCATAACAAGTTGTTACGACGGTTGGTTTCCAGGCCATGAGGTCAAACTCCATGCGTCTGGTAAAAGCCGGTGCTGTCTCGCCGCCCCAACCGAACTGCATGACTTTGAGGTTCAATTCAGATAGACACAAAGTTAAGTAGAGCTCAAGGTACCTACTGTAACATTTCTGTTCTGTGATGGAATCTCCAATAATCGCGACTTTATCTCCCTTCTGTAAAGTGAGCGTTTCTGCGAAAGATGCGCTTATAAAGCACAGTAGAAATAATGAGCTCAAGAATCTTACTTTAAGCACCGACATTAACCTCTTGTGTTATCAATTTATAACTCAGTCAATCCTAAGGCTGGTCTGCATCTATACAGTAAAAGATAATTTTTCTATTTTTTTCATAACTGTATAGAAACTGAATCTATCTGGGATTCATGGGTTAAGTGCATGTAATAGGCGGAAAGATGGTATTTATTTATTTGAAGAAATTTACACTGATAGAATTACTCGTTGTCATAGCCATAATTGGTATCTTAACAAGTATTCTTATGCCTTCTATTACTGGAGCAAGAACCAAGGCTAAATCAGCAGTCTGCAAAAATAATCTCAAGCAAATGATCATTGGCCAATTTCTCTACAGTGAAGATAACCAGGAGCGGATCTTTGCCACTTTTTATGGTTCTGAATGGGTTCATCAAACAGGCTGGAGAGGTGCCGATGCGGTCCATCAACCCGGTGAAGACTTTTTCGATGGCAATACAGGATTCCTCGAACCTTACACAGGTGATCGCTACTCTAAAACTTATAATTGCCCAGCGACTGATTACGATAATTCCTCCGAAGTATTCCGTATTGACGAAGGGAGGAGCTATGAAGGTTTCATGCAACGCAATAATAATCTTCCTGAAAATATCCACCAGGCCTACTTTACTCTTGGTAATGCCCGTCTTTTTGACGATGCTCCACGCAAGCCATTTTTCTGGGATTACACCGCGCCCATTGGAGACACGACAGAGGGTAACATGAAAAGTATTGGCGGCACTTCAGTTCATGGCAATACTGGTCGACTCAACCTGGCCATAACAGATGGCTCTGTCATTGTTATGACTTTCCCTACTACTCAATGGTCATTATTTAATAATGTTAATTGGGTACCGTACTTTGAAAGTGCACTCGGTGAAAGCCCTAACTAAACTCTCTTAACTCTTTATATACAGAACCTTCCTTAGACACGATCAACAAGATCTTGAAGAGTTTTACAAGGCAAAGTTTATTGATAAACAAACTATACTTTTAAACAGCCACTATCTTGTAGATCCATTAAATTCTTTTGAACCTGTCCGAATCATAACCATGAATTTACTGGTACTCCTTATAAAAAAACAAAAAAAAGTTTCAACTGCTGTATAGATCCACACCCTAAATCTAATTCTAGGGCTAAATAACAATCTCGGTGGTTTGAATGCATAAATTTTTAAAACCTTTCCTTATATTCTGTTTGTCAGCCAGCTGTCTCTTGGCAGAAGAGAATCCTCTTCCAACAGAAAACTCTTTTCAATTCCACAAAGACTTCAATGATTTAAAAATAGAGACCTTTGCCAAGTCACCGATGATCAACAGTCCGGTTGCAATGGATGTCGATTACCAAGGCAGGCTCTGGGTTGCCGATGACCTTGCTAAAATTGATAAAAAGACCCGACGTGGCGGCCGCATTCTTGTTCTTGAAGACATCAACAACGATGGTAAAGCCGATAAAGCTACTCAATTCGGTCCAAAACTGACTTCCATGCCACTGGGAATTGCCGTCTACGACAACGTCATTGTCGTTTCTCTTTCCCCTGACCTCATCGTTTTCACTGACGTCAATCGCAATGGCAAATTTGAAGAAGATATCGACAACAAAGAAGTCCTCATGACCGGCTTTCACGGCTTTGATCACGATCACAGTCTGCACGCCGTCGTAGGTGCGCCCAATGGCCAATGGTACCTCAGTACTGGAAATAATGGCGCCGACATTAAGACTAAAGACGGTAAAGAATTTCACGTCAGCAGTTACTACAGCCGTAATCCAGAAAGCATGGGCAAGAAAAGTTCAGACGGGCACACTTACGTCGGTGGCTTTGGCATGAGTCTGAATCCGGATGGCACAAATGCCGAAATTATTTTTCAAAATGCCCGAAATACTCACGATATGTTCGTGACTTCATTTGGCGATCTTTACCAGAGCGATAATGATGACCCGGCGCACGCTCGTGTTGCCTGGACGATGAAACACAGTAACTATGGCTACGCCAGTCTTGAAGATGGCAGCCGTTCCTGGGAAGAATCCGGAAAATCATGGGAAGAAGGTAAAGTTACCGCCTACTCTTTGAAGGTTGACCGTCACGCTCGTTTCAACAAGGCTCACTGGCGCGAAAATTACCCCGGCACCACTCCTCCGGGTTCTATGTGGGGTTCAGGTGCTCCTACTGGCTGTATCTTTATCGAAGGCGATGAACTGGGTGAAAAGTACCGCGGTAAATTCATTATCTGCGAAACCGTCAACAAAGCTCTCTTCAGCTTTGATCCAAAGCTTAAAGATACTGAAATAGAAATGGGATTAAAAACCGATTTCCTGACCCTTAAACCTGGAGATAAATCAGCATTTCTACCAACGGATATTGTCCTTGATCTGAATGGCTCGGCCTATATATCAGACTGGAACTCATACAGTAATGGTCGCGGCCGTGGTAACGCTCAAGGCGCCATTTATAAAATCAGTTGCAAAGCTGCGATGCCAAAGAAACCTACAGTTGACTTCAACACGACAGCAGGTCTAATCGAAGCATTAAAAAGTCCGGCAGTAAGTGTTCGGTGGGTTGCTGTCGACCGCCTTAAAAAGAAAAAAGGTATTTTCCCTGAGCTCAAGAAGTTCTATGAATCGACAAATAATAAATGGTACAAAGCCAGAGCTGTTTGGCTCATGGGACTCATAAAAGATGTGAATGGCAAGAAATTCATAGAAAGCTTAATGAATCATACTGATCCGCAATTCAGAATCCTCGCTATGCGTACTCTGATCTACAGTTATCCGCAAGAGAAAATGAAGTATCTCAAGCTTGCTGTAAGAGATACACACAATGCCGTGAAACGCGAAGTCGCAGTCAATCTTCGCGATGCTTCTTATGAAGATTCAAAACAAATGCTCAAAGAAATCGTTAAAGCCTACGATGGTAAAAACCGCTACTACCTGGAAGCTCTGGGAACTGCAGCGACCGGCAAAGAAAAAGAAGTCTACAATGAACTTGTCAGACCGACTCTTCCTGAACTTGCAAAGTGGAATGATCTGCACAAAAGGCTCGCCTGGCGCTTAAGAAGCTCTGAAGCTTTAGATGATTTCATGAACTGCCTGATCGTTCAAAAACCTGATCTTGAAGAATTCCGTCGGTGGATCATGACTTTCTCTTTGGCTTACACTCCTGAGGAGCAAGCTGCCAATTACCATAGAATTAAAAACTTAAATACTGTTTTCAACCAGGATGACTTCCAAAGTACGACTCATGAAGTCCTCGAAAAAGACCTGGTAGATAAAAAGCCTGAAGTCATGGCTATGAGTTACGAATTCCCGAAAGCCTATGGTTCTCCAACCACATTAAGTGCCTCAAAAGAAATCGCCAAGCTCTCAGGTAACGCTCTAAAAGGCCAATATAAAATCGGCCTCTGTTACACCTGCCATAAAGTCAACAATGTCGGAGGAACTTTCGGCCCTGACTTAAGCAGCTGGGCGCGCAATACATCACTTGAAGAAGTCATCGAGAGTATCGTTCACCCATCAGCTAGAATCGCTCACGGCTACGAAAAAGTCGTCATTGTTGAAAACGACAAGTACCGGGTCGAAGGTATACAAACCGGCTATGGTTACCATGCCGGTAGCATAAAGGTCAAAACTGTCGGAGGCCAAACTGTAAAACTTGCCTTCCGCCGCAGTAAAGCCAGAATCAAAAAACTGGAAAATCATTCATGGATGCCAAGTGCATCTACCATGGGTCTCAGCGATCAAGACGTACGTGACATAGCGGCCTATCTAAAATCTCTTTAATCCTTTAGTTGTGAGAGGAGGATTAGGTGCGGTGAAAGCCGCACCTTTTTTTATCTATTACCTTAAATGGATCAAAAATCTTATACTGCGAAACTGCGAATTCGCCACTCTCCTCAATTTACCTGAACGACTTTATTTGATACCAGAAAATAAAAATGCCAAAAATAACAAAGTTTGTTGAGATCCCTAAGTCTAGAGTCGTTTTCTGGTTAATTATCAGTTAATTAAGGACTCTGCCAACATGCTTAAGATACTTCTCACAGTCGCGTTTTATTTACTCTTTTCGATTCAATCGTCAGCTCAGAATTCAACTGTGGACATCTTTATAATAGCGGGGCAATCAAATGCGGCAGGAAGAGGGGTTGTCAGTAATTTAACTGAATTACAAAAAACACAGAACGCTCAGTTCTTTGGCTCCTGGCACAAGTTTTTAAATAACGCCACCAGTGAATCACCACAGTATCATTCAGGCTGGTTGCCACAAACAATTGCAGGAAAAACAAGAGCCGGCATAAGTACTCAAAATAACGGCAACTACAGCGAAACATTTGTCAACAGTGACTGGTTTGGCCCAGAAATAGGCTTCGTCAAAAGAGCAAATGAAATCAACCTGACTCCTAATCCCATGGCAATCATAAAGTATACCGTCGATGGTTCTGCACTCATTGCCGATCCTGCAACTACCTATCAGGTATCTGATTGGGACACAGTTAAGACCGGCTTTGCAGATGGTGATTGTTGGAAAGGTTTTAAAGCTGCACTGACTGCGGCAGTCGACAGTCTACCTGAAGATACGACTCCAAATTTCAAAGGAATGATCTGGTGGCAAGGTGAAAACGGCACAAATGCTACCGACTTAAAAGTTTTTATAACTGCAGTTAGAAATCATCTTGGTGCAAATTTTGGAGTTCAAAAATCTTCTCAATTTCCAGTAATCATCACCGGCAATAAATTTTGGGGTGCCGGCTTAAAAACAAATGTTGCAGACCTCGATGACTACGTTGGCTTTATCGATTCTGTGACTTACGGACAAATTGGCGGTTATACAAATACACACATTGGCAGTGGAGAAAATGGCCAGTCACTCGACGTCGATGACAATGGTACCAATGACGTTTTTGATATTGGCCAGGCTTATGCTAATGAAATGGCCCTGCTTATCGACACTCCAGAAACTGAAGTCACAACTTATCAGATTAACTTTATCAATGTTGATGGCTCAGAGACCTCTCAAACTGTCAATAAAGAAGAAGTTGCCACTCCTCCCGCCGGCTTAAATACTACGGACAAAAAATTCACCGAATGGCCGACTATTAAACCGGCATATAAAAACACGACTTACACGGCTCTATATGAAGACGTAGTAACCGGGGGCGGAAATATAGTCGACGTCTTTATCGCAACCGGTCAATCAAATGCAGTTTACCCGCTCTATAACGGTGAAGATAATAAATATGCCTTTGGTCGTGGAGTTCAGGAAAAGTTGACTGCTTCTGGCCAATTCTCCAATCCAACGGTTGTCTTAGCTGGAGAACCTGGACGCCCGATAGCTTACTGGTGGGCAGAGTTTTGGCCGGGGGCTTACAACGGTTATGACTCTCAGTTTTTTGATATCAACAATAATGGAACAGGTAAACTAGAAGCAAAGATCAATCAGATTCTGGCTAATGGAGATACTCCTCGTTTCCGTGGAATATTCTGGTTTCAGGGAGAAAGCGACGGCCTGGGTCCATACGCCACAGCTGATACTTCACAGGAAAATTACCAGGCACGCTGGTCAGGACTCCTGGAGCAACTGAATACAGACCTGCAGGCCGCCGGCTTGAGCCATAGCGATTATCATTTTGTTTTCAATACGGTGTCTGAGTCTGGCAATAAAATCAATCAGATTCTCACTAATGTGGCAAATACAAACTCTAAAGGGGCAATCTATGATGCGGTAAATTCCCCTTATCATGATCAAGATGTTATTATTGAGAAAGCTTATGGCAACCTGCATGACTACGACCATTTTTCAGTTGGTACGGCAAATGCCCAGCTCTTTATCGATTCATTTTTAAATATTCAGCCTCCAAATAATAGCACTGACAATTCAACTGCTGGAGTTTCACTGACTCTTTCTCAAACTACAAATGCCGGTCAAGGGGTGACAAGTATTGATCTTACATCCCAAGGCGGTCTTGACTGGGCAGTCTGGAATGGAGGTAACTCAACTCCAAACCAAAGTATGGCAGGAGGAAGTGGCTTCAGCGGTTTATCTGCAATAGGTTCGACAACTTTTGGCAATGGGTTTTTCCACAGCCAGAACAGTTACAACTGGTCAAATGCCTCTGAACAAAATTCAGGCTCCACTACATTGGCGGGGAATGCTACAATCTCATCAATGGGAGATGGCGTAAGTTTAACAGTAACTGTCGATTCTGCGGGTTCATACCAACTTAAATTCTATGCCTCCACCTATGACGTCAACCTCACTGCAACCGCAGCTCTTTCATCGGGAAGTTTTTCTGATTCAGTAGTCGGCAACTATGTTAAAAACAGCGTTGAAAAATATGAATATACCATCGATTTCACAACCCAGGGCGCAGATACTTTGACTCTGGATCTGACTAAAAGCGATGGAGCAAGTTTTATCTTTGCTCAGGAAGCTTTTTCGCTTAAGGCGATGAATATTA
Organism: Lentisphaerales bacterium; assembly: GCA_022446985.1. Taxonomy (GTDB): domain Bacteria; phylum Verrucomicrobiota; class Lentisphaeria; order Lentisphaerales; family Lentisphaeraceae; genus JAKVBD01. The sequence continues at coordinate 125,882 of JAKVBD010000002.1, forward strand.
TTGATGACGACACTGATGACACTGACGACTCGGACAATGAAGGTCAAGACACAAATGACAATGACCAAACTTTATTTGAAGGAGCAACAATTTGGGATGGACAGGCAAATGACAATCTCTGGTCTACAGCCTTAAACTGGTCTGATAATCTACTCCCTAATATTGCCGACGATATCTATATTGGCACATCAAAATTAGTTACAGATGCAAGTGCCGATTTTGCCTCTCTTTATCTTGATGCAGATTCTCAGGTGAGCTTTTCCTTCTTTTATCCAAATAATAAAATCTTCAATATAAATGGCGTTCTCGATCTCGACTCTCCAACTGCATTTCGCCCTTATGGCTCATACTTTCATTTATCGTCAACAGGAAGTTTTGGATCTAGCGTGCAGTGGCTCGATCTTGGGCAAAACAGTATTTTAAGCTTTGACGATGGGGCCACTTTTGAGTCATATACCTCCCTGGAGATACGAGGTACTGTCAGTCTGGATTTTAAGCTTTCTGAAACCGGTTTCTCTCCCCTAAACCTGGGTGGACTTTATGATTGAAATACTGCTAATTGGAGTGATTTCACATTCAACATCGATCTCTCAAACTATGATCTTAATTATGGCACAGAAATCATTTTAATGGACTTTTTTGCTCACGCCAGTGTTTATTCTGAAAAATTCACTCCAGCAGCAATTAATATCATCAAAGGTGAAAGTGGCCTGGATGCGACTTTAAGTTTTGAGACAACTCAATCAAAACTTGTCCTCACCGTCTTCCTGAAAATCTGACTTTCCTGTTTAAAAATCTCCAACATACATACAACAACGCACACATCCGCTGAGCAGTAGGTTCGCTTACTGCTCAGCTTTATAGCAGAATAACCATAAAATCAGTTGAATCAGGGCTGCAACGGATAATCAAAATACTTACAATTTAACTGAACTAACTAAGCAGAGGCCCCTGCATGAGTGATTGGAATACCAGACATACTCTCATACAAAGAGCTCAGACTTCCCGGGATAATGATACCTGGGAAGAGTTTGTCGATTCCTATAAAAAGTTCATTTTCTACATGCTTCAACAGATGCAAGTCCCCAATAGCCTTATCGATGACCTGGCTCAGGAAATACTCCTTAATCTTTGGACAAAACTGGAAATGTACGCCAAAGAAAAAGGAAAGTTTCGCAGCTGGTTGACACGAGTCATACGCAACTCTGCTACTGATTGTCTCATTAAAGAGCAACGCTACAACAAAAGGCAGGAAAAAGCCGGCGAGGTTCTCAAACTCCTTGAATCTGTACCTGAAAGTCAATTTGAAAAAATTGTTGATCGCGAGTGGCGTACACACATGGTCAACATCACGCTTGAAAGCCTCGAGTCAGAACTCTCTGAGACCGCAATTAAAGTTTTTAAATTAAGCCTGGAACAGCTTAGTGCCGAAAAAATCGCCGAAGAATTAGAAATCACCGTAGGTTCAGTCTACACACTAAAAAACCGTGTTAAAGAACTTTTTTCCCGCAGACTTAAACAGCTGGTTGAGGAACTGGAGTTTTAAAAGTTTCTATGAAGAACATTCTAGAAGATATACCAGATGACGAGAACTCTGCAGTCAACAGTCTATATGACGAAGCGGTTTCACTGGACGCCCCGACATTTTTAGAATCTTCTCTCGATCTGCTTAATTCTCAGAATGAACGCTATGAACACGAAGAAGAAATCGGTCATGGCGGTGCTAAAAAAATCATGCGAGTCTATGACCAACGAGCTCGGCGATATGTAGCGATGGCCCTTCCAAGACCGGATAAAGGAGCTAAAAATACCGAATCCTTCATCCGTGAAAGTTGGATTACGGCTCAACTGGACCATCCAAATATTATCAATATTCACGAAGTTGGAATCACTGAGGATGGTATTCCATTTTTTACAATGGACCTCAAAACCGGTGATAACCTGGAGCAAATACTTCACGCTCTAAAGCAACAGGAAAATGACTATGAAGAGCGCTTTCCACAAAAGATTCTTCTCGGATTCTTTATAAAAATTTGTGATGCCATTGCTTATGCTCATTCTATAAATATCCTGCATCTGGATATAAAGCCGGCAAATATTCAAATTGGAGAATTCGGCGAAGTTATCGTCTGTGATTGGGGGCTGGCCAAATTTCTTGGTGGACGCAAAACCAATGATCTGAATCGAGACCTGCTGGAGTTTGACCTTATTGAAAAGCACTCAGCTGTAATTAAAGGAACACCTGCCTACATGTCTCCTGAACAGGTTCTCGGTAAAAAACCTACTGCATCCAGTGACATCTACAGTCTAGCCGCACTTCTATACCACATCGTCACTTTGGAACCGACTTTACCTTCTAGTGGAATAACCGAGGCAATTGAAAAAACTTGTCTTGGAGAAATCAAGACTCCCATTGATATTTCGAATGTTTCAGATGGTTTATCTTCCATAATTATGAAAGGACTTTCACTGGAACCTGTCGACCGTTACCAGACAGTCACTCAATTGAAAAATGATGTCGTCAAATACCTCGAAGGCTACGTAACCAATGCTGAAGATTCAGGACTTATTAAAGAAGCTCTGTTTTTTTATCGCCGGAATAAAGCGGTCTGTTTGCTGACTCTCGTATTCATTATTGCGACTATCACTATAGCCAGCTTTTTCATCGATCACCTTCAGCAAAGCCGCATAGCCGAACATCAAGCGCGAATTCAGGCAGAGGAAAACTCAGTAAAACACTTAAAAGCTCTCGAACTTTTAAAAAAAGAAAAGGCCCAAGGTTTCCAAGTGAAAAAAGAGTTTTCTGGAATATTACTGGAGCAGGGGCAGCTTTTTAATAACAAAAACTTTGTTCACAACCCAGAAGTCATTCTTCTTCAGACTTTAAAGGGAGCTCAGTACAAATACGAACAAAACCCTGAAGATCAATCAATAAAGGACAAGCTGACTATCGCCCTCTTCTTACTTCAGCGTTATGAAGAGGCTGGTAGATACCTCGATAAGAAAAATAAATTTTACTTCCTCCAACAGGCAATTGATGAAGCTCGCAAAGTTCCGCGTTCACATAATGGCAGAAATGCTTCTCTTAAAGTGTTTATCGCCGCCCTTAAAGGTTTGCGTCTATTTGGACCTGCAAGCAGAGCAACTTCATACAGAGCTCTCGCCTATGATGTAAAAACTCGCAGTAGCTTTGAGGGCTATGAGGAAGTCTTGAAAGAAACCTTTATGCTTTGGAATAACCACTGGACAGAACGTACTTTCATTTACGATAAACAAAAACAATACTTAAAAATAAGTGGTGACAACTTCAATGAACTTGGAATTCACGACAAATTTGGTCGTATTCAAATTCTAACAACTATCCCAGTTAAACATCTAGATATAAGCAACAGCGAAGTTAGTGATTTGACATATCTTTATGATACTCAGCTTACAACTCTCGACATTCGTCGGACTTTTGTCCAGGATTTAAGCCCAATTAAGAATCTAAAGTCTCTAAAAACTCTTACAGTCAATCCAAAACAGTTTTCTCAAGACAAACTCAGTAATATTCCAAATAGTATTGAGCTGATAATCAAAAATTAATCTTTGATTTAAAGATCAATCCAAAGATATAAAAATCTCCTGCCCACTCCTCTCAAATTATAAAAAATCAAAAAAATATCAAAAATCCGTTGAGATTGGTATTTCCACAGTCGTTCTGTGTTTGATGGAGGTAAACCATGAAACACCAAAAGCTGAAAAATTTTACATTACTCGAGTTACTCGTTGTCATTGCCATAATAGGGATATTAATGACAATTCTCTTTCCTTCTCTTCAAGAAGCTCGCGTCAGAGCTCAAGCTACCGTATGCAAAAGTAACCTTAAGCAAATGCATATTGGCGAAATGCTCTATGCCAAAGACAATAATAGAAAGATCTGGGCGGGTCATTGGGGCGCAGAATTTATGACTAGAACCTTTTATCAGCCAGATGGAATCAATCGAGTAAACTTTCACGATGGCAATACCGGTTTTCTTGAACCTTACACCGGTGATGGTAATTCAGCTGTTTATAATTGCCCGGCAACCGACTACGACAAATCTTCTGTTTTTTACAATGCGGATAAGGGCAGAAGCTATGAAGGCTTCATGGACATCAATGCATCAAAGCCGGAATTCATCAAAGACTTCTATGTCAGAACCGGCCCCGGACCCAACGATCTGGCTTTTGAAGACGCTTCAAGAAAACCATTATTCTGGGACTTCACAAATACAATAGGCGGTACAGACTGGGCTAAAAGCATTGGCAGTAGCAGTATCCACGGCAATAAAGGCCGCATCAACCTGGCAGTAACTGATGGCACAGTCGTTCCTGTAAAACTGCCAACAGTTTATTGGAAGCCCTGGATTCAACCCGAATGGATCATCGCTCTGGAAAGAGCTCTTGGTGAAAGTGCTAACTGATAAATAGTTGTAATTGAAAAGGCAGTTGACATTAGTGTATATTATGACAGATGACGAGGGGGAAATATGGCTCATATAAATAAAAACAACTTTACTTTGATTGAATTGCTTGTGGTTATTTCAATCATAGGAATACTTACGAGTATACTGCTTCCCTCTTTATCAAATGCCAGATATGCAGCTAGAAACGCTCTCTGCAAAAATAACCAAAAGCAAATTCTCATAGCTGAGTACGTTTATTCTGATGATAATGAAGATAGACTATGGGCAACTTCTTTTGGATCTGGTTGGTTAACAAGTGAGACCTGGAATAATAATGGTAATCCTGGAGGAAGTTTCCATGGAGGGCAGTCAGGTTTTTTAGTCCCTTACCTCGGCGAGGATGACGAACCCATTTATAGTTGTCCAGCAACCGATTATGACAAAACCTCACAATTTTATACCTTTCATGCCGGCAAAAGTTATGAAGGCCTTATGGATATTAATACAGCGCCTCCAGTAAAAGTGGAAGAGATTCACGTTAGACTTGGTTTGAGATATTTTTTAGATGCATCACGTAAGCCTCTATTTTGGGATTACACTGCAGAAGTAGGAGGCACATCAAATTTCTTTTACATTGGTAGTAGTTCAATCCACAGAAATACAGGAAAACTAAATCTTGCTGTTACCGACGGATCTGTTGTTCCCATGATGCTGCCAACTGAGCATTGGAATGTTTTTGTACCAAATGTAACTGCCTGGCTGAATGCTTTGGAAAATGCTATTGGTGAAAGTGCAGGGTCTGGTGTCTGGTAGTCTGAACCTATAGTTGATGTCTTTTTTACATCTCTCATACATCCATTATCAAACTCAGAGAACTCAACTGCTCATATCCTAAATATCTATAAAATTAGTTAAATTCAGAATTATCTGTATAGATAACACATCATTAAAAGATTTACTAAATAATAAACCAATTTCAGGAAATATAACTCATGCTCAAACTCTTCAAATCCTTCTCTTTAGGAATACTCATTTCTCTGTCTGCAAATGCCGCAGACATCCTGCCGCCGATGACTCCCGATACTATGCCGGCTGACATTCCATCTCTGTGGAAGACATTTGATTCAACTAAAGAAGCACTGGATATGCAAACTCTGTACGGGTACGAGAAAGATGGCGTCACGATCAAAATGATTTCCTATGTTGTCGGCACCATGAAAGGTAAGAAAATCCGCATGGGCGGCTACCTCGCTTATCCAAGTAAACTTGAAGGGAAAGTTCCCGGCATAGTACAAATTCATGGCGGTGGTCAACGCGCCATGGCAGACTACTCTGCCGGTATTGCTCAAAATGGTTACGCTGTTTTAGCCACTAACTGGGGTGGCAGACTCATGGAGCACCAGGAAAAAGGTCAGCCGGGCGAAGGAAAAGTCGGTACGGACTGGGCGCCGCTCGATGCCACTCAAAAACACAATGGTTGGTATGCCAATACAGCCCCGGACCCTTACACATACGATGACTTTGATTCTCCACGCAACAATAACTGGTTCTTGATCAACATGGCAAATAAGCGCGCCATCACCCTACTCCAGCAACTCGACTTTGTTGATCCGGATAAAATTGGTATTCACGGTCACTCCATGGGAGGTAAATTATCTGTTATGCTTGCCGGTACAGATAAGCGCGTCACTGTTGCCGTGCCTTCCTGTGGCGGTACCGGTTCTGCTCCCAAAGAACTCAAAGCCCGCAAAGGTAACTCAGCCCGTCCCCAGCCATTAAAACCTCTGTATGCGAAATTTATAGATGATGCTCAAAATCTAAAGTACGTGACCAGCCCGATTATGTACAAAGGGCCGCAAAATGACTTCAATGGCATGATGTCAAATATGGCTTTCAATTGGCAGAATATTCCAGCAGATACATCAGTTCGCTACTCTATAACACCACACATGAATCACCGTCATGCCCTCGAATCCGCTTTTGTCGATTTACTCATGTTTGAGCAATACCTCAAAGGCACTTATACCCTACCCCAAACGCCAAAGATCAAAGTCAATTTAAAGGGCGATGACAAAGGACCGATTATCACCGTAGTTCCGGACACATCCAAAGAAATCGATCGCGTTGAAATATTCTACTCACAAGATCCTAACGGTCAGTTTCGCTTCAATCGTTCAGCTATAGTCAAAAAAAATGGCAATACCTATACTGCTTCGGCACCGATCACTTCATCTAAACTCGGCTTTTTCGCAATGGCGAATGTTTACTATAAGCATCCTAAGCACTTAAAGCTTCAGGGTCCAAGATGGGAAAAGAATCCCGCCGACACCTACATTCTAAGTACCAATATCCAAAAGTTTGAAATAGATGAAGTTCAAAAAGTTGACCCTGCGGTGACAGACGAAACGACCCGTATGATTCAAGCCAGCTTTGAAAAGAGCGAGCTGCCAGACTGGTACCGCTACTCACAAACCAGTATTCATACCCGAAAAATAAGAGACCCAAAATGGCGCGGTCCAATCGATGCGAAACTATCAGTTGATGTACTCGACCCAATCGGTGAAAAACTTATTTTAGAGCTTGAGTTTAACAGCTACTCAAAATACGGCAGAGAGTATGCCTCTGGAACATTCTATGTCGTTGCCCCTGTTAAAGCGTCCAAAGACTGGCAGACTATTGGAATCGATATCAAAGATTTAAAACCAGGGAAACGGACAAACGGTACTCCGACAGACTGGCAGACGCTTGATCACCTCACTATAACCGACAGCCTCAGAGTAGAAGTCGACGGCAAAATGCAAACAATTAAGAGTAATCCAAAGTATGGCAAAGGTCGTCAACTGCGCAATCTACAATGGATTGGTGGTAAATATCCGGCAACAATCCTGATGAATGGCGGTGGCCTTGAACTCAATCCGGCAGAATATGAAAAACAATTCAGCAATCAGATCGATGTCTCAATTGAACTCGAAGAAAAAGTAGATGGTCTCAAAAAGGCCAAAAACTAATATCTTGAATTTATGAATCAGTTTTTGACTAACTCCTTTACCAGAAGGTCTTTCCTCCAGTCTATGAGCGGTGGTCTTATGGCGGTTCCATTTTTAGAAAGCCTGGCTGCTGCGAATACCGGAAAGCCTCCCAAGCGAGTCATCTTTCTGGGAGGTGGCTTTGGTTTCACAAAGGACACGTTTTACCCTAAAAAAGCAGGGCGTTTTGCTGAAATTGGTCTAACCGAAGGACTCTCTCCACTCAAAGCTCACCAAAATGACATTACCATGGTCGCCAACCTGACTAACCTTGGAGCAACTACCCCGCATGGTGGCAGCGTCTCTTACCTGACCGGCGCAAATGTCGCAGGAACTCCGGGAAAACGTTTTCACAATTCCATTTCATGTGACCAATTGCTGGCTGATCATCTTGGTAAAGAAACGCGTTTTGCTTCCTTGACTCTGTCAGCTAAGGAAGTGGATGGAGGCTCAAATTCCGGACATGGAGCCGGACTGTCTCTGGCCTGGGATAGCGAAGGAAAACCAATCCCCGGCATTGAGCGTCCGATTGATCTTTACTACACCCTATTCGCCAATCCTAAAGACTCTCGGAAAGCACTTACCGAACGCTTACAAAGAAAGCAAAGTATTCTGGACCTCATGAGACTGGATACCAAAGCAATGAACCGCAAGCTGAATAAAAGTGACAAAGAAAAACTGGACGAGTACTTCACCGGACTCCGCCATGTAGAAAAAGGTCTTGAGCGGCAAGCTAAATGGGCAGATACTCCCAAACCTAAAGCTCCTTACGCCGTACCAAAAGAGGACCTCAACGGAGAAGAAGCTATTCGTTTAATGTACGATATGCTGATCATTGCCCTGCAGACAGATGCCACACGGGTCATGAGCTACAGACTCCCTGTTTGCGATTTAATCAGTGGTATGGGAATAAAGATCAAGGCTCACTCTCTAAGCCATTATGGATTTTCAAAACCACGTATAGCAGCGTCTCGTGAGCGCGATAAAAAATGCACGGCTCTATTAAGCCATTTCATCGATCATCTCAAACAGACAAAAGATACCGATGGCAGTCGCTTATTTGATAACTGCATCGTTAGTTACGGTACCAATATAAGAGCTGGACATGAGCTTAAAAACCTGCCGGCTATTTTGACCGGTGGAGGAGCTAAAAAAATGCGATGGGGAGAGCATATCATCCTACCAGAGCAAGACACTCCATTGGCGAACTTTTGGCTGACAATCATGCAACAAGCAGGCCTGAATATTGAATCATTCAGTCATAGCACAGGCACTGTCCCTGAACTCTTAACCTAATTTCAAGTCGACCAATTCATGTATAAATGCCCTTCCTGTCAAAATACCTACGAGTGTGAAATGGATCTTCTTGGACATCGAGTTGAGTGTCCTCATTGTGGTTACAAATACACTGTTGAAGCCCAGGCTGTTCCTCCTCAAAAAGAAAAAAACAAGATAAAGGTTCGACAAAAATCTCAATCCGCCCGTAGAGGTCTCAGAAAAAAGAAGCGCCGTTCATACTCTGCCCCAACCATTATCATACTGATTGTCCTGATTGCCGTTGGTGTTTATTTTTCATTGCCTGAAGAAAAACACTTTACCAAAATCCTAGAGAACAAAACTTTATTCCAAAGTAAACTAGCTATAACGCCCAGTCCCTCTGTATCTAAGACACACGATTTTACTCAGATGCCACGAGAAAAGCTGGAGCCTTTTCTTAAAACCTACTGCATAGAATGTCATGGTCCCAAAAAACAAAAAGGACAATTGCGTTTTGATACTATAAGCTGGGATATAAATAACAATGACACGGCCCAACTCTGGCAAGACATCCTTGACCAAATTAACAGCGGTGATATGCCACCAGAAAAAGCCGAACAGCCACACAAAAGTGAATTAATCATCACTCTCGACACTCTCACAAAAGGAATGCTGAGGGCCCGCCGAGCTCTCACCGATCATGGAGGCGAAATAAAAATGCGTCGCCTCAACCGAAGGGAGTTTTCAAACATAATTTATCAGCTCTTTGGCTTTGACGTTCCTTTAGATGAAATTCCAGAAGATGGCGAGATCGAATATTTCGACACTATTGGCAGTGAGCAGTTCTTTACCTCCAACCATTTCGATAAATATCTTAAGCTCAACAGAAAAATCGTCAACGAGGCATTTCGACACAGCATCGCTCACCGCCAAAAACCTCGCAAAGAGCGAGTCGAGCCGGAAAAAGGCATCATTGAAAAAGTACTTAAGCAACGGGACGAAATCGCCGCTAAAGAAAAAATGCTCGCGGAAGGTAAAAGCTGGCAGGAAATGGGCTTTGCCGAATATGGAGAATTCAAATTTTGGAAAGATTCCTTACCACGGCAAAAAAAATGGCTTCAACGCACACTCTCTTATCCGAAATTTAAAAGTGGCATGTATCTTACCACTCTTAGAACCAACACCAGCATCGCCAGGCATACTGATATCCGTGCTGATTATATCCTCCGGATCCGAGGAGGAGTTGTGGGCAATCCCCTTCCCATTCGTCAAGTCGCTCTCATTCAAGACTCCAACGGCACTCGTGCAACTGTCGGCTTACGAGGGACTCCTGAAAATCCGGAAACTGTAGAAGTTCGATTTCGTCAATCTATGGGCCGTTTTCAGATGGGGCTTACAGTCAGCGAAAACCTTCCTCCGAGCACTTGGGGAAATGTCACCTGGGGCGATGCGCACCTTAAACGACTGCAGGGAAATCTCGATCAATACAATGCCTTATGGATTGATTGGCTGGAGCTGGAAGGCCCTTTTTACCCAGAGAAGAAATCATTTTTTTAAGAAATAATGACTCAAAGCGGCCCTGCTAGAAACAGTAGATTTATGAAAGACGAAAACGCTGATGAACTTATAGAAAAATTTGCCTTTGAAGCTTATCGACGCCAGCGCCCCAGTTCTGAGTTTCTCAAAGCTTTACAAAACCATTTTCGAGAATTGCGAACTCAGGGAACTCCCTACATGGAAGCTATGAGTGAAATTTTCGCGCTGGTGCTCACCTCTCCTTCCTTTCTGTACCTGCAAGAAGACAAAGATACTCAAATACTCAGTAATCGTGAGTTGGCTATTCGCCTGTCATACTTCCTCTGGAGTTCTCCTCCGGATGAAGAGCTCTATGCTGCAAACCTTCAAAATCCAGCAATACGTGCAGTACAAGTCAATCGACTTTTACAAAGTCCAAAAGCTAAAGCTTTTTATGATGGTTTCATCCGCCAATGGGCTGAGCTTGACCGTTTTGACGCCATTACAATTGATGTTAAAGAACAGCCACATTTCAACCGTGGTGTAAGACATTCTGCGGGTCGAGAAGTAAGAGAATTTTTCAGCACTTTGGTTAAGGAAAACCTACCAGTTAGAAACTTGATTGATTCAAATTTCATTACCATTAACTCTGCTCTTGCGGCTCATTACGGTATATCCGGTATAACGCCGAAAGACGATAGTTTTGTTAAAGTCAATCTACCTTCCAACTCTCCACGAGGCGGACTCATGACTCAAGCTGCCTTTTTAATTACTGGTTCAAACGGCGAACGCTCATCGCCTGTTATTCGAGGCGCCCTGATCATGGAAAAGCTTCTCAATGATAAGCCCGCTCCACCACCGCCAAATGTTCCTGAACTCAGTGCGGCTTCTGAAAGTCCAAAAACAAATCGCGAAATGGTCAAACTCCATCAAAATAAAGCAGCCTGTGCAAGTTGTCACAAAAAGATGGATGTCATAGGTTTTGGTTTGGAAAACTTCGATACTATCGGAAAATGGCGGGATTCAGAACTTGTAGGAAATAAACAGGTCTCCATCGATCCATCCGGTACGCTTCCGAGTGGCGGTCGTTTTGCCACTGTACAGGAAATGAAGAAGTCACTTCTTAAGTACGAGCCAGCTCTAGCCAAAGAACTTGTTGAATCCATTCTTGCTTATGGATTAGGAAGAACTATGGAATTCTCAGATTCTGACGATGTTGAGGAAATACTTAGTAAAATTAAAAATAATCAATACAGAATGCAGGATATGATCCGAGAGATTGCCCTCAGTCCATTATTTACTAAATAACTAAATTTTTGCGCTTCAGATCTAAGCTTAAAATAACGATTATTTAAGTTGAAAACAGAAAGCCACCATCCATCATCTGACTTATATTGAATTGGTTACAAAAAACTCCAATAAAAGTTAACGAAACAATGACAATAATAAACTTACAGACCAATCGCTTTAGTATCAAGGAGTTTAAAACTAAATTTTCCAGCGACTTTGACAGCTTCTTCTGCTACATGAATCAAAGCGTAAAATTTGAAAAAAAATTGCCCAATCAGAGTATAAAAGACATGCAGCAACAGATTGTACAGTTTTGTTTACTCCTTGCTTTTATAAGCTTATTAGTTTTGGTGGAAGTGTGTCTGGTTTCTTCAGCACTTTATTCTCTTCAAATCGAAGCTTTAGCCTTGATTCCTTTTACCGCTTCCAGAATAACAGCAAAATCAACTGGCGTATCATTAAGCTTAAACTTGCCCAAAAACTTATGCGTTCTTCGTTAACAGACACAAGCGACTCACTTACCTATTTAATTCTTGATGACAGCTTGATCGCTTAAAGTATCCGCAACATTGAAGGCGTCAGTAAAGTTCATGATCATACAAGTGGCCGCTGCAATCAAGGTTACAAGTTTTTAGGTTTATCAGTCATTTGTGGAGGCTTTAGCAGTATACTTGATTTCTGTTTAGTAAGTGAAGGTAAAAAGAAAGCAAAGGCTGCCAATAAATCACAGCTCAGCAAGCGTTTCCGTGAATTAACTCAGGACAAAATAACTCTTGCCTGCCAACTGATTGGCAGGGCGGCCTCCAAGGGAATAACTGCTGATTATGTCCTCATTGACACTTAGTTTTTCTCTAAGTCCCTGGTAAACAAAATTACTGAAGGACGACCATCCGTGCACTATGTTGGTGGGATTAAAGACGGTACAAGGCTTTTTACCTACAACTCTGGGAAATATACCTTAGGACAATTACGCAGACTTCAGGTGAAACAAAAAGGCACTAAAAAGTGTAAATTCCTAAATAGCCATTTCATCGAAGTCGTTTGTGAAATGAATGGTGTTGGAGAAGTAAAAATATTTTTCTCCCGTTTTTCCAGAACAAAAAAATGGGTCATGAGTAAACTGATTGCAAAGGAGAATTCTTAATCACTACAAAAAGAGGTCATTATGTCAATCTGCTTACTTCAACATACACAGAGAATTAACGGATACGAGCACCGCAAGTTTGAATATTGCAAAGGAGAATTAATAATTCACATTGCTCGTAAAAAAACAAATTTGTCTGTTCAAATTGCCGTAGTCCCAATGTGACAGGCACTCCGCTTGGCACCCGACAAATCCGGACATTGCCGATGGGGACAAAGAAGACCACAATTTCAATTTCTATGCATCGTCTTCGTTGTCATGATTGCGGTAAATATCTAATGTAAAATATTCCGTTTATTTCCAGTGCCGGTAATCGAGTAAGTAAGGTTCTTGAACGCAGTATTCTTGATTTGCGCAAGAAAATGAGCATCACAGCAGTTACCAACCATTTCGGTCTTAACTGGCATACAGTGAAGAATACAGAAAAGAAACATCTTAGGAAAACGTACGAGAAAATCTCTCTTAAGGGAGTCACAGCAATAGATATTAATGAAGTTCATATGGGCGAAAAAATTGGTGGTAAGGCTAATTGACCATTGTTCGAGATTTGTACAGTGGAGCGACTTTGTTTGTTGGCAGGGGAAAAAGTGGTGACACTCTTGAGAAATTTGCTGCTCAGCTTAAACGTTCAAAAGTTCAAATTCAGTTTGTTGCAGTCGATCTGGCTCCCTCATTTACCTCCTGGATTAAAAAGCATACCCCAAAGGCGACAATTGTCTATGATCACTTCCACGTCATCAAACTTATGAATGAGCAGCTCTGTAATATTCGTCGTCGTATTATGAGGGAGCTTGAAGACAAAGAAAAGGTCGACCTCAAAGGAAAAAGATGGCACTTTAACCGCAACCAAGAGAACCTCAATGAACAGACGCGCAAAGAATTGGCAAACTATTGCCACTTATATCAAGAACTGGGTACAGCTCATGAGTTGAAAGAAGCTCTAAGGAGAATTTATAAGATTCGCAATTTGGTCTTTGTTGAAAATACACTGGTTTATTGGTGTGAAAAAGCCGAAGCCTGTCAGATAAAAGAGCTTTTCAGTATGGCCAAAACCCTACGTAAACATGCAGCTGGAATTGTTGCATTTTGGAAAACTGGAATAACCTCTGCATCGATGGAGGGATTCAATAACAAAATTGGATGGTTGACAAGACAAGCTTGTGTATGAATGAGACTTTGAGGATAATAAGCCACTCGATCCTAAGAAATGGAAAGGGATACAAAAGACAACTTGGCAGGTAGAAGATGGCAAAGTAGTCGGTCGCCCAACCAACGATGAAGTTCGCGAACAGATTGCCGAAGAACAAAAAGCTGCCGGCAATAAAAAAGCTGGGCGTCCGCACAATGGCCAATACCCTCACCTGAACTTCTAAAAGACTCCAAATTACACCATTATTTAAATGAAAATCAAGTTTACTGGTGGCCTGGACCTCAACAATTATTACTGTCGCATGATCAAGCTTGGGACTCACAATGCCCGGATAAACTTTAAGTTCGATAAAACGATCATGTACGCCAATATCAATACCGAAACTCTTGACGAAGATCCCTGGATACTGGGCAAAGATACCTACTGCACTTTTCTCATGGAGATTAAAGAAAAAGAGTTCTGTCTCCAGGTAATAAATGGCCCTACTCTTCGCGGTACAAGTGATAGCTTCTTAACTAAACCAAGGCGTCATAAAATCAACCTCGTAGGCAACAAAGAAAGTTCCGTTTACATCGACCACATTAAAATTTGGGAAGCGGAGTAATTTTTCCCTTAAAAATTTCTTTTCTGAATATCCCGCACATATAGTAAAATATAGAGGCAACACAATTGTGCATCCGAAATTTAAGGGTAAAATCATGGATATCCATAAAATATTCAGAAGTACAAAGGCATTCATCATTGTGCTGGCGGCAATATATACATTTGTATACGTCAACGACACAATTACCCTAGAAAAAGAGAAGCTCATACAGATTCAAACTCATAATATGACGCTCCTAAAGGACAGCCTGGATAAAGAAATCAATGAAGCAAAAGTATCCCTCAACAACATCAATGCCCAATTCAATCTTTTCCGCAAAAGCCAGGGGAAGCAAATCAGTCGCGAAGAGCTTAGCCGGCTTATGGCCTCTACTATTTCCTCATTTCAAAATCAGTACAATTGTTATTTCGCATTAGACAAAGAACTCTCCCAAAAACTCTTTAACAAAGAGGCTATTTCGAATGATGTTCATAAAAACATAAAGTTGTTGAATAAACCGGAATATCATGACCCGCAATTTTATGAAACAGAAGTCTCACATGATCCAGTCTACCAAAGTTCTCCCGAGGAAATCTGGTATCATATAGGCAAAAAATCGAAGAATATTGCCATCACTGAAATCTATTATGACGAAACCTACATGAAGCAATGGATGTACTCGGTTATTCAAGGGATCTACGACGGCGACCAATTCCGCGGTGTCATCGGCATAGACATACTGATCGACAGTTACTTTGCACTGGTCGAAAAAAATACCCTCAACCAAACAGGTGGACTGCTGCTTGCCGATAAAAATAACGGGAACATCATTACTAAAATAAACCCCGATCAATCATTTAAGCCGTTTGACGCTGCTCAACGCGGCGAGTTCTCTCTTAGAAATTTCAAAGAATGGTTGGCTGTAAGTAAAACAAGTTCACAGGACAAAACCTTAGTCGGCCAAGATGGAAAGTCTTACATATGCAGCTCCTTACAGCTGGAGAACTTCCCTTGGACCTTAGTTTCTTTTCAAGACAAGGCCATCCTACATGCCGGTTTAACTCAGAAAATCACCATTATTGTCACCATGGCTTTAGCCCTTATCTGCCTGACGGTTTTTCTTTCTTCGATTGTCTTCAAAAATATTAATTCATTGATTATCGACTTACAGGAAGCCAAAGATACTGCCGAAAAGGCCAATCGAACCAAAAGTGACTTCCTCGCAAATATGAGTCACGAAATTCGTACCCCGATGAATGCGATCATGGGATTTTGTGAACTTCTACTGGCTAAAGAACAAGATTCCATTAAAGCCGGCTACCTTAAAACTATTGATAGTTCAAGTCGATCCCTGTTGCGACTCATAAATGACATACTGGACTTATCAAAAGTCGAAGCCGGTAAATTGGACCTGGAGTACAGTTCTACAGATATCCGTGAATTTCTTTATGAGTTTGAGAATATCTTCGCCTATAAATTCAAGGAGAAAAACGTTGATTTTAAAATATTTATAAGCCCCGACGTTCCTGAAAAGTTAATCATCGATGACTCCCGTTTAAGACAGATCATTCTGAACCTTTTAGGCAATGCTATTAAGTTTACGGATAACGGTTCCATAGAATTGAACTGTAAAAAAAATCTTTATCAAGTAGGCAGCTACTCACTAAGTGTTATTGATACGGGCATTGGCATACCGGAAGACGAACAGAAAACTATATTTGAAGCCTTTGAGCAACAAAAAGGCCAGGGAAATAAATTCGGCGGTACCGGCCTTGGCCTGACAATCACCCAAAAACTCCTGAAACTGATGAACGGTGAGATTCATCTCAAAAGCTCTTTAGGTAAAGGCAGTACCTTCACAATTACTCTACATGAAGTTCAAACTGGTGAAGCCTCACTTACTAAACAACGCGAAATACAACACTACAGTTTCTCTCCCGCATCAATCCTTATAGCCGATGACACTCCAAACAACCTCGAACTTCTAGAGGCTTACTTAGCTGATATGCAGCTTACTCTCCAAATGGTTCATAATGGTAAAGAAGTCCTCTCTGCTGTAGAAAAAAATAACTATGACCTAATCCTACTGGATATGAAGATGCCCGAAATTGATGGTTATGAAGTTTGCCGGCGTCTCAAAGATCACATTAAGTACAAGTCCATCCCAATCATTGGCCTGTCTGCTTCGATTATGAAACACCAGGAAAGTGATATTCTCAAATACTGTGATTCGTTCATCAAAAAACCCATAAAAAAAATAGACCTTTTACAAGAAATGGGCCGGTATTTAAAGCATGAACTTGTAGAAAAATCACTTCAAAGAAAATGCTTATCCAATCATGAGATAGAAGATTTATTAGTTGAATATGGCAAAGTTATCACTGCTCTAATTCAAGATTTAAAGGAATCTATGACTTTAAATGCGGCCCAGGATGTTGTTTCTAAACTTAAAATCCTTAATAACAAATTGGACAACACTGCAATGAATGAAATGATTGACTCTCTCGAAAAAGACCTCGCCAATTTCCGCATGGAAAAGTTTACAGAAACGACAGAGAACATTTCGGTACTTTTTAGTTCTTTACAAAAAGATTATTGCAATAACTAATTCTTTTAAAGATACTTATAGCGATTCTTAAGAGCGACATCTCAAACATAAACCCATCTCCTTAAACAGCCCTAAACTACAAATTCTAATCTGGGTAAATGAAGAATTAAAAATGTATAATCAAAAGGACACTTAAAAATCTAAAAAAGCCACTGTTAAGGTTTTGAACCATTGCATGTTTACAGCAAGAAAAACACGGAACATTTAAATGAAACCTCACTATTTACTAACCGGAATTCTATCCGCATTCTTCCTGTTAATGGGCCTTAATGCTTCAGTTAAGCCAAATATTGTTCTCATTCTTATAGATGACATGCCCTGGTGGGGAACCACAGTTGAGCAACAGGCCGGCAATCCACAATCAAAATCAATTTATAGAGTTACGCCAAATATTGAACGCATCGCTGAAAGAGGCATGACCTTTTCAAGTGCTTACGCTGCAGCTGGGATGTGTGCACCATCGCGCACAAGCATACAAACCGGTCTATCTCCAGCGAGACACCTTTTTAGTGGTAATGGTAACTTTGGCGAATCCTGTCCTCCAAAAGTCACCTACACCGTTAAAGGCAAAAACCAGAGTGCTCTTCTTATTGAACCTTCCCCACTGGGATCTTTAAATCCTAAATTCTTAACTATCGGTGAAGTCCTAAAGAAAAAAGGATATGCGACAGGTCACTTCGGTAAATGGCACGTCTACGGCAAAGGTCCAGAGGCGAACGGATATGATGAAAGCGATGTGAAACATCAAATGCAGAGGGAAACAGTGAAGATCCAAAAGATCCAAAGCTAATCTTCAGTACGACCCGCAACAGCATAAAGTTCATCGAGAAAAGTCACAAAGCCAACAAACCATTCTACGTGCAGGTTTCACACTACGTAGAGCACAATCAGCAACAATCACTTTCAGAAACATTTAAAGAGTTCCAAAAGCTGCCAGCCATTAAGGGCATCAAAGACAAAATACACCGCAAAGAAGCTGCGACTCATGGTGCAGCCGTTAAAGATCTCGATACTTCCATTGGCACTATACTGAATAAACTCGATGAGCTCGGAATTCGCGACAACACCTATGTCATTTTTACATCTGATAATGGCAAAGGTCTTAATAATGGTAAAAACAATATCCTGCGCGGTGAGAAATGGTGGCTTTGGGAAGGCGGTATTCGCGTCCCATTTATGATTGAAGGTCCTGGCATTAAACCTGGTTCAAGATCAACAATGAATATCGTCAACTACGATTTTCTACCGACCTTCTACGAAATAGCCGGTGGCAACCCGCAAGAGCTTTCACAATTAGACGGTAAAAGTATCATGCCCATCCTCAAACAGGAAAAGGCTGACTCCTTTAAAGATAGAGCCCTTTTCTTCCACTACCCTCACCTAAGAAATACCACACCTCATTCAGCTGTTATTAAAGGTGACTACAAGCTTTATACTTTCTATGAAATACCAGAGCAGCCTTACCTCTACAAACTGACTAAAGACCTTGGGGAAACTACAAACCTTACTCCTCAAATGCCGGAAAAAGCTCAAGAACTTCAAAAAGAACTGGCAGAGTATTTTAAACGCGTCGGTGCCTACCTGCCAAAACCCAACCCGGATGCCGACCAAAATCAAGAAAGATTCAAGCCGGATAAAGTAGTGCCGACTGCAGCTCGGCTGAACGGCCAAAAACTCAAACTTCCAGGCAAAGTCAAGGCTAAAAAATCACAGGAAAAGTAAAACTTATAATCCCGGGACCATAGACACCTTATCTGGAAAAAAATAATAATTTATACAGCCGAGCCGGCGGTGGTCCCAGAAGAAGCTCCCAAAACTATTTATTCCGAAGATGAATCTAAGGTAATTTTTACAAACTTCTCAGCTCTTCGAAGCTCCTTTCTGGTGAACTGGCCTTTATCTATGACCAAATGGTTGATACCACTTAAAGCAGTATGGGGAGTTAAACTGATTATATCTGTATTCCTTATATCCAGATCTTTGACATTTAAACCAATGAACTGATACATATTAGCTGCTGACGTTCCTTTGACAGATAAAGAGTCAATTTTAATTAATCGGAAAAAACAGGATTTCGAAGAGTGCCTTGCTGTTGCTATCATTTTTTTAAGATTTTTACCCGTAACAGTTAATGCTAAGCTTTGGGGATTAAAAGTCATTTGTGATTCATCCCACTGCGGATTCCAGCACTTAATCAATTCAACTAAAACTTCCAGTGATGTAAAATCCGTTTGTTTTAACGCCATCTGATACACAATCATTCTCTCCATCATCGAGTAACGGAACTCCCGATAGACTTCCGGCAAGGCATTTAAATCGCGAAGAACACTTAAAAAATCATTAACCTTCAATCCCCCTGAATTTTTCCTTTTCTTGAATGCAATATAATTCTCGGCAAGGTCTGCAAGTGGTTTCATATCCGTTGCTTCATACTTGCGAATTTCTTTAAACTGCTGACTGATGAAGAGGTTTTTAATAATAGTCTGAGCCAGGTAAATTTTACCTGTTTTATCGAATTGATCTCTTAGTAAATCAAGAGAGAGTGTCATAGAATTAATCGGATCGGCAAAGAAAATCGGGTGAAATGCCGCAGCATGAGCTTTCCCCACCTGTTCATCTCGCAACTCTTTGGAAACCTTTTTTTGCTCCTCTCTTTGCTCCTTGTACTTTTCAAAGGCCTCTCTTTCTTTTTCCTGGGCCACCTTCAAATCTTCATTCGACTTAGTCAATTCATTTAGAGCTGAGTCTTTTGCCTTATTGCTTTCCTGTAACTTGATCATAAAACCACTGGCCCCTAGACCGATCAGTATAAGAGCAGAAAATACCACGAGGCAAATTTGTTTATTTCTCTGATAAAAAAGACTGAATTCTTTAAAAAATCCGGCATTTTCTGCTTCTGTGGAATGTCCAGTAAGGAACTTATTCACTTCATTTTTAAGAAGATCAACGGAGGCATAACGATCTTGTTTTTCATAGGCCATCGCCTTGCGCACAACGGCATCTAAACTTTCGGGTATTTTCTTACCTGGGAAACGTTCTACAGGAAACTCCAGGCGACCATTTACGGTGTTACTTATAATTGTATTGACGCCACCTGCGACAGGGATCTTACCAGTTAAAATAGAGTACAGTAAAGCCCCCAATGCATAAACGTCCGTTTGCTTATCAATAACGCCATCCGGCATTCCCTGTTCTGGTGCCATGTAGCCAGGAGTTCCTTTTATGACTCCCTCTTTATTATTTGAAATGTTATTCAGGTGACTTCCAAGCCCCCAATCACAAACCTGAACTTCACCAAAGGTTCCGACTTGTATATTATCCGGCTTTATATCCAGGTGCAGATTACCTAAGGAATGAGCATAAGATATAGCGTCACATATCTTTAAAAATATTTCCAATAAGCCGGTAAGAGCAACTTTATCTTCATTCATTAACTGAGTCAATGAATTTCCAACCTTTAGCTCCATGGTAAAGTAAGGTTCATTAGTATCTTTTAGGCCTACATCGTAAACAGAGATAATGTTGGGATGTTCCATTGAAGCCGTCAGGTAGGCTTCTTTCATAAATGACTGACAATGTTCTTCGGAAACGTCTTTGCGAAGTTGAGCCATGGCAATATGACGACAGGTCATACTGTCGTATATTTTATAAATCTCTTTCATGCCACCACTGGCAATTAATTCTGAAGATTGATAACGTTCCTCGAATTTTTTAGAGCCTACATAAGCTTCTTCGTCCCATTCATCAGTACCTTGGTAAAATTGACTGAAGTCCAGCTCTTCCTCTTCTTCAGAATTCATCATCAGGTAAATTCTATCTCAGAACGCAAAGAATCGATTTCTTTCTTAAGGCGGCTTTTAACCCGACTGCGCAAGACAAAAACACTTTCTTCGGTGATACTCAAAGCAGTTGCGATATCTCTACCACTATTGCCTTTAAGGCTGAGTTTAAATACTTCTATCGCCTGGCCGGAAAAAATGCTTTCTATTTTATCCATAGCAAATTTAGTCAGGTACTTAATCCATTCATCTTTAATGACTTTCTCTATCTCTGACTCTTTGATATTCAGGATAGAATTCTCAAAAATCTCAAACTTACCTCCACCCGTTCTCTTCACTTTTTTATAGTGATTGATGACTGTATTGCGGATAATGGTTCCCAGCCAGGTACGGAACTTTGCTTTCTCGCGGCGGTACTCATACCCAGGTAAACCTTTCCAGACCTTAAGAAGAATATCCTGCACCAGGTCGTCAGCTTCACTGAAAGGAATATTGGATTTTTTGAGAACCATTTTTATAAAGGTTTCATAGTATTTAACGAAATCATCCCAAGCAGATGCATCATCCGGGTTTTGAGCCCGCAGAATCAGCGTTTGATGAGTATTCCAGTTTTCCTCCATACACAAACCTTTCTGCTTTTGTTCTAAACACACACTCATTATATAATAATCTCCCGATTAATTCATAATTTTATTTTAAAGCTCAATCACACATCTTTTTAAGCTTCCCTCTCACCGCATATAAACACCTCTAAAAAATACTGGCAGCCCGAAGACTGCCAGCGTGTGTGTGCTTGTGCGTGTGTATGGGGAATGTTAAAAATTTCTGATTTAAACAGTTCTCCCCAAAAAACCTTAACAAAGCTTTCTGTTTTTTGAGATTTTTTTTGTTTTCGTAAAGGCACGCCCCTTATCTTATTAAGTAAAATCAGATAAATCCTAAGGTGCTTTAATACGCCCCAATTATTAATGGATAAAAAACAACTCAAAACCAGAGATCAAGAAACCTGACATTGAATCGTAGAAAGAAGCCTAAAGCTAACAAACCATAAAACCGGCGCGAAGATTTTTTTAAAAAATACCACCATAGTGTTAAGGTTTTTATTTTTCATGAGTTTAGATCGGTGCTTTTTGAAAACGACAAGGATTTTGTAATGAAATTATGTGTAATATTAGTGGTGGTGTGCCTCACCTTAAGCGGATTCAGTAATGAAACTGATAAAGCCGCTGCAAAAATTGACTCATTTATCAACGATGCTTTAGCGAAGGAAAACCTCTCTGCTAATCAACCAATGACTGATGAGCAATTCCTAAGAAGAGCTTATCTCGATGTCATCGGCCGTATTCCGACTTATCGAGAGTACCAGACATTCATGAAAAGTAGGGATCGCCAGAAACTGATTGACAAGCTTTTTGAGTCTGACGGGTATACCAGCAATCACTACAACTACTGGCTCGACGCTTTGCGAGCCCATGGCCATATGAAACACGTTTCCGGTCGCAACTACTTACACTTCATCAAGAAAAGTGTTCATGAGAACAAACCGTACGACAAATTTGTTCACGAGTTGATCAATGCCAATGGCCAGGCTTTAAAGGAAGGTAACGGTCCAATCGGTTACTACATGCGCGATCAGAGAATGCCTTTGGACAGTCTTTCAAATACCATGCAGCTTTTCCTCGCTACCAGTATGGTTTGTGCTCAGTGCCATGACCACCCATACAAAAAGTGGACGCAAATGGATTTCTATAAACTTGCGGCTTTTAATAATGGTATTTACTACCCGACTCAAGAGCTAAGTAAGGAAGCTTCTAAAGAAGTTAAAGAATATGCAAAAAGCATTGGTGTCGATAGAGATAAAGCCAACATTAAGTATCAGACTCATTTGTACGATGGTATCTACAACTCTGGCGTAGGTAAAATTAACCTGCCAAGTGATTATGATTATGAAGACGGCAAGCCGAATGAATTAATAGAAGCTGGGGTTCCTTTTGGTGACCCGGTTCACATAAATTATGAGTCTTCAAACGGTGCTCCGACTTACAATTTCACAATTGGTAAAGCTAAGAAAAAATCAAGTCTGAAAGACGTCAACTCCCGTAAAGCATTGGCCGATTGGATGACATCTCCAAATAATCCGATGTTTACTAAAACAATTGTCAACCGCCTTTGGAACCGCATCATGGGTTATCCAATTGCTGGCAAAATGCTTGATATGAAATCGAGCGATATGGGTGCTGTCCCTGAACTAACTCAGTACCTAATTGACTACATGAAAGAGATAAAGTACGATCAGAAAAAATTCATGAAGACCATAGTTAAAACTAAACTTTATCAGAGAACCGGAACTATAGAAGCCTCAGGCAAAAACCACCTCTTTACCGGCCCTGTCAGTCAACGCTTAAAGTCTGAAAAAATCCATGACTCTTTGGGAAGTTTAAAGTCTTTCGGAGTCGATAAGAAACTTAAGCCTGCTGATGTCAATTTGCATACCTACATTTTCAATGAGTTGTCAAAGCGAAATGTCAAAGAGAGACGCGAATTCTCAATGAAGTATATGAAAAGCAATGAGAAACACTTACTGCCTATCTTCCATAAAGATCACCCACAGGCAGCAGCCGTGTACGATGGCAAAATCTCACTAAGAGCTTCAGAAACGAAAAGCCCGAGCCGTGAAGGAACTTTACTGCATACTTTTGGTGCTTCGAGCCGCGAAGTGATCGATGATACTCTACGCGACGCCACTATTCCTCAGGCGCTTCGTTTAATGAATGACTTCAATACTCTAAAGCTTTATCGTCTGGCTTTTTATAAAGATGTTGAAAAGGCTGCAGATTTAGCCTCAAAAATCACCATTATCTATCAGGCTGTTCTCGTTCGCACACCTTCTGAAACAGAACTTTCACTGATGACTGCTCATGTTGAGAGCATTGGCCAGCAAACCGGCCTTGACGAAGTTCTTTGGGCCCTAGTCAACTCTAGCGAATTTAAATTTAATCTTTAAGAGAATAACTATGAAACATTTACTTAACAAAGTCGACCCAGTATCCCGTAGAAGTATTCTTAAAGGCATCGCCGCCGGTTGTTTTTCCATGAACATTATCGACAGCTTAAATGCGGCTCAGGAAGAGGCTGTTATCGCTGCCGGTGGCGTTGGCGGCAAAGCCAAGTCTGTTATTTTCATAAATGTCAAAGGCGGCATGAGCCATGTCGACAGCTTTGACATCAAAGAAACGAACAAAGATGCTTTTAAAGCCAGTGCACCCATTAAAACAAGTGCAGATGGCATCCGTATTGGTAAGTACTTCCCTGGAATTGCTAAGCATATGCATAAGTTTGCCGTGATAAACTCCATGTCCAGTACTCAGGGTGCTCATAACGAAGCGCAGTATCTTACCTTAACCAGTTACGAAAAGCGCGGCACTGTGGTTCATCCGAATTTTGGTGCCTGGGTGAATATGTTATCGCCAACAAAAACTGATATTCCAAATTATATAAAGACCAGTACCAAGAGATTAGGTGCCGGTTTCTTCCCAAGTCGAACTGCAGCTCTACCGGTTGCAAATCCGACTCAGGGACTGGAGTACGTTAAAAGATATAGCGAAATAACCGCCAAAAGTTTTGACAGCCGCTTCAGCCTTATGCAAAAAATAAATAAGGAATTTGCCAATCGTTTTAGTTCGAGAACCAGCAATGCTTATAACGAAGTCTATGACGATGCCGTAAAACTGATGAACAGTAAAGATCTGGAAGTTTTTGACCTCAGCAAAGAAAAACAAGCGACTCGCGAAGCTTATGCTAAAGTGACTTATGTCAGTCCAAAGAAAGATAAGAAGGACAAAAAAGAAAAGAAAGGCAGTGGCCCTCTAAGTAAGATTGGCTGCAGCTGTTTACTGGCGAGAAGGCTGGTGGAAAAAGGTGTCCGCTTTATAGAAGTTGAGCATGACGGCTGGGATCACCACTACGGTATTTATGAAGACTTCCCAGAAGAAGCTCCAGAGCTCGATCAAGCTGTTAGCGCCCTTCTTGCGGATCTTTCGTCGCGTGGTCTACTCGAATCGACCTTGGTTGTATTTTCGACTGAATTCGGTCGTAGTGCTCAGTTGAATAGTCGTGGTGGTCGTAACCACGCCCCTGCTGCTTACACTTGTATGCTAGCCGGTGGCGGAGTCAAAGGTGGCCAAAAATATGGTAAAACTGATGATCAAGGTAATAGAGTTATCGAAAACAAAGTCAAAGTTCGCGACTTCAATGCCACTATCGCTTACGCCATGGGACTGCCACTGAAACATGAATTCATGAATAAAGAAGGACGCCCATTTACTATTGCAGATAAAGGTAAACCGATTACCGCAATATTCTAAAACTCTCATTTCCGTATGTAGTGTTGCGCGGCCCGGCTTCTTTAGCCGGGCTTTTAAAAACCCAATTTATTGCATGCAATATATAGGAATCATATTTTATGAAACAAACTTTAAAATTCTTTATCATCACTCTCCTATCCTTCTGGTCTGGCATTCTCCCGGCCAATCAATCAATCGCTAAACTTGATTGGAGTAAGCTTGAAGGGACTGTCGCCAATGACGAGCTTGCCGACATCTGCTCCTTTGCCATAAAAAATACTCAAAATGGTTTAGGCAAGCTTTGGATGGATAAGGTTCTATCTATTAAAAAAGACGGAGACTTCCTGGACTTCGGAGTGGCTCCCCCGAGGAAAAACAAAAAAGGTAAACTTAAAAGCTTAAGAAGAGAAATGGAAGACGCGATCCGTCCAATAACTGTCTTGTCGAGGACCTTGGTTTTAGCTATGAGTACAGGAAATTATCATGCCGAAAGAGCTGGAGTTGAAGCCACAGAAATTAAGCTGCGTTTACCTCTGGTCATTCGCTCCTTGGCCAAGGATCACAAAATCAACGGTGGCCTCGGTGAACAACACTGGGGCGATACCTGGCAATCAGCTATGTGGGCCGGAGCTCTGGCCCAAACTGCATGGATGATCTGGGATGAACTCGATGCTTCGACTCACAAATTAGTGACTAATGTCCTCATTCATGAAGCCAACCGTTACCTAAAAATTCCACCGCCCACCTCTGATTCCAAGAGTAAAGAAGATACCAAAGCTGAGGAAAACCGCTGGAATGCCAATTGTCTGCTGACAGCTTCAACTATGCTGATCAACCACCCTAACCAACAAGCCTGGCGTGAACAGGCCATAGTCTATCTTCTCAATGCCGCTGCAACACCATATGATCTTAACAGTACGATGATGGTCGATGGCAAGCCTCTTTCCCAACGCCTGCGTGGCTATTGCGTAACAAAAGATTATGCCGTTGGCAATCACAAAGCCTACCCCCACCCTGGATATACCTCGACCTTAATCAATGCTCAATCGGCCCTTTTATTAACTCTCGCAGGCCAAAAGGTTCCAGAAGCTTTATTTTATAACACGGCTCCTATCTATCGCATGTTTGTTGATCATCAATGGTCAAAACCGCCTTACAGAAGTCCAGGAGGAACTGTCTTTAAAAAAGACGGTAGTATTTACTGGCCGATAGAAAAAGAAAAGGAACGTGCCGGTCGATATTATTTATGGACTCGCTTAAATATAACAGCCGACATTTTCGGTCTCGACAAAAACTGTTCAACCAAGGCACCTCACTGGGCCAAACTGCATGGCCAAATAATGGTCGATGGCCTAAATGGCAAAGAGACTCCAGTCAAAATGGAAGCCTATCACAAAGGCTCATTTTTTAATACCTCGCTGTACAGTTACCTTTTGCGCTCCCTGCATGTGAAGGGGCATTTGGCTTCAGTACGCGTTTTATCTATCGCCGATGATCCAAAAGCAGGTGCAAAATGAAATCACTTGTTATAACTCTTACGCTCATTTTCACCTCTCTGGGCACAGCCGTCGAAAAACCAAATGTGATCTTCATTCTCGCTGACGATGTCGGTATTGGTGATATCAAATGCTTTTATCCTAAATCCAGGGTAACGACGCCAAATATTGACCGCCTTGCAAGTCAAGGTATGCGATTTACCCAGGCTTACGCACCTGGGGCTGTTTGCTCTCCTTCCCGCTATGCATTGCTCACCGGTGCCTACCCTTGCAGGGGACCAATTCGACTTAAGACAGCAAACTCATACAGTCCTCTCACCATCAGCTCGGACTCACTGACCTTGCCCCGTTTCTTCAAAAACAGTGGTTATCAAACGGCTCACATCGGCAAGTGGCATTTGGGTTTTGGCAACTCTGTAAATAAAAACTGGGCTGGCGAAATTAGCCCCAGTGGAATTGAAATAGGTTTTGACTACCAATTTGCTCTACCTAGTAATCACAATGACGGCTTCAAAACCTACCTTGAGAACCATCGATTACTGTGGATAAAAGACGAGATAAAAGACCTTCCTAAAAAGCCGACAGTCGATCAATTAAGCAAAATTCGCTACGATGACGAAGTTGACTCCAGCCTCACCGCCAAAGGTATAGAATTTATAACTACAAACAAAGATCGGCCTTTCTCTACCTGGCCCTGACTGCAACTCACACCCACATAACTCCACACAAGCGCTTTCGCGGCACAAGCCCGCTCGGACAACTTGGTGACTACATCAATGAACTCGATTTCCATGTCGGCGAAATTATGGAAACTCTTGAAAAGCACGATCTCGAAGAAAATACGATTCTTTTCTTTTCCAGTGATAACGGTGGTTCCCCAAAAGATCACGAATCTGCCGGTAAAAACCTCAGTTTGCGCGACAGCTCTGAAGATATCGGTCCCAAAGCTAAAAATGCCAAGTTAACAGCCAGTAAAAAACTTGGCCATAAAACAAATGGAGACCTCCGTGGTGCAAAAGGAAAAACGTATGAAGGTGGCGTACGAGTGCCTTTCATTGTCCGCTGGCCACAAAAAATTGCCGCTGGGAGTCAATCTGATCAACTGATTACTTTAACGGATATCCTCGCTACAGCCGCCGGTTTTCTTGGCCAAAATCTACCCGAATCCGCTGGAGTAGACTCCTTTGATATCAGCCCTGTAATCTTGGGAAAAAGCCAGAAGACGCTTAGTCGCACAAATGTTCTCGTCCAAAATGCTCGTGGCATGCTTGCCTTTAGAGAGGGTGACTGGAAACTGCGCTTTCAAAAGCAACCACAGTGGCAGGGAGATAAAGCTAAACTCCATGAAAAATATGAACTTTACAATTTGGCAAAAGATCCTGCTGAGCAAAACGACATTGCCAAAGCTCACTCAGAACGAGCTAAAGCGATGGTCAAGAACTTAACAAAAATACTCAACAATGGCCGTAGCCGCTAATCCTCTTGAAATACTTAATAAAATGGACAATCACCCAATGACCCGAAGATTAATACTAACGCTTTTAAGTTCACTGACTCTCACATCTTTCTCCCTTAATCTTTCGGCAAAAAGTAAGAAAGGCAAAGGCGACAAAGATAAGAAAAAAGAAAGACCTGAAGAAAAGAAAATGACCGGCACCGTTATTATGGAAGAAAAAGGCATCACTAAAATCTATAAGTTTTTAGGAGATAAACCCTACAGCTTCTCAAAAAGTACCTATGCCAAGATCAGTAAATATGAAGAACAGGAAATGACACTTTTTGGAACATTTCATCAAACAAAAGTTCTAAAAGTCAGTGGCGTCTTAGCTAAAAAATAACAAGAAAAATCAGTATATTAAAAACAAATTTTTCTAAATATGACAATCACATAAGTTTTTCAATGAATCATCTCTAAAGCTTTACTCAACTGTATGACTTAACAGCCAGGTAAAAGTCTCTTTTTTCTTGTAGGTGTCGCCCGCAGTATGCGGCACGCCTTTGAGCGTCGTAAACTTAAAATTGGGTGCTACTTTAGAGATTAAATCGGCAGACTCTTTGGCGTTGGCATAAGGCACTACTTTATCTTT
This sequence comes from Lentisphaerales bacterium, assembly GCA_022446985.1. Classification (GTDB taxonomy): domain Bacteria; phylum Verrucomicrobiota; class Lentisphaeria; order Lentisphaerales; family Lentisphaeraceae; genus JAKVBD01. The sequence goes on from JAKVBD010000002.1 coordinate 154,587, forward strand.
ATCACCATGGATCATCCAAATCTGTTTATCGCCAATTTTAGAAATATCCCATTTTTCGTGAACCTTGCCGGTTTTAGAAGCTCCTGACCCCATCGGCATATAAGCTGCAACCGGCTGCTGACCTTCAAAAATATGGTACCATGCTCCAGCACCACCCATACTGAAACCAGCAACATAAACCCTGCTGGGGTCAAGGTCATAAGTTTTGAGCATGTGTTCAATCAGGTCATCAATGGCCTTTGCCTTCCACATTCCCGGTGAGGCAGGGTGTACGACGTCGCAAACTAAATCGAATTTACTGAAACCCTGGGTAAATTGACAATTCACTTTAGTGACATCTCTATTTCTGCCTCCAGCACCATGTAGATAAACCAGCAAAGGCTTTTTGCCTTTAACTTTTGAAGCAAAGTACAAAGCTTTATTTTTGATACCCTCAATTTTTATATCGAGCACCTTACGCTCATATCCGGCAACATCTTTAGGAGCTTTCTGTGACTTCTTTTGAGCAAAAGAATTTAAGGAAAAAAGGATCAAAATAAGACAAGTCAAATGTATTTTCATTACGCACACTCTTAGTAATTTGTTTCACACAAATCATATACGATGCATCTTTTGCTCAGTTGACTAATTGTTTGATTTATAATGGATATCTAGACTTACAGGATACACTTTTGCGTTGTATTAATCTCTGTGAACTCTGTGGTAGACAATCAGTCCACCACGGA